>CAIJKY010000017.1 GCA_903821365.1 uncultured bacterium | reverse complement strand
CCTATTGGTTAGTTGACTGCGTGTGTATTATTCTTTGTCAGCGTTTTCAGCTGACTCTTCGGCTTCTTTTTCTTCTTCATCGGGACGCTTGAGGTCTTTGCTGACGAGAAGATGGCGAAGCACTTCGTCGGTAATGTTAAGCGTTGCGTCAACTTTTTGCACACCAGTAGCTGGCAAGTTGAGTTCGAAGTAGACGTAGACCGCAAAGTCTTCGTTACGAATGCGATAGGCAAGCTTCTTTTTACCTTGGTTTTCTTCGGTGGTGATTTCACCGCCGTTTGTCGTGATGATATCACGGACTTTTGAGAGTGGTTTTTCTAGATCAATCTCTAGATCTGGATGAATGAGAACAGTTAGTTCGTATTCGCGCATTCTTTTCCTCCTATGGATACGCCTGCACGGCGCAGCGTTCTTTGGATACCTGATGCTGTAAGCGTCAAAGGTGCCACCTGAACGCAGGTTATGTAACGCTTATTATTATACAACATTATCTGGTATATATTCAAGAGGTGTTAACAATTATTTAATCTGTTAGCACCAGCGTTTTGAGGGAGGAATGATACGAGCAGCTCAACGTGTATTTAAGCGGCTGGTATCACCGCCGAACCTCTTGCGTGGGGTTCGGCGAGTGACGTTGTACGCGAGCCTACGCGGCGGGTGCCGTGCAGGCGAGCACCATCCACGGACGGTAGTGCATCAACCCTTCTGCTAGCTTGTCGGAGGCGCCGGCGATGTCGATCACGGTACTCCACCGATTACTCTCGGCGACGAACTGGCGCAACGGATAGCTGTGATAGCTGTTTCCGTTGCGTCCCATGATGAGCAAGCCCGTGACCGACTCGTTGAAGCCCGCCTGCACCTCGAGGTTCAGCGAGCTGGGTTGCCCCAGCCTGTTGAAGTTCACCTCAGCTTGCAGGGACGTACTGTTGGCGATGTACACAGATGGACCATCGACAAAAGCGCTGGTAGAATTGCCAGCGCACTCCAATCCCACATGCTTGTTCGGCTTGTAGGGGGAGAATGCGTCGGACGCCAGCTGCGAGGCGGCGATCGGTGCCGAAGTGACGCCGACCACGATGGGCACCGAGGTCGGCGCGGTGCGCGTAACACCACTGAGTGCAGTGAGCAAGCCGAGGCTCGTGACAACTGCAACAGCGATGGCCAGCGCACAGTGACGCCAATAACCATTGGTACGCATGAGACCTCCTAAGGTTCATGGGGAGCGAGTAGGATCTTGACGTACAACGCCAATACCTATATTATAGCATACTTATTATATAAACACAAGATTCTCAATCGTTTTGAATGATTAAGCCGCTTGGGTCACTGCCGAACCCGCCACGGAGGCGAGTTCGGCATGTGTGACGCGTGGATCATGTGTTGGCTGCACCGGACGTGCACACCTCGAGTGCACTGACCTGCGCAACGTCCAGCGTGCTGGAAGACCAGTCGTGGCTGTCGATGCCCTCCTGGAAGAACATGGCGAACTCCGCAGCTTTTCGCTTGGTCGAGAAGCTGCTGGCCGCCGGATCGCGGTCGACCCACGCCACACTGGGCTGAGCGCCAATGCGCTGCCAGCGCGGCACAAAGATCATGCCCTGAAAGGTCTCCTTCTCGGACATGACGACCTGGATAGACACCGAGCCGTCTGCGGTCTTGTTGAACGTGAAGCTCGAGCCAGCGGCCGTTACCACCGAATCTCCAGGCCGTAGCTTGGTCTCGATGAGGCCGTCACCACAGCGGAGCCCATTTAGGCCCTCTGCAGCGAATCCCGCCACCGGAACTGCAGTCTCAGTGAACCACCTCGGCTGGGCGTTAAACCCAATCGCGGCGGCCACCATGACGATCACAGCCAGCAACAGGGCGACACCCTGCGGCTTGTTACCTCGTACGAAGCCCATGCTCCGCCTCCTGTATATGTAGATCCACGCAAGCGTCTTCAAAAGCACACTTGCGTCACTACACTACTATAGCATAAATATCATTAAAAAGCAATTAATAGTTCGTGGCTATGCGTCTGCGCGGACGTCATCAATAAGCGTAGCTTCTTGGCCAGGACGCATCAGTACCTCGCGCGGTCGTGAGCCATCTGCAGGCCCAATAACACCTTGTTCTTCCATCTCTTCGATAATACGAGCAGCACGTGAGTAGCCGATGCGCAGACGGCGTTGCAACAAGCTTGTACTTGCCTTACCCGCCTCAACCACGACGCGGACAGCATCTTTATACATGTCGTCGTCGCTATTGCCGCCACCAGCGCCATCAAAGTCAACCACATTGCTGCCCTTACCAATTTGCACTTGCTGCGCGACCACTTCATCGTCGTATTCAGGTGCGCGTTGCATGCGGAGATGATCAGTAACTTTCATGACTTCATCGTCGGTCACCCAAGCACCTTGGATACGACGTGGTTTGCTCATGCTGGGGGTTAACATCAGCATGTCACCTTGGCCAAGCAATTTCTCGGCACCCATCTGGTCAAGAATAGTACGGCTATCGATTTGGCTCGCCACCGTAAAGGCAATACGGGCAGGTACGTTGGCTTTAATGAGGCCAGTAATAACATCAACTGAAGGGCGCTGCGTCGCAAGCACCAAGTGAATACCGACGGCACGAGCTTTTTGCGCCAAGCGCACAATCAAGGCTTCAACGTCGCGAGCGGCAAGCATCATCAGGTCGGCCAACTCGTCGATAACAATAACGATGTATGGCATACTTTCACCGTTCGCGCGCTGGCGATCGTTGTAGCTCTTGATGTCGCGCACCTTTTCTTCGGCAAGTAGCGTGTAGCGGCGTTCCATTTCGTTAACCGCCCATTTTAGTGCACTAATACACTTTTCTGGGGCGGTAATAACTGGCGTTAACAAATGCGGAATGTCTTCGTACGGTGCCATTTCAACCTGCTTCGGGTCAACCAAAATTAACTTCATGTCGGCCGGACTATTGCGATAAAGCAGACTCGTTAATAGCGTGTTGATCATGACCGACTTACCAGAGCCAGTTTGACCAGCGATTAAAAGGTGGGGCATTTTATTGAGCTCACCCACCACTGCTTCGCCTGCAATATCCTTACCAACGGCAAATGCTAGCGGCGCAGCAGACTGGCTCCAATGCTTTGAATTGAGAATACCGAACAAGCGCACGTCAGCTGCTTTGAGGTTTGGCACTTCAATACCGACTGCTCGCTGACCAGGAATTGGCGCTTCGATGCGAATAGCTTGGGCGGCTAAATTAAGCGAAATATTAGTTTCGAGCTGAGTGATACGAGTCAATTTAACGCCGGCCGGCGGTTTGAGGGTATACTGCGTTACTTTCGGACCAATGTTGGCGCCCTCCATCTCGACGTTAATATTAAACTCGGCCAAAGTGTCTTGGATGATTTGAGCGTTTGATTTAACATCTCCCGCATCGGCCGGTGATTGTTTTTTCTCCAATAAGTCAGTGCTTGGCGCTTTCCAGTCGGGGTCACTCATGGTCGTCAGGGCGGCTTGCTCTTCGGCGGCTTTGTCCATTTTGACACTGTTACGAAGGCTTGAAAGGCCGGACTGTTTCTTTTCTTCATGATCGGCAGAATCAAGTGTCGGCACGCCTTGGTTGAGCTTAAGTTCGCCAATTGGTGTCTTGCTTGGCTTTACGGCGACTGGCTCGCTCTGAGCAGCGCGGGCGGCAACGGCACGGTTATTCTCTTCTTGGCCGAGATCACGAGTTAATAGTTGTTTAAGCCATTCAAAAATGGCTTTTGGTGTCGCCTTGATAACGAACAAGAAAGCGATAAGCGCCAGTGCTGCAAGTAAAAAGGCAGCCGCAGTCGTGTCGAAGAAACGGAGCGCCAGGCTCGCGATAGCATATCCAATCGCTCCGCCAGTAATACCCTGGGCGGCACTTGCTTGAGATTCGGCAAAGTTACCTGGCTGGAGCGCGAATAGCTGGACAAAGCCAGCTATGAATGTCACACACAATAGCGAGGCGATAACAAGAATTGGCGATAAACGGTTTTCGTCTTCTCGAAACAGTTCAATTGCAAGATAAACAAGTAAGATTGGGAGCGCATAGGCAATCGTACCAATGATATTACGACTGATTAAAAGAATGGCTGCAAGAGCTGGCCCCCCGGCGCCAAACGCGGCGACAACAAGTAGCGCGGCGAAAACAAGTAATAATACGGCAATTGCTTGCCCCCAAAAACCACGTGGCAAAACGTGTTTCGGAGTATTTTTGACTGATGCTTTTTTACGTGTCTTTCTTTTTGCCATATCGGTAATGATTATAGACCCTTCTGTCTGTAATATACAGGATACTACTGGAGTATAGTCATATTATAGCAATAATTACAATAAAATGCAAGGTGGTTACGCTTAGTCATAACTCCCTGAACGGCAATAGCCGGACACTGGCGTCGGACGGAGTTGGCGCCATAACGGCGTCGACACGCGTCCGAGCCAATGCCCGGCTGTCGCTCATCGTGGTGAGTGGCCCCTCCTGAGAGTGGGTCGAATGACGTGGATCCTGCGCACAGGTGCGTACACCTGCGGCGACGTGGCCTTCGGAGTCTCGCGTGACAGCGAGAGTCTGAACATCATCAGTGCGACGCCGCAGATCAGCGACGCCCCGCAGATGAACAGGTTGTTACCGAGCTGGCTGGCCGCGATGCTCGCGCCGACGAACGGTGTGTTCATGGTGGCCACAAGCCACTCCGTGGCAAGCACGGCACTGATACTTCCCAGCGCCGATGCCAGAACCACTACGAGCTCGCGCCCGTATAATATGAGCATGCGAGCACGCCGGCCGTACAACAGCCGACGCCGAGGCGCCAGCGGTCGCAGCTCGATGATGACGAGCGCGACCGCGTACAGCATCAGTGCCGGTGCGACCGTGCAGATGATGTACACCGCCAGCCGAAGCAGCAGCGGGACGGCCAGAGCGAGGCTTCCTAGACTATGAAGGGCCAGGTTGAGCCCGATCAAGGCGCCAGTGCTAATCGCCACCAGCAAGAACAGGCCGAATGCCCTTCTTGCCGTGTACGTCACCAGCACCTCGAATGCCTCAAGCGTGAGGATCGAGTTCTTGATGTTCTTCACCTTGCGGTTCCTCCTCGGACGATGGACAGGAGCTTGATGAGCTAATATATTATACTACACAAGTCAATATTTGTCAATTTTATGGTAACGTTTCTTGATAGTAAAAACTCCAGCGTGGAGGCTGGAGTTTTTAATAATGAGAGTACCGTAAGGCTAAGCGCCAACTTCGCGTTCGGCAGGCTTAATCTCGGGTGGTGGCACAACTGGCTTGTTGGGAAGCTGTATCAGTGGATCGCTGGGAACAACGGCATCACTCGCAACCGGGCTTGGGCGTTGAGGGCCACGGTTATTATTGCGGTGCGGCTGGCCATTCCCTGCTTGCTGGCTTTGGCCTTGGCCGTTGTTTTGACCGCCGTTACCGCCATTGCCACCGCCAGCGTTAACCTCATTAATAACGGGGATTACGATTGGCGTACGGCGAGTTTGATCATAAAGAATATGACTAATATCGTCCTTGAGCTCTTTCTTCACAAGGTCGAGATCGATCTTGCGGCCGGGGCCAAAGGCGCGAGCAACTTTTTGCTTAAGATATTGGCGGATCAATCCCATTAACTCTTCTGAGTCGCGCAGATAAATGAACCCACGGCTAATGATGTCAGGGCTTGTAAGCAAACGGCCGCTTTGTCGGTGGAGTGTTAATACAACGACAAACATACCCTCGCTGGCCATGTGAATACGGTCTTTAAGCACAACTTCGCTGACTTCGTCGCCAGAGTCGTCATACATAATGCCACCAACTGGGATGCGGCCAATCTTGGCAGCGGTGCCATCGTGCTTAAATTCGACGACATCACCGGCGTCACAGACAAAGATGTTGTCGCGGACAATACCACATTCTTTCTCAGCGAGCTCGGCGTTATGCACAAGCATATGGAACTCACCATGGATCGGGAGGTAGAACTTAGGGTTCAGCGCTGTAATAAGTTTGACGTGGTCGTCGTAGTAGCCGTGACCACTAAGGTGAAGCGGGCCAACATCGTCAAGGTGCGCCTTGCCGTTTTGGAAGACATCCGAGCCTTCACGCATTAAACCGTCAACGGTACGGACAACGTACTTTTCGTTACCAGGAATCGGGTTGGAGCTCAATACGATAATGTCGGTTGCTTTGATCTTGATGTGCTTGTGCGAACCACTGGCCATGCGGTTCAGTACGGCGTTAAACTCGCCCTGGCTACCAGTACAAACAATAGTCACTTTACCGTCTGGGTATTTAGCAAGGTCTTCCATTTTGACAATAGTATCTTTTGGAATCTTGATAACGTTTGAGCGAAGAGCGACTTCAAGGTTTTGAATCATGCTGTAACCGGCAAATGATACCTTACGTCCATGCGCTGCGGCGGCTTCGAGAATCATCTGAATACGGTGAATCTGGCTAGAGAAGCTCGAGATAATCAAACGATTGTTAACATGGCGATCCATGATCTCTTCAAAGCTCTGCTTGATCTCAAACTCGCCGTGATGATGCGTGCCTTCGCTCTCACAGTTGGTACTTTCATTCATTAAGAGCAAAATGCCCTCTTTGGTAGCAATTTCAGTTAGGCGTTCGAGGTCGAACTTTTTGCCATCAACAGGCGTTTCTTCAAAGCGCCAGTCACCAGTGTCGATAAGGTTACCGAGTGGCGTGCGGATGACGACTGCTGTTGCGTCAGGGATTGAGTGGTTAACACGAACAAGCTCGATGCCGAATGAATCACCAAGCTGAATGCGCTCGTGCGTGTCGGGGTTCATTTCGTGCATTTCAGGTTTGTAGCCACTTGTGGCTTCTTCCATGGTGCGCTCAAGCATGCCAAGCGTAAACTTGCTGGCATAGACTGGCGCTGGGATGCGATGGATCAAATGACGGAATGCACCGATGTGGTCAAGGTGGCCGTGCGTAAAGACGATGCCGCGAATTTTGTGCTTACGCTCTTCGAGATAAGTAATATCTGGCACGATGTAGTTAATGCCTGGATAATCGGCACCTGGGAATAAAAATCCCATGTCGATAACAATGATGTCATTGTCGTACTCGATGGCCATCATGTTTTTGCCGATGCCCATTTCACCAAGACCACCAATTGGGATGACCTTGAGGCTTGGCAAGCCGTGACCGTCAGCTTGTTGCATGCGGCGCTTTGTCTCGTTATTGAGCACGAACTGCTTACCGCCGTAACCGTTGTATGGTGATTTGTTGACTGGCACAGTGATAACGTGCTGGCTGGCAGTCATGTTAACGTTTTCGCTGACACGACGTGCGGCGCGCTGTACTTCACCACGACGGGTCTGAGTGCGCGCTAAAATTGTATTCTGTTGTTGATTGTTGCGTTGGTTATTGCCTGGACGTTTGTTGACGTCGTCAGACTGGGGTTTTGCTAATCTTCGTTGTCCCATAGTTTTGTTAAATTCTCTCTTTTAAAGTATTAAAAAATTATTATTCAGATTGTTTGGTGAGTTCCACGATTCGTGGCAGGCTAGCGAAATCGTCAACCAGTGTTTGGCGCAAGCCGCCGTTATACAAAGCCGCCGCTGGATGAAACAGTGGCACGATAACAAGCTTGCGTTCTCCGAATTGGATGCGTTTTGGCTGGCCATGTATATCGCTGATCTTCTTGCCTGGCAGAAAATATTCCATACTGTGGCGACCAAGCGTAATAACAATGGCGGGATTAATCACGTCCAATTGTCGGATGAGAAACGGCCAAAAGGCTTTCTTCTCTTCCGGCAAAGGGTCGCGATTGTTTGGCGGACGATATTTGACGATGTTAGTAATGTAGACGTCCTGGCGATTAAGATTAACACTTGCCAGCATTTCATTCAAGAACTTGCCAGCGGCACCGACAAATGGTAGCCCTTGTTGATCTTCATTTTTACCAGGCGCTTCGCCGATAAAGACGATATCGGCGTCGGGGTTGCCATCGCCCATGACAAGATTGGTCGCCGTAGCAGCCAGCTCTGGGGTGATCTGCTGATCTATAATCGCTGCACGAATGGCAGCTAATTTTTCTGTTTTGCTTTGGTTGGATGTTGTCACGTTGGTGTATACGCTGCTAGAAAGCTAGCTGGCCTCGCTTTATTTAGTGCTTATAGTTTTGCAATACTTACCGCTTAATGCGCTAGAGACTGATATGAGTTGGTAGTATTATAGCACAAGAAGGCCTTGCGGGCAAAATATAGGCGAATGCCGCTGTGACGTTCACGATTTTTTATAAGGAGACTGCGTATGCACTCTACTTGTATGTAATCATGGGGTGCTCGGCCAGGCACCTCGATTGAACGAGGTGCCTGGCCAGCACTAGCGTGTACTCTCACTTCCCTTCAGGGTTGGTCGCGTCATGCGGATCATGCTGGTTGTGCGGTCAGACGCGTCGGGCGTTGTGGAACGGCATGCCGGCGAGAGGGCTGATCTTCACTGGCTGACTGGACGTGCTCGCCTGAACGACCTTGCCGCCGCCGATGTACATGGCGACGTGACTCACGGGCGAGTAGAAGAAGACGAGGTCTCCGGGCTGCAGGTTGGCCTTGGCGACGGGCATCCCGACCGTGCTCTGGTCACGGCTGGTGCGGGGGAGCTGGATGCCTGCCTGGGCGAAGGCCCACTTCATGAGACCGCTGCAGTCGAACGCGTACGGTCCGCTGGCGCCCCATCGGTACGGGGAGCCGAGCTTGCCGAGCGCGATGTTCATCGCGTTCATACGTCGAGCAGCCTGGCTGCTCGAGACAACACGAACCGGAGCCACGGTGGGCGCCTTGGGGCGCGCCGCCGCAGCAGCAGATGCCGCCTGAGCCTTGGCAGTAGCCGCGGCCTTCGCTGCAGCAGCGGCCTGAGCCTGTGCCGTAGCGATGGACGAGGTGGCCTGAGCCTGGATCAGTGCGACCGACTTCGGCACCGCCGTGAGCGCAGGCGCCGCGAAGGCTGCGGGAGCCTTTGCGACCTGCGCACTATGGCTGATGTCGAGAGCCATGACGGGAGCCTGCGCCGAGGGCGCGGGCAACGCCAGCGATGTGCTGGCCGAGGGGATGCTGAGCACCGGCAGAGTGTTGCCAGTGACCACAGCGGTGGATACCCCGAGTACTCCGACTACAGCCAGCGCCAGGATGGCGATGACACGTTTGCCAGAAGGCACGGTATTCCTCCACAGTTGTGTCCCGAGTCACTACATTGGACTCAGGACGAGAGTTGACGCTAGTGCTTGAGCCGAGCAGTAGTCAGGGATCGCCTGGTACCGTCGTCAAGCTCATGTCCTTTGCAGCAGCTTGGCCGCAGAGGCTCTGGTAGTGACGCGATCGATACGATGTGATCGGCGAACGCTCCAGAGTCAAGAACTTCGTGAGTATATCATCTTACCACTCTATTGTCAATAGAGTTTCAGAAAATAGTGTGTGTTTTAAACAGCATCTTTCATGCTTAAGTTAAGGCGCCCCTGGTCGTCGATAGCGGTGAGCTTAACACGAACCTTATCACCCTCAGAAACGATGTCTGTCACCTTCTCAACGCGCTTGTCGGCCATTTGTGAGATATGCACGAGGCCATCTTTGCCCGGCATAATGTTAACGAAGGCACCAAATTCCATCAGCTTCACGACGATACCGTCATAGACTTTGCCAACTTCAGGCTCGGCAACGATGTTTTCGATCATCTGAAGCGCTGCGGCAATACTGTGAGCATCAACGGCAGCAACGGTTACGAGACCATCATCATTAATATCAATCTCGGCACCAGTCTCGGCAATAATACGATTGATCATTTCCCCGCCCTTACCAATAACTTCGCGGATCTTCTCTGGCTTGATCATAATTTTTTCAATACGAGGTGCGTATGGGCTGAGCTGAGTACGTGGCTCAGCAAGTGTTTCGAGCATGTGCTTGAGAATATGCGCGCGGCCTGGCTTTGACTTTTGCAGCGCTTGGCGCAAGATTTCTACCGGCAAGCCATGCACTTTCATGTCCATCTGAATAGCAGTGATACCCTTTTCGGTACCCGTCACCTTAAAGTCCATGTCGCCTGCAAAGTCTTCGGCGTCAGCGATGTCGCTGAGCACGTACGGTGTTTCGCCATCCATCATAAGACCCATAGCAATACCAGAGACTGGGCGCTTTAACGGTACACCGGCGTCCATCAGTGCTAACACGCTACTACAAGTAGCTGCCATGCTGGTTGAACCGTTCTGGCTCATAATTTCGGTAACGCTACGAATTGTGTAAGGAAATTCTTCAACAGTTGGTAGCATTGGTAGTACGGCACGCTCGGCAAGATAGCCATGACCGATTTCACGGCGACCAGCACCGCCAAGACGTTTAACTTCGCCAACTGTGTAACCCGGGGCGTTGTAATGGTGCATGTAGCGGCGTTCGCCATCATTCACTTCCATAGTGTCAACAATCTGGGCGTAGCTCATTGAGGCAAGCGTAACGATGTTCATACCCTGCGTCACGCCACGTGTAAACAAACTCGAACCATGCGTACGTGGCAAAATACCGACTTCGCTGCTGAGCTGACGAATTTCATCAAGCTTGCGGCCGTCAGGGCGAGTGCCGCTGTCGACAATACCGCGACGCACGTCTTTGTGTAGTGCCATCGTAAAAGCTTCGTCGTATTCGCCACGGAGGTCAAGGTAGGCGTCTTCGCCGTGTTTCTCAATCATATCAGCGTGAAAGGCGTCGCGCAGAACGCCAACAAGCTCATTACGCTCAGGATACGGCTTTTGAAGTGCTTCGCCGATACGGCCGTCCATCCACTCGTCAACTTCGGCTTGGATCTCTTTGTCGGGTAAAACAAGTTCGTATTCTTGGACTTTTGGTGCAACTTTGGCGACAAGCTCTTTTTGCAGAGCGATTGCAGGTTGCAGCGCGGCATGCGCCCAAGCAAGTGCGTCGGCAATGTCGTCTTCACTGACTTCATTGGCACCAGCTTCCACCATAGTGATACCGCTGTCGATGCCGGCAACGACCAAATCAAGATCGCTCGCCTCTCGCTCTTCAGGGTTCGCAAAGGCTTTGAACTCACCATTTACTCGGGCGACGCGTAGCCCGGCGACTGGTCCGTCAAACGGCGCTCCGGTCAGACTTAGTGCGGCGCTGGCGGCAATCATCGCAACCATATCCGGGCGGAAGGTTGGGTCCATAGATAGAACACTGGCAACAGTTTGCACTTCTTGTCGGTAGCCTTTAGGAAACAGAGGTCGAATCGGTCGGTCAATCAAACGGCCAATCAGAATCGCTTCATCACTTGGGCGGCCTTCTCGCTTGATGAAACGGCTGCCGCTAATCTTACCGGCTGCATAAAACTTTTCTTCGTAGTCGATACTGAGCGGAAAATAATCCATACCGCTGATTGGTTTTTTGCCAACCATAGCCGTGCCAAGCACAACGGTTTCACCGTAAGTTACGGGGACGCTGGCGGTCGTACGAAAGCCAACGCGGTTGACTTCAAGGGTTAATGGGCGGCCTGCGAGCTCAGTTGTGACTGAGATGATGTCGCGGCCGTTGGGGTTGATTGTGGGCATGGTGCTCTCCTGTTTGGTTATGGACGCTAGGAGAGCCGTTTAAGTAACGGGTGGAGCACCTCCAGGCGTGCACGCGTATCGTAACGCATGCTGCATGAAAATACTTATATCCACTACCTAAAACAAAACTTGCTCTAGCGCTTAGAGGGTATTATAGCGCTTAGTACTTGCGGGTGTCCACTGAAGGGTCAGCAGCACCGAGCTGAGCTTCAAGATGTTGAAGGCCGTGGCCAGACTGCAGATAGAGCCCGACCAATGGAAGATCACGTAGGTTTACGTTATGTTTTACAGCAATCGCATAGAGCTCTTGCATAACCGCAAGCTGCTCGGCATCGTTTGCTTCTAGCTTACGATTTAGTTTATTAGTATACATATCGGCGTCAGCACGATTGCGAAACTCTTCAGGAGTTTCCCCGTCAAGGTGTGCCGCTAATCCTACAGAAATTGGAACGCCGTACTCATCAAGCGTATCTTGCAAACGATTGGCAACAATATGTGCGCCCTTAGCATCTACACCAGGAAGGACAACGACAAGCTCATCACCTGATATATGCACCGCCGTGCCTTCAGGCACCTGTGCAGATTTTGGCTCCTCAGCGTCTTCAACAATCGCCACGATATCAAGTGGGCGATCTGGAAACTGATCGTTATGATGGGTGCGAATAGTCGCATCGATTATCTCGGCAAGATTTTTCAGGTACTTATCACCTTCTTCGTGCCCACCTACTTCTTCGCCATCGATGATTTCTTTTGTATCATTGATGGCTTTGATACCGTCGGCATCAATAGCAAGGATGGCTACCTTGCCTTTGTGCTTTTCTATAAGATTGGGCAGTTGTTCGTCGAGCCAACGTCGGTTTGGCAAACCGGTCAACTCATGCTGATACTCTTCTGCTAATTCGGATTGATTTTGTGTTTGTTTTTCGCCATTAGACATGTTTAAACATTAGCATAATATTTGTATTATGTCAATAATGGTGGCTGGTAGTTATTTTGCAGTATCGAAGAAAGCACGGAGCGCCGCAAATGGTCGGATCACCTGGTACAGCTCGTCGTATTCGATCTCGGTAAGTTGAGCGCGAGTGCGACCATCATAGCCTTCTGGGCAGAAGATTTTATCCCAGCCAAAGCCTCGCTCGCCTGCGGGATGCTCAGCGATGGTGCCACGGATTAGACCGTCAAAGAACTGCAGTCGCTGGCCGTCATAGTAGCCAAATGTGCAGCCGCCGATAGCGCTGCGGTCGGTGAAGCCATCGAGCATACGGCAGAGATTCTCGAGACCATCAGGGCGCTCACCTGCACTATTTTCTAAAAAGAATTTTATAAATGGGCCTGGCAAGTCACCGAGAGCGGTGAATGTGAGGTAAACATCTTCAACAAGGACAGGCTTGTGCATTACGTCGTAGGCTTGGCGGACTTTGTGCTCAACGATGTCGTGCATATTAGTTGATTGGATCTCGGTCAGATCAAGCTTGAAGTGAGCGATGTCTTGGCCAAGTAGCTTAGCAAGATAATCAGCTTTGTTTTGATTGCCTGTCATGAAGGTAATGTCGGTAGTCATTTGCTACAATATAGCAGATGCTACGAGATATTGTCAGCCAGAAGAAACGACGGGTTTGTGTACGGGGGATTATTTATCGTCACGGCGAACTACTCTGTCAGGTGCTCAAGAACTCCAAAGGAACGGCCGAAGATTTTTGGTGTACACCCGGTGGTGGACTTGAGGTTGGCGAATCGCTGACGGATGGATTACGGCGCGAAATGATCGAAGAGACCGGTATAGAACCGCAGATCGGCAATTTACTGTTTGTGCAACAGTTTGCCGACAAATGGGGCGACGAGGTGAATGAAGGACTGGAATTCTTCTTTCATATTAAAAACCACGAGGATTACGAAACGATTAACCTCGGTGCCACTAGTCATGGAACTATTGAAGTATCGCGAGTGGCATTTGTGGCACCGGCGACACACCACGTCTTGCCGGCTTTTTTGAGTAATGTGAGTATTGACGATTATATTAGCGGTGCACTACCGCCTCTGATTGTTGATAATTTTAATGAATAATAATTAATGTATACATTAAAAAACACCTGTGATTATGCAGGTGTTTTTTGTTATTCTCGCGTCGAGAACTATTTACGGAGACCTAGTTTTGCAACAAGCGCTTTGTAAGCTTCGAAGTCGTTGCTTTCGAGGTAGCGAAGCAATTTCTTGCGACGACCAACCATTTGCAACAGACCGCGGCGACCCATGAAGTCGTGCTTGTTGGCTTTAAGGTGCTCGGTGACCTCTTTGATGCGGGCTGTAAGGACAGCTACCTGTACTTGTGGCGAGCCGACATCGGTCTTGTGAGTTTGGCTATCAGTGATAACCTTGGCTTTGGCTTCAGTTGTAATCATATCGTGATTTACTCTACCAGATATGCGGAGTAATTACAACTATTGATCGGCTGGGAGCACTAGTGCGTTTGCAACATCGTACTGGGCAACGCGCGTTCGACGTAGCTGCGAGCAATATGCACCGGTACCAAGCGCTTGGCCGATATCTTCGGCAAGCGTACGGATATAGGTGCCGCTTGAAACATGAGCACGTACTTGCAGCTCTGGGAAATTATAACTGAGTAATTCAAGACTGTGCACGGTTATAGTGCGTGATGGCATCTCAACAGCTTCACCTTGACGCGCTAGTTTGTAGGCTCGCTGGCCATTGATTTTTATGGCCGAAAACGCCGGTGGAGTTTGTTCTATGGCGCCAGTGAAACGTTTGAGCACGGCTTGTACCTGCGCTACAGTCGGCGAAGACATGGGTGACATTTTTGTAATCTCCCCCTCTGGATCACCAGTGGTACTTACCTCGCCCAAGCGGATTGTCGCTTCATAGACTTTGTCGAGCTTTGAATAAAGCTGAGCGTTACGACACTGCTTGCCGACAACGAGTATCATCAGGCCAGTGGCAAACGGATCAAGAGTGCCAGTGTGGCCAACCTTTATTTTTGGACGCTTAGCCGGACGTGGGTCGATCGCTTCGGCAGCAATATCACCAAGTGCACGACGAAGGCGCGCCACCACACCAAAGCTCGTCATATGCGCTGGTTTGTCGATGAGAACAACACCGTCTGGCAATGTCTCGGCGATCGATTTGGCTGGGGTCATGGTGTCCATATTGCTTAATAGTATAATAGATAGTGATGAAGCACGTATTATTTGGAATATTTGCCCACCCTGATGATGAAGCCTTTGGCCCATCGGCAACACTTTTGAAAGAAGTTGCCAGTGGTACAGAGCTGCACCTCGTCTGCTTGACTGATGGCCAAGCGGGCGTTAACACGCTTGGATGCGACGACCTTGGTGCGGTGCGTTTGCATGAGTGGCGCCAGGCATGCGCATTAATTGGCGCTACAGGCGTGTATCCGCTTCACTATCAAGATGGCGGTCTGTGCCATGGCATGTACGAAACGCTTGGCAAGCAGGTTGCAGCACTGATCGATGCCGTTTGCGCAGCGGCAGAAGAACCAGTGCACCTACGTTTTATGACGATGGATCAAAATGGTATTACTGGTCATCTTGATCACATCGCTGCAAGTTATCTCGCAACAAAGCTTTTTTACTGCTACAAACATCAACCGCCCCCAAATACCGTTGTTGGTGAGATTGCTTACTACTGTTTATCCGAAGCTCAAGCGCCTGCTGATGGCGAGTGGACTACTTTTTACACGCCTGTCGGGCGACCTGATGCGTATTTAAATCGGCGTGTTGATGTGCGCGACCTACTCCCGCAAAAGTTTGCCATTATGAGAATTCACGCCTCTCAAAGCAATGATGCCGAGCAAATTATTGGCATGGGCGAAGACGCGCTGGCATCTGACAACTTTCATGTCGTCAAGGCGTAAGCGAGTATAGAGAAGTTCTCTTACTGACCAGGGATGCGGTACTGGCCTGGACTTGGTGGTGCTTGAGGTGTTTGCACCGGTGGCACTGCATACGGCGTGACTGGATTTGTTGGAGTTGTCGACATATCAAGTGGACCGTATGGATCGGCAACTGGAAGTGGCTGCGTTGATTGATCAGGCGCTATAGGCAGCGGTGAGCTAAATGACGGTGGTAGCGGTGGCATTGCAGCAGGCGCGTTAGGAATTGGCGGCATTGCTGGCCCGTTTACATCGTACATCGGTGCAGCGGTCGTGTTGAGCGCAGCATCAAGTGGTGCAAGACTTGGCACTTCGGGCGCTGGTGGTAGCGGCGTCGCTTCATAGCTTGTCGCGAGGCTTGGCGATGACAGCGCAGCTTCAACAGCTTGTCGGGCAGCGTCGAGGTTGCCGGCATCGAGAGGGTTAGGATTTGGATTTTGGTTCGATACAGGGCTTGTGAGCGGGTCGAATGTACTCATTGGCGTTACAGCAGGCATCTCGACTGGCTGAAACTGTGGTTGTGGTTGTGGCGCGTCAAAAGCTTGAGGCTGCGTAAAAGACTCTGCCATGCCTGGAACAGTTGGCAGCATAGTGCTTGGATCTGGCGCTGGAGGCATTTGAGTGAATTGCACTGGTTCAGCGGCTGGCTGAGGTGCTGGTGCAATGTCAGCCGTAGGCGCTGCGGGTGCGGTCGCTGCTGGCAATGGCGAAAAGAGCGCTAGCTCTGATGGGGCAACCGGATTTGGCTCGGGCAACGTAATTGGCGATACCGGGCGGCTATTGTGGCCACCATCGCCTCGGTGATTCAAAATTGTGTGGTTGCGACGTTCGGCGTCCCCTTCTTCGGCTAGCTTATCCTCTGCAGCTTGCTGAGTTGTGGCGCTCAGTGAGCCACCGAGGGTCGGCTCGGTGATTTCGCGCTCCATCCAAGATGGCTGGCTAGCGGATTCTCGAGGTTCAGCCGGTGACAGTGCTGGAGCACCGGCGTCAGCTTTTGGGCTTTGCTTGGGCTCGGCTGGAGCGATAGGCGTGGGCAGCGGGCTAAACTGCGGCTGTGCTGGCGGTGGTGGCATTGATGGTACACTGACCGGCTCGGCTTGTTGCGGAGCGGGCATTGGCGCTGGTTCTGGCACCTCGACAACTGGCGCTGGTTCTGGCGCGTCTTGCGCTTGTTCCATGGCTTTGATTTCAGATTGCAGATCTTCAAAGCTTGGCATTTGAGAACTTGGAGCTGCTTGCGGTAATGCAGATGCTAATTCTTCTTCAGCTTCAGCAATCGCGGCCTTCTGGCGACGCTCGGCGTACTGATCTGGACTTAAGGCATAGTCTTCGGTGCTTTCAACGGGAGCTACAGGTGCTTTTGGCGCTGCGGCAACGGCCTTGAATGCGTCTGGCAGTGTGCCGACAGGAGTTTGTGATGATTCAGTTGGCACCGCCTGTGTTTTTGGCGCTTGAGTAGCTGGCTGAGCGGGCTTGGTTGGCTCGTCTTGGTGACTGATCTCTATCTCGCCAACGGCTTTCTTTTTCTGAGGCGTAAGAGCTGGCGTTACTTCGGGCTCATCATTATCCGTAGCGGGCTCGTTATTAGTGCTTGGCTGTGCCGCTGCTTTGCTCTCAGTTTTTGGGGTATTCTTACCGTTACTCGTCGTGTCTTTCGCCTTTGATGGCGCTTCGGCACGTGGGTTCAACACCACAGTGCCGTCTTCGCTTGCGTCATCCTGTGTAGCATCTACCGGTTTTACATTCGGTGGAGTGGCAAGTGGCTTGAGGCGGTCTTGAAGTTTTGTTGCAATAAGCTGTTGGTTCGCACCGGCGGCCATAAGTTGGGCAGCCATTGTCATTGCGCGTGGTGAGGTTTTTTGGTTACTGAAACGTCCAGTTGCTGAGACGATACCAGTCAGCAAAGCAGTTGCAATCTGAGCGTCGAGTAAATCAGGGCCAAGATCATCGGTCATGCTCATGAGCATTTCACAAAGACTTGAAACCTTCCCTTCTTGCCAGTCGATAGACCCAAGATTGTTGCTTTCGTTCTTAGCGCTAATCGTGACCACTGTTGCATCATGCAGGATACGCCCATGGGCAGTGATAGCTTTATCGATTTCTTCGCGGCGTTCCACACCGAGCGCGACGATAGTTTCGACGTTAAAATCCCCCTGGCTAAACTCAAGATCTTTTTGCGTGATAACGGTACGGTACGGCGTAATAAAAATGCGCACCATGTTGCCATCGACTTTGTATTTGATACGGCCGGCTTTTTGCTTATCAAGAGCAACGATGAAATCTCGCAGACTATCCACCGTTCCTTCGAAGGTCTTTTCTGGCTCAAGGAACTGAATCGCGGGTGGAATGGCGCCACTAAATACAGCTGTGGCCTGCTTTTTCATCTTGTTGAGCAATAACGTGAGTGATAACGCAGCCGACAACTCGTCGACTGACGGATTGGTACTCACCGTAATCAAAATGTTAGTGGTACTCTTTAGCCTATCGATTATTTGTTGCTTCGATTGTTGACCGCCGTCCATGAGTCGTCTCTCTTTTTCCGCTGTTTGTTTAAAGGTATTTTTTGCATTGTAGCATAAGGATAATGGGTGTGCAAATAGTCTGAATGTTGTTTCTGTGATGGTTTAATTGTATAGTATGCTAACCCGTGTTTAACGGGGCTTGGTTCGATCGACCGTGGAGGTTTGATGACGAGAAGGAATCGCTTAGTGCCGACACTCACCTACAACGAAGCACATCGGTTCATGTCGGGTCTGCTGGGACGCAGGCACGACACTGGTGCGCTACTGCGACGCTTCATCGGCAACTCGGCCGCGATGGAGGCGCTGCGCCAGGCAATGCCCGGTATCTTGGAACAAGTCGAGGCAGACCGTGCCGCAGCGGTGGCAAAAGAACGAGCTCTACAGCAGGAGCGACGACACAAGGCGCTTATGACGCTGACCCGCGGAACCAGCGTTCAGGTACTCGACAACACTGGAGTCGATAGGCTCGGCGTTCGGATCCTCAACCGGCTGATCCGTGGCGAGTACACCACGGTCGGCAGTGTTGTCGACCTGCTACTGGTGACGAGTGACGAACGCCCGGAGGTTGAGGGCATCGACACTGATGACTGGTTGGCGATCTGGTGTGCACTATTGGCACGTGGGGGCGTCGACGAGACCGGCAAGATCGCCCCCAGTCTGCTCCCCGATTCATCTCCTCCGGTGCACAGCTGAAGCACTTCAGCCGCCATGCGAGCGACACTCGTGGGCAACGAGCCTGCGAGTGTCGCTCAACACTTTACAGAGAAGCTCTTATCAGGTATAGTAACCTCTTGAAGTTACATCAGCTTTAATTTAAGTGTGAGAAGGAAAAAACGACTCTATGCCAATTATCAAATCAGCAATAAAGCGCATGCGCCAGACAGCCCGCCGCCGCGCACGCAATGTTAGCCTTAAGCGCGACATTAAGACTGCTGTTAAAACACTCGTAGCCACCCCTAGTGCTACCGCCCTTTCAGCTGCGCAGTCAGAGCTTGACACCGCAGTTAAAAAAGGTCTTATCAAGAAAAACACTGCAGCACGTCGCAAGGCTAACCTTGCTAAAAACGCAAAAGCTGCTGGCGTCACACTCGACGGCAAATCAGCACCAGCTGCTAAGCCTGCAACTAAAGCAAAAGCCGCACCAAAGAAAGCTGCTGCTAAACCAGCCGCCAAGCCTGCTGCAAAAACCACAGCAAAGCCAAAAGCCGCTGCTAAACCTGCCGCAAAAAAAGCTCCTGCTAAGAAGTAATTCGATTACTCTTCGTAAGCTTAATAGCCAATTTTAACGATTGGCTATTTTTATGAGCGCATGTTCGAGGAGTAGCCATGGGTCGAGCGCAACCGATTTCGTTGCCATATCAAGCTCGGCAACTGTTGTCGCAATCATTTGCATCTCAGAGGTCGTCGTGCGGCGCGCCAGCGGCTGCATCTTTTTGAGCGGGTATGGGTGGACTTTAAAGTCTTTGGCTATTGTTTCGGGTGTTTTGCCTTCGGCATACACCAAGGCTGCCAGCTGCAAAATTTGCGATGATAACAAGCCGATCAGCTTGTACGGGTCTTCGGTACTGCGAGCAACGCGAATATGTCGCTCAAGTTGTTCAGTCTGACGGCCAAGCACGGCGTCGAGTAAAGCAAAAACGTTTGCCTCTGATGTTGGTTCAACAAGCTCGTCAACAGCAGCTTCAGTAATAGGGGCGCCATTGGTGTATGCGCTTAGTTTACTCAGCTCATTCGATAAACGCCACTGATCGACACCGGCGATACGCGTTATTTTTTGGGCTACTTTGCCAGGCAGTACAATATTAGCCTGCCTTGCCTTGAGTAAAAGCCATTCCGCAGCATCTATCTCGCTTAATTCAGGATACTCTTTCGCCTCGGCAAGCTTTAATAGTGCTTTGTATGTCTTTGTGCGCTTATCTGGAGCGTTTTCAATAAAACACAGGTCAATACCACCAGGGAGATGCAAGAGGCGTTCTGGTAGCGCCTCCCAAAGTGCTTTATTGCGAGAGGCGTCACGAAATACGGCGAGTTTTTCGCTCGCGAATAAGCTGGCACCCTGGAGAATGTCAGTCAGTTGGGCCACTTCAGTCGCTTCACCGTCATAACGTTCGATCCCATGCGGACCATACTGTTTGGTGGCGCGAGCGATAATCGCTTCCATGGCGTGCTGCACGGCATAGCCGTTCGGGCCGTAAAGTAGGTGTATCACCCTGTTAGTATACAAGACGATAGCCGCTAGCGCCGAGTTGGTGTAACTGTTACAGTTCTAGGCTCGAACGGCATCGGGAAGCGAATCACTGCCAGGCAAACTTTGAGCAATTGGTTGTGGCGATCTGATGAGATAGAGGCCTTTAGCCTGGGGCGTCGCTTGTATCTCTTTATCACCTATAATCGGTGACGCTATTTGCGTTGAAGAAAATGGCATACCATCGGGAAGTAGCTCGGGCAACATAAGGCGCCCAGTGCCTCCATGCATCGCATAGCGAGTGACGAGCTGCACTGCGCTTTTGCCGATAGATTGAGCTGCTGGTGCGTCCATAGTGCCCGATGGCTGAACGCCCTCGCCCGATAGTTTGCAGTCGTCAGGCAGCAATGCCGTATCGGGCGTCCACTCTAAATCATTCATTAATTGCGGCGCTTCGCTAAGGATCATACGGAGCCCCTGAACGTCGCTCGGATCGATAGTGTTGGCAAAGAAGATGCGCCCTTCTTGCCCAGGCACAAGAAAAGGACGGATATATGTGTCGCCCGTTTTCGGGTCAATAGCCGTAGCCTGAACTCCGATCAATCCTTCCCCGCGCGAAATAACCGTTGGTTTGCCGTCACCATCAAGTGGACAATCGACTAACGAATCTGCTGATTGGGCGTGCGTTATCGTAGGATCGCCGTCACTCGCCCCTACTAAACTGCAAGAGCTAATTGCAAGTGTCGCCAGCAGCGCAGCCGCACGCTTTGACACACGACGAAATCGTTCATAGGTGTCTAGGGTTGTGCGTTCTGGCATATCTGGCTCCCGTGCTTTAGCTGGTTAGATTCATGCTATTCTACAACTTTCTGGCATTTTTCACAAATATGTGTGCCCCTGCCAGCAACTCGAGTCTTAATAATGATCGTTCCACATCGTGGACATGGCTGGCCCTCGCGTCGGAAAACACGGGCAAAATCAATATAACTGCCGCGTTTTCCTTCGGCATTAACATAATTGCGGTCGGTTGAACCACCCTTCTCTATCGAGAGTGCGAGCACGTACTGGATTTCGTGAAACAAGGTCGCGAGTTTCGTATCGCTCACGTTCTTAACTAACGTCGATGGGTGAATTTTGGCGCCCCATAACGATTCGTCGGCATAAATATTGCCGATACCTGCAAGCACCGTCTGATCAAGTAGTGCCGCTTTGATAACACTATTTTTGCGACGCCCGATGCGCTGAATAAATTCCTGAGGCGTAAATTCATCACTTAAGGGTTCGGGACCAACCTTTTGCATAAAATCGATGTTCGGTATCTCGATTGTCGGCATAAGGCGCATCCAACCAAATTTGCGCTGGTCGTTGAAATAGAGCGCACTGCCATCAGTAAAGCTTAGCGTTACGCGAGTGCTTTTATCTGGTAGTTGATTTATTAAACTGTCATTCGGGTGGCCTGCGCCAAAACGTTCATGATCCTTGGGGTTCACATATACTAACTGGCCAGTCATTTTTAGGTGCACCACAAGGCTGTAGTCGGTCGAGAGATCAATCATCAGAACCTTAGCTCGACGACGCACGTCGGTAATGGTAGCGCCTTTCAAAAATACGGCGACATCATTTTCGGCGTTAGGAAAACCCTTTGGCCAGTCGTGCTGCTCGGCTTTGACAATCTTATTGATAATAAGCCGCTCAAGACCCCGCCGTACCGTTTCGACTTCAGGGAGCTCAGGCATATTGTTCCCGCAAACTTTTCTTAAGTTCGGCCAAGGTTGTGTAAAGATGCGCCTGCATGCCTACCTCGCGCGCACCTTCGCAGCAATCAGCACTATCATCGACCATAAGGCAATCGGCTGGTTCAACGCCAAGTTGGTGCGCAGCAAGTAGGTATGCCTCGGGGTGTGGCTTTGTAAACCCGGTACTACCGGACGCAATAGTCACATCAAAACAGTCGGCGAACTGTTTATCTTTTAGGTAGGCCGCCAAAGTATCGGTACCGATGTTACTTAACAAACCAATTTTATAAGACGATCGCAGCTCTGCAGTGTACTGCAGTAATTGGTGGTCGTTCGAACCGGACAAAGTTGGTCTAATAACACCATACAGATCGAAAATAATCGCTTTGCGCGCCACGAGCTATAACGCTCCCCAATCGTTGCCTGTCGAAACATCAACTTTAAGCTTTACTGGTAGCTCGTAAATGCCTTCCATGGTTGTTTTTAAAATTGTCGCCACTTGCTCGGCATTGGCCGCAGCGGTTTCAACAAGAATCGAGTCGTGCACCTGCAACACCTGCAGCCCCAGTGACACACCACCGCTACCCGCCACTTCAAGCTCGTGCTCGACACTCAACATGGCCATTTTCATTAAATCGGCTTCGGTACCTTGAATCGGCATATTGGCAGCTGCTCGCTTTGCCGCCTCTCGCACCACAAAGTTGCTCGACTTGAGATCTGGTGTAGGACGGCGGCGACCGAAAATTGTTTCAACGTAGCCACGCTGTAACGCCTCATTGAGCGTCGCATCAATATAAGCTCGCACTGGCTGGCGAAGAGTGAAATAGGCATCAATGAAGGTTTTTGCCTCGTCGCGCGTCATGCCGGTTGCAGCGCTCAAGCCGTGCGGGCTCATGCCGTACAGAACGCCGAAGTTGACCGTTTTAGCATGGCGTCGCATGTCTTTCGTCACCTCCTCAAGAGGCACGCCATACACTTGCGCTGCAGTCGCTGTGTGAATATCAATGTCATTGTTGAAGTCTTCGATCATTTGCTTGTCCCCGGCAAGTACTGCCACAAGCCGAAGTTCGAACTGGCTGTAGTCAGCGCTTACGAACACATTACCCGGAGCCGGTACAAACGCATGGCGGATTGCCTGCCCTAGTTCGGTACGAGTTGGAATGTTCTGTAGGTTCGGATCATGCGAGCTTAGTCGACCAGTTGCGGCGACATCGAGCGCGAATGTCGTATGAAGTTTTCCTTGCTCATCAACAAGCTTAGGTAACGCGTCAATGTAGGTACTTTTGAGTTTAGTGTACTCACGCCACGTCGTAATAAGATCGACAATCGGATGAAGACCTCGAATTTTATCCAATTCGCTCGCACCAGTAGAATAGCCAGTTTTACCCTTTTTAATACCCTGTGTTGGCAAACCCATTTTTTCGAACAGTATCACTGCGAGCTGCAACGGTGAGCCGATAGTGAATTCTTGTCCAGCAAGTTCATAAATTTTTTGTTCGAATTCTTTGATACGTGCACCAAAACGCTCGCTCATGTCGCCAAGCTCTTTGCTGTCGAGTAAAATACCGCGATGCTCAATCGTTGCCAGCAGCGGAATGGTCGGAAATTCGATTTCATGCGCCAGCTTCTTCAATGTTGGCGCGGCCGTAAACTGATCAGCCTGTTCACGGTATGCAGTCCAAATCACCGAAGTAATGGCCGCGCCATCGCTCAAATCAACCGCTT
This sequence comes from uncultured bacterium, assembly GCA_903821365.1. Taxonomy (GTDB): domain Bacteria; phylum Patescibacteriota; class Saccharimonadia; order Saccharimonadales; family Saccharimonadaceae; genus CAIJKY01. The sequence continues at coordinate 28,669 of CAIJKY010000017.1, read as the reverse complement.
GGCCGGCGAGGTCTTCGAGCTCACGCGCACGGCTTAGTGAATCGAGCAAAAAAGCGCCAATTCTTGTGTCGTGCTCGACTGCCCCTGGCCATGCCGCTCCACGTGCCAAAAAGGCTTTGAATAATTTCGTTGTATCGTGGCCAATAATTGGGCCATCTTGGAGGATAGTGATCGTTGCATCACGCAGCTTGTCGAGCGGAATGACCGAATAGCTCCCCGGCTTTGCGCTGACAAGCATACTGTCGTCGGCCAAATACAACAACCGTGGCTGACCGGATAGGTAGTCTGCGGGCGCAAAGGCCACTTCTGTTGATTTTTCAATCGGTGTCTCCGTTGTTTCTGCGGCGGCAACTACCTCCGGCGATAACTGCGACTCAACTTGACGCAATAACGCCTTAAATTCAAGGCGTCGCAGAATAGCGACAAATTCAGGATTGAGCCCTTCTCGAACTGCACATTTTTCGAGATCGATTTTGATCGGCATATCGACCATGAGCGTCACTAGACGTTTGCTAAGATAAGCCATTTCTTTGTGCTCAAGCAGTGTTGCTTTCAGCTTTGGCCTTAGTTCATCAACATGTTCGTATACCCCATCGAGCGTTTCATAGCGCTGAATAAGATCTATCGCCGTTTTAGGGCCGACACTTGCGACCCCTGGAATATTGTCACTGGCGTCACCCTTCAACGCTTTTACGTCTATCCACTGATCTGCCCTTACTTTGTGTTGTTCTTCAAAATGCTCAACATCAAAAAGCTCGACATTACTAAAGCCTTTTTTGAGCGTATAAATATGCGTGTGCTCATTTACCAGCTGCAGCATATCTAAGTCGCTGGTAACGAGAAAACTCTCAACATGCTCTTTGCCTGCCTGCATAGCAAATGCACCCATGATGTCATCGGCTTCGTAATCATCTTGTTCATAAAGTGGCCACCCCAGCGTCTCGAGTAGCTCATGCAAGATTGGCACTTGTTCATAAAAATCGGGCGGTGCTGGCTTGCGGTTGCCTTTGTACTCGGGGTACATTTCGCGCCGTAACCGAATATTTGTCTTTGGCTTGTCCCAAGCGACGCACACATAATCGGGTTTCAACTTTTTGACAATTTCAAGTGCCATAACCGCAAAACCATAGACACCGCCAGTTGGCGTACCGTCCTTGGTTGCAAGACTAGGCATGGCATAATAGCCGCGATAAAAGACTGACTTTCCGTCGATAACGACGAGGCGTTTGGGGTAGGCTTGTGACATGAGTCTATTGTATCAGGCTACGTGAGACCTAGCGTATTGATAATATGCGTATGAAAGTGAGCTAGATCATCGCCGGTATTATCGATGCGGATATCAGCCTGCTCAATTACAGCAGCCATGCCAAATTTAGTAGGATCAGTCTGGCCTACCGCCATATCACCATTTTCGTGCTTTTTGAATTCTTCAAACGTCAAGCCAACATCATCGACACGGCGTCGACTGGCAAGTCTCTGGTAACGAATTTTAATATCGGCATCAAGTACGATTAATTTTCCGCCGAACTCTTTAAGCCGTTTAGCCTCGCCTGTGCCACGAATACTGCCAATAACTAAACCTCTCGGCTTAAGGTCATCTGGTAATTGCCCTGCCTGAATCCACCAATCAAGCAAGCCAAGGTCGACGGTGCCGCCGGGATATGCCGTTCGTTGAGCATTGCCAACTCGCCCTAGTGGAGAATCATTCCCACCTCGAGCAGTAGAGTTAAGTACAGCGCTTGCTATGCGTCGCAAGTTGTCGCTTGTGTTATAGACTAGAAATCCTCGATTAGCAAAAAAGTCCATCAAAGAATCTTTGCCGCTGCCGTTCGTGCCAGCAACACCGTAAATCGTGAGTCCCTTAAAACTATCAATGTAGTCTTGCTGGGCGATAAGGCGTTGCTGTTGAGATGTCATTCGTTATCCTATTTCAAATATTCATACAATTTGCGAGCATCTTTATGCTTACGCAACTTCGCCAAGGCTTTTGCCTCGATCTGGCGGATACGCTCACGCGTGACTGAGAATTCTTGACCAACTTCTTCAAGCGTGTGACTCTTGCCATCTTCGAGACCAAAACGCATCTTGAGAATTTTTTGTTCGCGCTCGGTCAATGCACCGAGAATGCTTTGCACCTGCTCTTTGAGCAACTGCGTGGTCGCAGAATCAACTGGACTCGCAGCATCTTCATCTTCGATAAAGTCACCGAGCACCGAATCATCGTCATCGCTACCGACCGTGGCATCAAGACTGCTAATGTCTTGCTTGATCTTCATAACGTATTCAACTTTATCAACTTCGATTTCCATTGCTGCAGCAATTTCTTCGTTGGTTGGCTCACGGTTAAGCTCTTGGGTCAAACGACGCTGAGTACGGAGTAGCTTGTTGATGGTCTCAACCATGTGCACAGGGATACGGATAACGCGCGCTTGGTCAGCGATCGCACGCGTGATGGCCTGGCGAATCCACCATGTGGCGTACGTACTAAACTTAAAGCCCTTGTCGGGGTCGAACTTTTCGACAGCACGGAGCAAGCCAGTGTTACCCTCTTGAATGAGATCAAGGAAATCAAGCCCACGGCCCGAGTAACGTTTCGCAATCGAAACAACCAAGCGCATATTAGCCTCGGCCATCTTATCTTTAGCGTCTTTTTCGCCTTCTTTAACCTTGTATGCAAGCTCGAGCTCTTCGGCTGGAGTCAGTAGTGGAATTTTACCAATTTCACGAAGATATAGACGAACAGAGTCGTCGGAAATGTCATCAAGATAGCTGGTTGAAACAACCGCGTCTTCTTCATTCCACTCCTCTTCCTCTACCTCAGCGATTTCGTCATCGACTGGCTCGAATGTGTCGTCGCCAATGTCAGCCACAAAATCGTCAACCTGGGCAGCGTCTTCGGCCGGAAGTTGTTGCACCTGAGGTACACCATCAACATCAACAATTGGTTTTTTTGTCACAGCATCTTCGGCCGTATCACTGTTAGTTTTAGAGTTTGATGAACGCTTTGCCGCCATAAATACACCTCATTTTCACTTTGCTCTCATTAACATCTGATATTCGCGCGTTAGTTCGGCCAAGCGGCTTTCATCACCTATCTCGTAGGCTTGCTGCATGGCTTCGCTAATAGTTTTGAGTTTACTTTTGGTTGTCTGGTTCATCATCAGGCTGGCCAGGGTTACTGCTTCGTCATAAAGACTGTCGGTATTCCAACTGGAGCCACTGTAGCGTTGTTCCGCCTTAAACAATACTATTTTGCCATAGGTTTCATTTTCCTGCAACATTTCGGGGGTGAATGGCTTGTCGCCAAGCTGCGTAAGTACTGTAAACAGCTGTTGACGTTGCTCGCTGTGAAAACTTTCTTTTTTCACGAGTTCCAAGCTTCGTCGGGTATCGGGATATGCCGCATTCAATGCCAAAAACACATCTTCATTACCATTATTGTCACGGGCGACTGGTTTTACAGCAGTTATTGTTCGCGTTGGGTGCGTAATATCTGGCGTGCCACGTTGCTCTACATACGTCCCATCGTTCTGGCCGGGCTTGGTGGTGGCGAGCTTTGTCATGAGTGGAGCACTCGGTATCGATAGCCGCTTTGCCAAATAATCAATGTAGTGCTGCACTTGCACTGGGTCTTCGACCTGGCGGATAAGCGTCAGCGCCTGCGACGAAATTGTTGCCTTGCCTTCTGCACTCTTCGGATCACTCCGCGTACAATATTCATCGATCACCCACTCGACAGCATCACGTGCAGTTGCAATCGCCTGCTGCCAGGCATCAACGCTTTGGCGAATAAGTTCATCGGGGTCCTTGGCAGATCCAGGCAACACCACCACGCTCAGGTTGACTCCAGTTTTATAGGCAATTGGAATTGCTCGCTCGGTTGCCGCAACACCAGCTTTATCACCATCAAAACAGAGACGAATATGCGGCGTAAAGCGCGCAATCGTCGTTAAATGATACTCAGTCAGCGCCGTGCCCGCCGTCGCAACCACTTGCTTAACGCCAACTTGATGACTCGTGACAACATCGAGGTTACCCTCGACAACTACTGCGTAGTCGTGCTGACGAATCGCCTCCTTAGCAAGCTCTAAGCCAAATACATGACGGCTCTTGTCGTAAAGTATGGTCGCAGGCGTGTTGAGGTATTTTGGCGCTTTGACGTCGTTATCAATCAAGCGGCCCGTAAACCCAAGCGTGCGTCCCTGAGGGTCTCTCAATGGCACCATCATACGTGCACGAAATAAATCACCGAGCCCAGAACGACGGCGAGCACTCAGCCCGGCATCTATCAATTCGTCGGCCGAATAGCCACGCTCAAGCAGTAGCTTTGTCAGGCCGGTTTGGCTGTCGGGCGCGTATCCAATCGCAAACTCTTGTACCGCTTGTTTGTTAAGCTGCCGTTGTTGAAAAATATATTGCTGGGCAGTTTTACTCTGAATCATCGCCTGCTGAAAATAACGGCTGGCAAGGCTAATCAAGCCATACATTCGCTCACGGCGTTTAGCCGCCATGCCATCACCTTTTTGGTAATCACTCAGCTCAACGCCAGCCTTGCGAGCCAACATTGCGAGCGACTCTTTAAAATCGAGCCCCTCTACCTCCATAACAAAAGTAAAAATATCGCCGCCCTTATTCGTGCTAAAGCAGTGCCATATTTGCTTGTCAGGACTGACAAAAAAACTCGGTGTTTTCTCGGTCGTAAACGGACTAAGACCACGATAACTGCGGCCAGCACGTTGCAAACGTACATATTCGCCGATAACATCGACGATATTGAGACGAGCACGTACTTCTTCTTTGGCATCCATACCATAATTATAGACTAGATTGCAAAAATAACAGATGTACCCTTAGAGACGTTTATGCTTGCAACGAAAATGGTATACTAATTTCATGTCACCAGAATCTCTTATCGCAAAAGCAAAACAGTACAAAATGGGTTTAATCATTGGCGGCGTTATATTGCTTGGGTTGTTCGTTGGACTCCCCTTGTTGATTGAAAGCTCAAAAGACACGACACCAAGTCGTGTTGCGGCGTTTCAAAGCCATCTCGACAAACTCTCGTCACTCGTGAGTAAACAAGCGCCAAAGCTTAGCTCACCAGATCTTGAGAACCAGACAACAAACTTGATCGTTATATTGTCTGGCGGTTCTTCAACTGTCAGCGCGTATATCACTGATACTTACGGAAGCGCCGAGCCAGACGCCACAATCGCCGCAAAAGACGCAGACAGCATCGCCAAAATTGAAACGAGCATCGCCGAATCGCGTCTAAGCAACACCTATGAAAAAACTTTCCGTGATCTTGTCACGCTTGAGCTCGCCGGCATGTACCGCGAAGCAACCGCCCTATCTGGCAAAACAGGCACCAAAGGCAAACAAATGTTTAGTGATATCGCTGGCCAAATCAAAGTGTCACATGATGGCTTTGTAAAACTTGCCCAGCAAGACGAATCGTCTCAAGATAATTAGACAGCCGCAACAAGCTCGTATGAGTGGCGAATAAGATCTTTAATCTCCGCTTCTTCGAGCTGACCAGTACAAATAATTGTGTTCCAGTGTTTTTTGTTCAGGTGATACCCGGGCAAAACAGTCTCATACTTGTCGCGCAAGATCTTTGCCAGTTGTGGGTCGCATTTCATGCTGACACGAAGCGGGTCGGAATGTTCTGCAATAAGCGCAAATAGTTTCCCCTTGCCTTCGGCATCATGACCATACTTATATACTGCAGTATCTTCGCCAAATGGATAATCGAGCCAAGCGTGCGGCAAGCTTAAAATAAATTCTTCATACAGAGCGTGCGGCGTTTTGCCACGCTTAGGTGCGTGAACTTCAATTGGGGTATCGCTCATGACTTTACCTTACTCATATAGTGTTGCATTTCTTCGATTGAGCCACGAATATCATCAAGTGCGCGATGCTTTTCAGGTTTTGTAAAATGCTGGCGATACTTACCTTCGAAGACGATCTTCCAAGCGCTAACATCAAGCATCCGATAATGCAGACGAGCGTCGAAGAGCGGCCAGTACTTACGCGTAAAACGGCGGTCCTGATGAATTGAATTCCCAGAGAGAATGACGCGAGTGCCCTTTTTAAAGTGCTCGTCTAAGAATTTCAGCAGCGCAGTTTCGGCATCAGTCTCACTGATTGTGCTGACACGACAGGCCTCAGTCAAACCCGTTGAACCATGTTGGTTATGGCTAAATTCTTCCATGGTATCGAGCACGCTATCTGGTTGGTGAATAATCGCTTCGTACGTGCCATATTCAGTAAAGTTCCAGTCAGTCGCAATCGCAGCGACCTCTAAGATGCGGTCACGAGAAGGCTCGAGGCCGGTCATTTCTAGGTCCACCCAGAGTAATGTGGCGTGTTTTGTCATAAATAGTAGTATAGCAAACTGTGGTAGTGCTTGGGGCGACGGACGATATTACTCGTTCGTCGCCCCGGTGTCCTTGGTCAGGCCAAAGTGGCGCAGCACGAAAGTGCTACAACTCTGGCAAATTTTGGCGTGCAAGAGCATGCCTTCGAGGTCGTTCGATGACGCGCGCCCCTCAACGAGAGGTGCGCGGAAATAGTTACAGAAATCTTCGCTGTGAGCGAAGTCCGAACTGCCCGAAGCATTTTCTCGCGACATAGTCTCTCCCCTGTGGGACTGATATGGACTAACTAATTATAGCACTTTTACCTATTTTTTGCAATATTTTGTCTTTGCGATGCTGACTGAGTTGTTCAATAAACTGTATGACTGCTTCGGGCTGCTCGTAATCATAGCCTTTAATGCGTCCAATGGCGTCGGCGTTAGCCATAATAGTTGGGAGTGCGTCCTCTTCTCTTATAGGCATATCGATATAGCCTTGTGTGCGCGCGGCAGTAGCTTCTTCTGGCGTCAACTTCTTACGATCAAGCATTTGCGTAATTTTCTTTTCAAAAGAGTTGTGAGTTTTCAGATCAATACCAAATTGACCAACTTCATCAGTAACAACGACATCGGCACCTTTCAGATCTTGTTCGATAGTGGCGGGTGTACACTCTATATCATTATCAAGCGTGCTTCTCATGAATGCTACTTCGCGTCTTACGCCTGCGAATATATGTTTTAGGGCAGTCTCTGGGAGCACCTCTAAGCCGTAGTGGTTTTTTAACCCCTTGGTCGCCTGTTGGTGTACTGTATCGGGGAAATCACTTTGCATCGAATGCGGCATGTGTGTCAAAGCGGCACCAATGTCTTGGTTGAATTGACATACAATCATTAAGTCTTGCTTGTGTTTATGTTCTGGCGTGTATTCATCGCCATCAAGCTCCGCTTGGGCACGTGCTGCCGCTGGCATATCGAGCAACACCTGCGCGATGTTATGTGCCGTCAGCTCAGAAGTAGTCCAGGCTTCAGTGTCAGCCTCGTCAAATTGCTCGCGGTGAATAAGTGAGGCAAGGTCAACAACGTTCGCCACATCAGCGTCGTGGCCAATATCTACAAGCGCCTGGCGAGCCTCGCCCAACCGCTCTTGGATTGTCGCGCCGACGCCTTGCCAGACACGCTCGCCCATTGTTTGAGGAGCCTCGGCGGTTGAAGCTCGTCGTTCGGGTGGGGCTAATGTTTGGTGAGCAGGCATTTTGTATTTTTTGTTTTTAATGGTTTGATAAGTAAACATTAGCATAAAACGATGGTTTATGCAATAAAAATAAGCCGCATGGTGCGACTTATTTTAAATAGGCTGGGTTTATTGTTTGTCTTGGGGTGTGAAGGCGAGACTTAATGAATTGATACAGTAGCGCTTATCTGTAGGGTTACCGTAATCTTCACCCTCGAACAGATGGCCAAGGTGACCACCACAGTTTGCACAGGTAACCTCGGTGCGCTGCATGCCGTGACTATTATCTACATGAAGTTCAACTGAACCTGGGATTGCATCGTAATAGCTTGGCCAGCCCGAACCACTCTCGAACTTTGTATTCGAGTCAAACAGTTGAGCGCCGCATGCAGCACATGTATAACTGCCGTCTGCATGGTTATCTACGTATTCACCGGTAAAGGCTGGCTCTGTACCCTTTTCACGGAGCACTTTATACTGTTCGGGTGTTAGCTCGGCGCGCCACTCGTCATCAGTCTTTTGTACTTTTGTAGCGTTTGGCATAATTTATTTCGCCTTCTCTTTATCAAGCTTCTTGTCAAACCCTAAGACATGCACAACCGTGTACACGACTAAGGCAATTACAATAAAGTTAATGAAGTCATTGAGGAAAACACCGTAGTGCAAGATGGCGTCCTTGCCACCCATTGTGCGGCCCATGTTAACGCTTAGGCCTTTAAGCCCGTCTGATGAGCCGAGGATAAAGCCGAGTGGCGGCATTACCACATTGTCGATGAGTGATTTTACTAATACCGTAACGGCACTACCGAGCACCAAACCAACGGCGAGTCCGACAACACCTTGCTCGCGAACGAACGTCAAAAATCCATTTGTGTAAGCTTTTGCTTTCTCTGGCATAGCTATTTCTCCTTATTTATCTGCTAGTATACTCCTAAAGAGCATCTGGGGCGATGATACCAAGCAAGTTAAGGCCGTGCTGAAGCGTCGCGGCGTATCGTTTGACCAAGGCACCGCGCTCAGCTTCGCGCGGATCACCCACCACCCGGCTTTGTTCGTAGAAACGGTTAAAGGCCTGGGTGAGTTCATAAAGATAGGTACAAATATAATGCGGTAACATTTCGGCGACGGCATGTTGAAGCGTGGTTTCGTACTCGGTAAGCTTAAGCGCTAGCAAGCGCTCGGCGGGTTCATAGGTCGTTGCCTGCTGACTAGTGGTCGTTACTTTTGATAGGATACTCTTTGCGCGAGCATGGGCGTATTGCAAGTAAGGGCCAGAGTTACCTTCGAGGCTAACTGAATCGGCTGGATCGTAGACTATGTCAGCACCGATTTTTTGCTTCAAGAATGAATACTTAATAGCGCCAATGATAACCTGCTCATCAGTGTCGGCCGATGAGCGAAGCGCACGTCCAGCGGTGAAGGCGGCTTCGAGCACATCATTCGCCATAAGTGCGTTGCCAAGTCGACTGCTCATTTTAACACCACCAGGCAGTTTAATAAGTCCGTGGGTTAAGTGAACTGTGCGCTCGGCGACTTCTGGATAAAAATGCGCGAGCACTGATATCACTACTTTCATGTACTCAACAATGTCATTAGCGGTGATGATAATGTTTTTATCAAATTTGTAATCACGCCACTTTGTTGCAGCAAGGCCCAGGTCTTTTGTCTCGTAGGTTGGAATGCCTTCTGAGTTAATGAACACACGGGTATGAAGGCCATGGTCTTCGCCTTTGTAGATGACTGCATCACCGGATTTCTCAAGCACGCCTTCGGCAAGCGCGCGTTCGGCGATTGCTACACCGATAGGCGTTGTCTCGCTTTCGGGCAAGTATCGTTCGAAAGGATGAACACCAAGTCGTGTGTACAGCGCTTCAAAGCCGTCGTAGCTCCACTGGCGGCAGGTCCAATAAATGTGCGCGAAGGCTGATTCATGGTCATTATCGGTGAATAATTGGTAGACGCGCTTGTTAATTGCAATAATCTCAGCTTTGCTTGTTTCGTCGCTACCGTATGCATTATTGCCAAGGACGTAGCAATTGCTTATCCAATTTGCACGTTCGTCAACGGGGATTGCAGCCAGCTTCTCTGGTTGCTCGCCACCGATAGTTTGCATAATCCCCCACATTGCTCTTGCAACATGCAGCCCGACATCACCGCCAAAGTTAATACGATGCACTGTCGCACCCGCCACCTCATGCAAACGTGCAATGACATCACCGACGAGCGTCGTGTAAAGGTGGCCAGCATGGAGCGCTTTGAACGGATTAGGATCGGAGTATTCAGCGACGACTTTTTTGCCGGCGTATATGTTTGGTACCGTTACGGGCTGTTCTAGTTGCTCTGCAATAAAACCGTCGGCAAGGCGAATATTAATAAACCCGGGCCCTGCAATCGTTACCTCTGCGAAAAGTGGCTGCTGGCGTAGCGCTTCGGCAAGCTGCTCGGCAATGTCGCGCGGGGGGCGTTGCAAAGTCGACGCTAGTTGCATAGCGACATTTGATGCAACATCCCCGAAACGAGCGTCAGGGCGCGACAACTCAACAGTGGGCTGTACCGCAAATAATGTATGCGTGGCGGTTGCAATATGAGCAGTGATTTGATCGTTCATTGCTCACAATTATAACAGAGGTTACGACAGATTGGGGCGTTCGCTATTTTTGGCAGCTCTTAGCAACCCGACGAACAGCGGGTGCGGTGTCGTTGGGCGTGAACGAAACTCCGGATGCGCTTGGGTCGCGATAAAATAAGGATGGTTTGGTGCTTCGACAATCTCGACTAAACGTGCGTCTGGCGACTCACCGCTCACTACAAGACCGCCCTTGTTCATTGCTGACTCGTAGCTGCGATTTACTTCATAGCGATGGCGGTGACGTTCGATGATGTGCTCGGTATTATAGGTTTTTAATGCCAGACTTCCCTTGGCGATATCACAAGGATAATCTCCTAGGCGCATCGTGCCACCGGTTGCCTCTTTGCCTTTTTGGTCGGCCATGATGTAGATAGCGGTATGTTCTGCGCTAGGGTCAAATTCTTGACTCGTTGCTGCAGTTTCACCGCCACGGCGCGCAGCAGCAATTACAGCGACCTGCATGCCGAGACAAAGACCAAGGTACGGCATATTGTTTGCCAGCGCGTAATTTGCAGCCGCAATTTTACCTTCGGTACCTCGTGTTCCAAAACCTCCAGGAACCAATAATGCATCGTATTGATCGAGAGTGGACACCCCTTTGTGTTCAATATCTTCAGCACTCACCCACACGTAGTGCAACTGCACTTTCTCGTGCCATGCGGCGGCTTTAAGTGCTTCTATGACCGATATGTACGTGTCTTCGTTATCTAAATATTTTGCAACAATGCCAATCGTTACTTTCTTCGAACAGTCACTTGTAGCTTCATTTACAACATTATGCCAAGCAGACATGTCAGCTTTTGGTGCAGTAATGCCATATCGTTTCAATAAAATATCATCGACACCTTTCGCTTCAAGCGTCAGCGGCACACGGTACACCGTATCGGCATTTTCCAAGATGATCACCGCTTCTTCGGGCACACCACCGAATAAACTTAATTTACCAATGATGCCGTTTGTTACCGGGTGCTCCGTACGAGCGACGATGACATCAGGAACAATGCCGTATTGGCGGAGATCGCGAATGGCATTTTGGGCTGGCTTCGTCTTAAATTCTTTGCTTGCCGCCAGATACGGCACATACACCACATTCACAAATTGGCAGTAATCACGACCGAACCGTGCTGCCATCTCACGGATTGCTTCAAGAAAAGCCAATCCCTCGATATCGCCAACAGTACCACCGATCTCAACAATATGGACATCAGAACCTTCACCACCAGCAATAATGGCGTTTTGGATAGCATTAGTGAAATGTGGCACTAGCTGCACTGTCTGTCCTAAAAATTTGCCATTACGCTCATCTTGAATTAAATTGCGCAGTACAAAACCGGACAAAGTGATACTCTTCTTGGTCATGTCTTCATCTAAAAACCGCTCGTAATGTCCGAGATCCATATCGGTCTCGGCGCCATCGCCAGTGACAAAACATTCACCGTGTTCTGCCGGGTTGAGAGTTCCAGCATCAACATTAAGATAGGGGTCGCATTTCTGCATCGACACCCGCAGTCCTCGGGCTTTTAAAACGGCGCCGATAGACGACGCCGTAATGCCCTTGCCAACTCCGGAGAGTACGCCCCCTGTTACAAATAGGTAACGGGTTGGGTGTGCTTTCATGCCTTTAGATTATATCAGGCAATTAAAAGTAAAGGAACTGAAAACGCGGTAAAGCAGATTGGCTGCCAAGGAGCACACTGAAAATTTTACTTAGTACTTCAGTAACAATTTTTTAAATTAAAGTTTTGTTGACGCTAATGACTATCTGCTTTAGATGCTGACGGTTTATTATCGTTTCGCGCATCAATAACGACTATCGTAGGCTCACTTTCAAGTTTTAGCTCGCGAAGGATTCTAACAACATTTTGTTGCTGCTCATTAGTGTAACAAACGATCATCTTAACCGAATTCCGTGTGTTATTTGCCTTTTCGTAAATCGCCACCTGATGTTCAAGATTTCTTTTAAGGCTTGTACTGGACGCTAATTTGATTTCTATAAGAGACTTATTGGCAGCACCTACACTAACTTTGAAATCAACGGGACCACGACCGTTGTTTGGCTCACGATTAATATCAAAGTTACTTCCAACCAACAGTAGGCCAAAAAAGAGCTGGACATCTTTTTCACTTGAAAAAGGTTTACCCTCAGTATGATGCAGTAGTCTGTATCCGTCTTGATTTTCAATGTATTTTTTAAAAGCGTGTACCTTATCTAACGCTTCCTCGTAGCTACTAATTGGCTTCTCGTAAAAATTTGTCTTTCTTTTTAGATCAGCCACGATCGCTCTTACGTCATCAACAAAAACTATCTCTGTTGCTCGACGTCTCTCTTGACTAATGCCTTCAGCCATTTCTCCGTTATCTTCTTTTTCGCGTATATATTGATCGATAAGCTGCGGGTATGTATTTATAGTTTCCTGCGCAGCTTTTGTACGCTCTTTTATTGTTGGCTTATCACTCAAGAGGCTCTTAAAATAACGATTAATTTGAGCTCTCAACACGTCATCCGCAGCAGCACCAGGTAAGCGAATAAACTTCTTGATCATATCACTATGGCTAATCCAAGTATCGTCACATGTCAAAATATCGTATGGCGTCAAAAGAACAAAATCCCCGTCTTTAGCTGGCAGCGTGTATGCTTGAGTCTCCCAAGACTCAGTCTTGTAGTTAAATATCGCGCGCGGCACTGAGAAAGTGCTGCGTAACCCCGCATTTATATGCTTTAGTGCGAAAGCTTGAGTGTAGTCAAGCAGATAGTGCTTTATTAAATTTGCAGTAAAATCACTAATACTGTCGCGACCAACTCCACTTTTAATGAGCGTTAATTTTTCAAGATGACTGCCTTGTGTGATTGTTTCTTGTCCAAAATTTGTTAAAATTTTTGCTAACGAAGCTCGGAGTGCCTCTGCAAAATCCTCACCAAGCCCACTGCCTCCGTTCCCAAGAACAGTAAAACCTAACCAATTCTGTTTAACCTCTTTGAAGTAATACCAGCTTTTGATCAAGCCTGGGTCAAGATCATCGGCAGCATGATCTCGCAGGAATGTAAGATACATAATAATTCCTAAATGAAGCTTCTTGTACTCAGGCTTTTTGCTATGAAAAAGGAGAAATGGATCAATAAAAAGTGGAAGATCAGATTCAACGCTCACGTCGAAAGCACCATAAGCATTAAGCTCAGCCGTGGTTACATTGAAATAGTCAGAAAAATAAAGATTAATAAGTTGATTTTACTCTTTAACTCTTATTTGGTAAACGTGGCGGAGAGAACAGGATTCGAACCTGCGATAAGATTGCTCCCATACACGCTTTCCAAGCGTGCGCCTTCAACCACTCGGCCATCTCTCCATTCCAACGTCGATTTGCATCAACTGGTGCCAAGTATAGTACACCGCAGCCAGCGTGGCGAGATCGAGAAAGTATCTTTTGTTGCTTTTTTGACGTTTTATCAAGGTAGTTGTACTAAATACGGCTTTTCCCTGTTGTCTATCGGCCGTGTTTATTTCTATAATAGAAACTAGATTATTCTCACGCCAGTAACCATGAAAGCTCTCAGACAAACCAAAGCATGCGCAGCCATCCAGTTATAGAACTCACGAATCTCAGCAAAATGTTTGGCTATGGAGATGCTACCACCATAGCTCTCGACAACATTTCTCTTCGCATCAACAAAGGTGAGTTTGTGGCGGTCATGGGTCCAAGTGGTTCTGGCAAAACTACGCTCATGAACATCCTTGGCCTACTCGACACCTCAACGCACGGCGACTATTTACTGAGCGGCCAAAATGTCGGTAATGTCAGCAGCCGCAAGCGCGCAAAGATCCGTCGCACGAAGATCGGCTTTGTCTTTCAAAGTTTTAACTTGCTCGGACGTATGAATGTGCTTGATAACGTTTCCCTTCCCTTGATGTACGGCGGTAAATCAAAACTCGCACGCCTCCATGCTGCGAGTCGTTTACTGAAAACATTTGGTCTGCAAGAACGCGAATATTACATGCCTTACCAGCTTTCTGGTGGACAGTTACAGCGAGTAGCGATCGCTCGAGCACTCGTTAATCGACCATCGATTATTCTTGCCGATGAACCGACCGGCAATCTTGATACAAAATCCAGCGAGATTATCATGCACGAGCTGCGCGAAATACACAAACGTGGCAACACTATCATCATGGTGACGCACAACCCAACGCTGACGGTGTATGCTGATCGCGTTATTCACATGCTTGACGGTCGCATTGACAGTGATAGTAGCGAGCGCAAAGTACGACGCCGTAACAGTAAGCGTTCACTCGGTGGCGCGGTAGAGGCAAAGAAGTAATCATGATGTGGCTTTCTGATATTCGTATTGCCGTAGCAAGCCTTAAAGCAACACGAGTGCGAACGTTTTTGACTATTTTTGGCATTATTATTGGCGTTGCGTCCGTTACGCTTGTTCTAGCGCTCGGCGAGGGTGCCAAGCATTCAATCAAAAGCCAAGTAGCGCTTGCTGGCGGGGATGTCGCGACAGTGCGCCCAGGTAAACTGTCGCGTGATCAGCAGGGCGATGTCACTGGATATGACATCTTGGCCAATTTTAACGCCAGTACACTGACTGAAAATGATATTCAAGTCGTTAGTACAACTCCTGGCGTTGCAGCCGCTACCCCAGTTATGGGACTCAGAGGCAGTGTATCGGGCGGTAAGCACACCATTGAGGATACGCAAATTGTGGCGACCAATAGCGCCCTCCCTCAAGTGTTATCGCAACGAGTCAAAACTGGAGAGTTTGTTAACCCTGACATCAATCGCAATACTGTTGTACTCGGTGACACCATAGCCAATCTACTACTTGATAGTGACCAAACAACAGGACAACAGGTCACTATCCGTGGCGCGACCTACACCGTCATCGGTGTTTTGGCTCATAGCGATACACCACTTGCACTCAACGGCCTGTTTGACAGCAACATGGCAGCGTACGTTAGCCTCGACGCGGGGAAAGCCATGAACCAGGGACTTGCACAGATTCAGACCATCAACTTTCGAGCAAAAGACGGCAGTGATCTTGAAGCCGTGAAACGAGCCGTTACAGCGCGTCTCCGTGCGGAACATAAAGCTGACGACTTCGCGGTTATCAGCTCGCGTGAGGCCCTGAGCGTCACTGAAGGCATATTTAACTTGATCACCAAATATACCGCAGGTGTGGCGGCAATCTCGCTGCTTGTTGGAGGTATCGGCGTTATGAACATCATGCTCGTCGCCGTCACCGAGCGCACTAGAGAGATTGGCATTAGAAAAGCAGTTGGCGCAACAAACGGGCAAATACTACGACAATTTTTGACCGAAGCAATTATTATGAGCCTCGTGGGTGGTTTAGCTGGCGTTGGTCTTGCGGGGCTTGGGGCATTTGCCATAACCTTCTTGTTCGCCCTACCCTTCACGCCAATTGTGACATGGGGAATTTTTGGTGCAGCAATTAGCGTGTCATTGTTTGTTGGCGTGCTCTTTGGCATATTCCCAGCGATTCGAGCGGCGCGCAAAGACCCAATCGTGGCGCTGCGACAGCTGCAATAACAGACTCGCCAATCGGCTCGTACCGATTACTTATGACAACACTGCCCTACTTACTTTGCCATAACCGTTATATGCATTATAATGAGAAATAATCATCGAATAATTTCACGAATATTCACTCGTAAAGGGGCGGCAATGAACAACAACGGACCACAAAATCAAGCGATTAGCGACGATCAAGAATTAGCGAGCGTATTAAAAGGCATGCAACAACAAAACCACAGTCTTGCAACAAGCGACCCAGAAGCTCACGATAAAGATGGTGTCTTGAACTTCGAAGAAGTTCCTAACCCTGCGGCACCTGCAGCCGCAGTGATTGCGCCTCCAGCCATCGCTATCCCAAGCACACCCGTAGCACCAGTCGCGCCACCTACCGAACCTGCTGCACACGTTGCAGCCGAGCCAAACCAGATTCGTGGTGGCGGCGAACTTGATACTATCAAGAAAGAGGCTCTTGAAGAGCTGCGTCCGCTCGTTGATAAACTGAACTTGCCACCAAAGGAAAAGTTCGACACTATGCTGTTGATTATCCGCTCGACTGATGACAAGTCACTGCTTAACCCAGCACACATCGCTGCAAAAGCTATTCCTGATGATGTCGAGCGTGCGCAAGCGCTGCTTGATGTGATTAAAGAAATTGACTACTTCGCTTCGCAGACAGCGTAAGACTTTATCGATCTAATATAAAAACCCGCTATAAAAAGCGGGTTTTTATATTGTGGGGAATATGCCCTACATCATGCCGCCCATACCACCAGGCATGCCGCCTGCAGGCGCAGCTTCTTTTTCGGGAATCTCAACCACAAGCGCACCCATAGTCATCGCCGTAGCTGCAATTGATACAGCATTTTGTACTGCCTCTTTTGTTACGCGCACTGGGTCAACAACACCGCCTGCTTTCATATCGACAAGCTTATCAGTTGGGTCGTTTACGTTGACGCCCATGCCGTCCTTTGATTCAAGGAGTTTTGCTAGTAGTGCTGCCGAATTTTTGCCAGCATTGTCCATGAGCTGTACAAATGGAGCCTGGAGCGCACTCTTAACAAGTCCACGGCCAGCCTCGTAGGAGCTCGTGTTATCTGCTTTGAGCTTTTGTGACAAATTGACTAGTGTTACACCACCACCTGCAACAATACCTTCGGCCAGTGCAGCCTTTGTCGCAGCGACCGCATCATCAACACGGAATTTCTTCTCTTCAATTTCGGTTTCGGTAGCGCCACCAACTTTGATGACCGCAACCTTGCCGTCGAGAGCTGCGGCGCGCTTTTCAAGCTGTTCTTTGTCGTACTCACTCGTCGCGTTAGCGGCCTGAGCTTTGATCTGAAGAATACGAGCATCAACGTCCTTCACCTTACCAACACCTTCAATAATCGTCGTTTCGTCTTTGCCGACAATCACCTTACGCGCTGTTCCAACAACGCTGAGGTCAACATTCTCAAACGTTAGGCCTTGGTCGTCACTGATAACCGTTGCGCCGGTTAAAATAGCAATATCTTGTAACACCTCCTTGCGGCGGTCACCAAAGGCAGGAGCCTTAATTGCGACGGTGTTGAATACGCCCTTCAGTCGGTTGAGCACGAGCGTACCAAGTGCTTCGCCTTCGACGTCTTCGGCAATCAAGACAAGATCTTTCTTACCGGCTTGTGCAAGTTTTTCTAGCACTGGCAAGAAATCTTGAACGCTTGTCACTTTTTTGTCAGTAATGACGATGGCTGGTTTGTCGTAGACCGCTTCCATACGACTCGAATCAGTGACCATGTAAGCGCTGATGAATCCACGATCCATCGTGAAGCCCTCAACGACTTCAGCTTCCATGCCAAGACTCTGGCCCTCTTCAACCGTCACGACGCCTTCTTTGCCAACCTTAGCAATAACATCAGCGATTAACTCACCGATTGCAGCATCACCCGCTGAAATTGTGGCAACTTCGGCGACACGGCCTTTTTTACTTCCAATATCTTCAGCAAGCTTTTCGAGTGCAGTCAGTACTTCCGCACCGGCAGCCTCAACACCTTTGCGGAGCTCCATTGGATTATGACCAGCAGCAATTAAGCGGTTCGCTTCGTTTAAAATATTGTACGTTAGCACCGTTACTGTTGTCGTACCGTCGCCAGCGACATCGTTCATCTTGCTCGCTGCTTGTTTGATCAGCTCGGCACCAACCTTGAATCCGAGATTTTCGTCGTCTTCTTCAGGGAGGTCAACACTTTTCGCGACCGTTACTCCATCGTGCGTTACCGTTGGGTTACCGTAACTTTTACTAATAATAACGTTGCGACCTTTTGGCCCCATTGTTACCTTTACTGCATCGTAAAGCGCCTTGGCGCCGCCAAGGACACGGCGGCGTGCTTCGTCATCATAAAATACTTTTTTTGCCATGGTGGGCTCCTTTCGTTTGCTTTGACTAGACTGTCGCGAGGACGTCTTCTTCTTTGACAATCAAATATTCTGTGCCGTCAATTTTGAGCTCGGTTGTACTATATTCTTTGTAAACGATTTTCTCGCCAACCTTAATATTCTTTACATCCGGGCCGATCGCCTTCACAACTGCGAGTGACGACTTTTCTTTTGCACTTTCGGGCAAATAAAAGCCAGTGGCGGTCTTGCTCTTTATCTCATCTTTAACAGCAACAACCCTATCGGCAAGCGGTTTTAATGGTACGCTCATAAAATATAGCCTCCTTTACAGTAGTATGGTTGTCCTTGCAACAACAAAGTGCAAGGTATGGTTCTATATTAGCACTCTCTAGCTACGAGTGCCAGGAGGGTTGTAGTAATCGCAGCGTAAAAGTGGCCATACAGATACGCAGGCCACTTTTACAGTGTTTAATGGGAGCTCTTAGCCTTTAATGACTGCTGTCACTTTAGCAACAAGCTCGTCGAGCATCGCTTTATCTTTCGCTTCGGCGTTGAGCCGTAGCAAAGGCTCGGTATTGCTTGGGCGGACGTTAAACCAGCTGTCTGCATAATTAACCGTCAGACCATCAAGGTCATCTTGAGTACCATCTTGGAACTCGGCTTGCAAGCGTGCCAAAGTTCCTTCTTTGTCGGTAACTTCGAAGTTTGTTTCCTCAATCGACACGTAGACATCATCAAATTCTGCAATAAGCTCGCTCAACTTTTTACCGCTTTCAGCCAAAACCTGTATTGCCACCAAAGCAGCAATAAGACCTGAGTCTGCAGAATAGTTATCACGGAAGTAATAGTGACCAGAATGTTCACCTGCAAACACCGCATCGTGTGTTCGCATGTCGCCCTTAATGAAGCTATGCCCCACTTTAGTGCGTACACCGTTGCCGCCAGCATCGGCAATTGTTTCTTTAACAACACGACCACAGATTGCATTATAGAGTACCGTGGCACCTGGATTCTTCTTTAAGAAGTACTGCGCCAAGATAGCCGTCATCACTGTACCGCTCATTGGCTGGCCATTCTCGTCGAGTAGTGCCGCCCTGTCGCCGTCGCCGTCAAATGCTAGACCAAAATCGAGACCTTCATCCTTAATCTTGGCTTGCAAAGCAACAAGTGTGCTGCGATCAAGTGGGTTGGCGAGGTGGTTTGGGAATGTGCCATCGAGCTCCCAGTACATTGGCGTCACCTGGACGTGCTCAGGCAAGTGTTTTACTAAGTAAGGGAGCACCGCGCCCGCCATGCCATTGCCAGCGTCAGCCGCAATCTTATACGCAGGCCAGTCGGCAACATTCACAAAATTGAGTGCGTGCTGCACCCAAGCATCCATCACATTCTTTTCAAGCATCGGCGCTTTTTCGAGCGATGGCGCAAAATCATTATTCACTGCTAAGTCGCGGATTTCAGCTAGGCCTGTCTCGATACCAACACCTTTCGCTTGCTCGCGACAAAACTTTATACCGTTATACTCGCCTGGGTTGTGGCTCGCTGTGATCATTGCACCGCCAGCCGCCTCAAGACTGCCAACAGCGAAGTAGAGCATGTCGCTTGCAACTTGGCCAATTGACCATACTTCTCGCCCCTGTAGGCGTAGGCCCTCAGCTACAGCTTCAGCAAGTTCTTTTGAATCTGGGCGCATGTCATACCCTACAGCAACAGGGCCATCGAGTGGCAACCAGTCGGCAAAAGCTCGGCCGATGCGTTGGCAGCTTTCAGCATTCAGTTCGCTCCCGACCTTGCCACGTACATCGTAGGCTTTAAAAATTGCTTCATTCATAACTAATTATTCCTCCTTTTAAGGGTTAGCGCGTTGTCGCTGACGTATTTGCTCGCGCCCCATATCAGGCATTATACAGTACCATCATCTAGTCTGCGTTGCATGGTATAGTAAGAACCATTATGCACCCTGCCCATTTTCTTCAGACCGATGCCTGGAAGCGTTTTCAAGAAGCACAAGGCAATCAGACATTCGAAGCCAGCACCGAACGTTGGCACTGGCTCGCCGTCTTAGAAACTGGTAAGTTTCCACGTCTCTACTGCCCTTATGGCCCTACCCTTGCCAGCCCCACAGATCTTGCTGATGCCGTTACCGCACTTAAACAGCAAGCAGCAGCCGTTGGTGCCCACTATGTTCGTATCGAGCCACAGATTGCTGGCACAGATTACAGCCAGGCATCCGACAGCGCTCACGCCATCACGCAACTAACAAGTGAGCTAACATCGGCACAAGCCGTTAGGGCGCCCCACAGCATGCAGCCCGAGCACACCTGGCACATTCCACTCATCGGCGATGAGCTTGATGTTTTAAAGAACTTTTCTAAAACAACGCGCCGTTATTGGCTTCACGATAATTCTGCTCTTGGGCTTAGCTTTCGCACGAGCTACAACCCCGAAGAAATACAAATATTCTTAGATGCAATTCATGAAGTTGCCGCCCGCACTGGTATGCGCCCCCACAGCGATAGCTATTTCAGCCTGCAGGCAAAAACACTTATGCCCAACAAAAATGCCTGCTTGCTTGTTGCAGAAGTCGACGGCAAGCCCGCGGCAACCATTATTGCCTTCGACAGTGCCACTACGCGCTCATACGCGCATGCCGCAGCTCACTATGAATTTCATAAATTACAAGTAAGCACTCTTGTCGTTGCTTACGGCATTATAGAAGCTCAAAAAATAGGTAAATCTTACTTTGACATGTATGGCATTGCGCCACCCGACCAGCCAAACCACCCGTGGAGCGGTTTTACACGATTTAAGCAATCATTCGGTGGTTTTGCGGTCAGCTATGTCGGTACCTGGGATATACCCGTCAAAACTCAGTGGTATCGTGCCTATCGAGCGGCCAGCCAGGCCTCGACACTTCGGCGGCAAGCACAGAAAAAGCTGCACACGCTTCGATCAGCAAAGTAGACGTTATCCACGCGCGAGTAGTTCGCGGACCACATCACCATCGTTCCAAGCGATTTTTTCACCGTTAGTAATACGGAATCGTTCGTGACCCATACCCGTCACCACTACCGTATCACCGCGCTTTGCCTCAGCCAGTGCCGCGCTGATTGCGTCGCGACGATCGGCGATCTCTTCTGTCTTCTCTGTCGCTTGAGCACGTTTAATGCCGTCCATAACCATTGTCCGAATCGAAGCTGCGTCTTCGCCGTACGTTTCGTCATCAGTGACATATATACGGTCGGCGTATCGCGCAGCGACCTCACCCATGATCGGGCGCTTGCCCTTATCACGGTCACCAGTCGCACCAAAAACAAGCAGTAGCCGCTTTTTACTTAAATGTTGTAAAGAGCTCAACAACTGCTCAAAAGCATCAGGTGTGTGCGCATAGTCGACCAGAACCTCGAATGACTGCCCTGCCTCAATCTTCTCTTGTCGACCAGGGACACCCTTGACCGCATCGATTCCAGCCTCAATCGCTTCAGTTTTCACGTGAAGGACATAGGCCGCGCTCGCAGCAGCCATAGCATTATAAACATTAAATTTGCCAGGCATATGAACTAAGAGATCGAGTTTAACCTGACGGTCAATCTCAACCGAAGCCTTGCTGCCTTGGCGGTGCATTCGCGCACCAGTAAGGCGCGTGTCGGCATCTGGGTGAATGCCGTATGACATACTCTGTTCACCAGGAGGAAACTGATCAAAAAAATTAAACCATTCATCATCATGATTAAGAACGATAAAGCGTGGCTTTCGCTTGAATAATTTTGCTTTCGCTTCGGCATATTTTTCCATCGTGCCGTGGTAGTCGAGGTGGTCCTGTGTCAGATTTGTCATGACCGCAACTTCGCATGGGATGCCCCAAACGCGGTGCTGCATCAAAGCATGGCTTGTCACCTCAAGCACCAACACTTCGACGCCATGCTTCTTCATTTCAGCAAGTTTTCGCTGCAGGATCGAGGGGTGTAGGTTAGTAAAGTTCTGATCGTTAACGAACCGCTGACCATTAATCTCAAAAAACGCAGTGCTAATAACCCCGACTTTTCGCCCCTCCGCCTTAAGGATACTGGCAAGCATTGCCACCGTTGTTGTCTTGCCATTTGTTCCTGTCACCATGACAACCTTCATGTCTTTCGCCGGAAACTTGTGGCGTGCAGCCGCAGCAACTGCCTCGCCAAAGTGAAACACATTGGCTACTTTTTTTTCAGCCTCCGCCGGCAAGACTTTTTTGATAGCATTTTTGACCTTCTTCATAGCGTCATTTTACTACAAGAGGTAGCGGCTGTCGCCTACGCGTTGTACAATGTAGCCAATGAAAGTACTTGGGATTGAGACAAGTTGTGATGAAACAGCGGTAGCTATTGTCGAAAATGGCAGTTTTTTGCTGTCAAACGTAGTTAATACGCAAATCGACATCCATGCAGTATATGGAGGCGTCGTGCCAGAAATCGCTGCTCGTTCACACCTCGAAGTCATGACCCCTGTTATCGAAGAGGCACTTCGCCGTGCTGCATGCACCTGGGATGATATCGATGCTATTGCCGTCACCTACGCGCCTGGATTAATTGGTAGTTTGCTCGTAGGCACCCTGAGCGCGCGCATACTTAGCATCATCAAACAGAAGCCGCTCTACCCTATTCACCATGTCGAAGCACACGTTTACGCGAATTTTCTTACCGGTGGTGTACGCGATGAATCATCAGGCGTCAGTAATTACGCTTTCCCTGCAAATGCACCGCAATTCCCTGTTTTAGCGCTTATTGTAAGCGGCGGCCACTCACAACTCGTTTTGTTTACTGCGCATGGTGAATATACCCTGCTTGGCCAAACACAAGACGATGCTGTTGGAGAAGCTTTTGATAAGGTCGCCAAGATTATTGGCCTCCCCTACCCCGGTGGACCTTCAATTGCTAAGGCAGCATTGCTTGGCGACGACAAAGCATTTAAACTTCCGAAAGCTCGCATGCAAGGTGCTTATGATTTTAGCTTCTCAGGCCTTAAGACAGCCGTTCTGAGGGCTATTCAGCATCATGTTGGCGTTGGATACGACTTTCCATCTTACAAGCTTGCAGAGCGCTTAGACGATGTCAGCCGCAATAACATGGCAGCGAGTTTCCAGCGTACCGCCATTGAAACGCTTGTTGATAAGACAGTGGCTGCGTTCAAAGACCACTCCCCCACCTCTGTTGTCATCGCTGGCGGAGTAGCCGCCAACCAAGAATTGCGGCGCCAACTTGCAGAGCGCTTACCTATCGAAATTGAATATCCGGATATCCGCCTCTGTACCGACAACGGGGCAATGATTGCAACGCTTGGCTACTATAGAGCCACCAAAGCTATCAATGGCGCGACAACTATTTCACGTGAAAACGAAGTTGATCCACTACAGCTTGAAGTCGCTCCAAGTCTATCTATGTAACGAAGGGCAGGGGACAGTGAGCGCTCTGGTACCTCTTTAAAACCTGCGCTATACTATATCTATATATCTTGAAACTAAAGCAGGGAAGTACACCATTATGAAGTTAGCGAGCGCCTATGAGTCGCAACAGTACGAGCAAACTATCTACGCCTTGTGGGAGACTTCAGGCGCTTTTCGGCCATCAACTTCGCGCAGTGGCAAGCATTACAGTATTGTTATGCCGCCGCCGAATGCTAATGGCAACCTCCACATTGGCCACGCCTTAACCATAGGTATTGAAGATGTTGCTGTTCGTTATCACCGCATGATCGGCGATGCAACAGTCTATATTCCTGGCGCAGATCATGCCGGCTTTGAAACTTGGGTTGTATTCGAAAAAGAGCTCGAGAGGCAAGGGAAGAGCCGCTTCGATTTTTCACGTGAAGAAATCTACTCTCAAGTCTGGGATTTTGTTGAGAAAAACAGAGGTAACATGGAAGTTCAGTTGCGTGAACTCGGCGCTAGCTGTGACTGGGATCATTTAGTCTTTACGCTCGACGCACCCGTCATCACCACAGCCTACGCAACATTTAAAAAACTCTGGGACGATGACCTTGTCTACCGCGGCAAACGTATCGTTAACTACTGCACAAAACACAAAACAAGTTTTGCCGACATTGAGGTTGACCACAAAATAGAGCAGGGAAGTCTATGGCACATTCGCTACGACATCGTTGGCGGCGGGGAAGTGGTTGTCGCAACAACACGTCCAGAAACACTGCTTGGTGACACGGCCATCGCCGTCCACCCGGACGATGTCCGCTTTAAACACTTGATCGGCAAGAAAGCGATTGTCCCAATCATTCACCGTGAGATTCCAATTGTTGGCGACGATGCCATTGATATTGAAATGGGAACGGGCGCAGTAAAAGTCACACCAGCACACGACCCAACCGATTACGAGATTGGTCAGCGCCATAGCCTGGAGTCAATTGAAATTATTGATAGCAATGGTCTGATGAACGAGCACGTGCCTATGCCATTCAAAGGTAAGTCAGTACTTGATGCGCGGCAGAAGATTATTGATACATTACAAGAAGCAAATCAAATTGTTTTGATTGAACCATATAGCCACAGCGTCGGTGTTTGTTATAAATGTGGCACTGTTATTGAGCCGTTGTTGAAAGAACAATGGTTTATTCGAGTGGCTCCTCTCGCGAAGCGGGCTATCGCAACACTCGAGGCAAAACAAATAAACTTTTATCCACATAGTAAGAGTGATGAACTTGCAACTTATTTGGGCCAACTGCGAGACTGGAACATTAGTCGCCAGATTCCATGGGGAATACCAATTCCAGCTTTTCAAAACGAGGCCGATGACAATGACTGGATATTTGATGAGCGGGTCGACCAACCAGTTATCACTGTTGACGGCAAGACGTATCGGCGTGATGAAGACACGTTTGACACATGGTTTAGCTCTAGCCAGTGGCCATACATCTTGACTCGTGACGCGCATAACGGCGATTTGAAGAATTTCTTCCCAACAAACCTTATGGAAACGGGCTTTGATATTCTGCGTCCTTGGGTTGGGCGAATGATTATGCTAAGTCTTTACGCTACTGATGAGATTCCTTTTGAAGAAGTATACTTGCACGGCATGGTGCTTGATGAGCACGGTAAAAAAATGAGCAAGAGCCGTGGCAATGTCATGAATCCTCAAGACGTTATGCGCGAACATGGCTCAGACGCACTTCGGCTTGGCCTGCTCAGTGCCCGTAGTGCTGGCCAAAACCAAGCATTCGGTATGAGCAAGGTCATGGCCGCCCGAAACTTTTGTAACAAACTATGGAATATTGCGCGCTACGTCGAATCTAAGACGAGCGAACCATATGAGCCGCTTACGAACGGCGCGCCAGTACCCGAGACCAACGCCGACCACTGGATGATGCGTGAGCTATCACGAGCAGCCCATAAGGTTGGTCGTTTGATTGAGCGGCACCAGTATGCCGAAGCGGCCGAATACGTATACCATGTTATCTGGGACGATGTTGCCGACTGGTACGTTGAAGCTAGCAAGCAACAGACCAACGTTGACATGCTTGCCTGGGTGCTTGAGACTTCATTGAAAATCGCCCATCCATTTGTACCGTTTGTGACCGAAACAATTTGGCAGAAGCTTGGCTGGCACAAAAGCCTGCTTATGCTCGAGCCATGGCCGACAGCGGAGCATTTTGACGAAGATCGAGCACGTGATTTTGAACAAATACAAGCATTGGTTGCCGAAGTGCGTATGGTTTGTAGCGATATCAATAACGGCAAACAGACGCTCCTGTACCGTGATGACGAGTTGATTGCCAATAACGGACCGCTTATCGCCTGGCTTGGTCGGCTCAAAGATGTCACGAGCACCGAAGAGCCAAAGGGACTGCGCCTTGCTGTGCCTGGTCGCCAAGCTTGGCTGGCTATGGACGAGACGACGCTCTATGAGCATCAATCAAAGCTTGAGCTACGCCTTGCTGCTGCCCGCGATCGAGCAGCGAATCTGTTAAAACGGCTTAGCAACGAAGGGTACGTCGCACAAGCGCCACCGCATGTCGTTGAAGAGTCAAAGCAGCAATTAGCTGAACAACAAGCGCTTGTCGGCCGACTCGAAAAAGAGCTGAACGTCCTCTAGGTAGTCACTGCTTAGGCGTGGTGGTATGGCATGTTGTTAAGAATGGTGTAGGCACGGTACAGCTGCTCAACAACAATCAGCCGTGCTATGGCGTGTGGGAACACAAGTGGTGATAATGACCAAACCGCTAGGGCACGCTGATGTACCGTCTGATCTACACCGTAGGCGCCACCGATAACGAACACAATGTCACCTCGAGTCTGAACCGTCCAGCGCTCGATGTGACGTGCGAATGTGGGTGAGTCCCACTGCTGCCCACGCTCGTCAAGCAAAATGACTGTGTCCTCGGGCTTTATGGTCGCCATGAGTGCAACCGACTCGGTCTTGCGAGCCTGCGCAGCATCACTCAGGCCAGAGTAGGGGATAAAGCGCCATCTAAGTGGTGCTTGGCGTTGAAGGCGGGCACTAAAATCTTCGATTGCTGCTTTAAGCGCAGGGTCGTGGCTTTTGCCGATAGTTAGAATAGTAATTGTCATAAGGTATTGTTGTATTATTCTATCGCTTATTTTGTGATGTCTATGGTACTATATAGCTAAAGTTCTCTAAAACAAAAAATAGGATACAAAAAATGGATCCACAACAACCTTATACTCCGGCGCCAACTCCTCAAACACCAGCTGGGCCGCCTCAACCGACAACGCAACCAGCGCAACAAGCTTATGCACCAGTCACTGGCACCACACCGCAACCCCAAGCTCCAAGCGGCCCGCAGCCAGTTACTTGGCAACCGGAGGCAGTTCAGCCGGTCAATCCTGCTGGACCTTGGGCTCCTAATCAGCAGGCGCCTGCTCAACCTCCTACTGCGGGTTATCCTGCAGCCAACGGTGCAACGCCAAATTATGGGGCTCCAGCGGCAAATACAGCATTTTACGCAGGCGCACCTACGGCACAAGCGCACAAAAACAATAAGACAATAAAAATAGTTATCATTGCCGGTGTGGCTTTTGTCGTACTGACCTTTGCCGCTATATTTATCCTGGCATTTATTGCGAATGTCCAAAAACGCAAGAATGCAGCAGAAGGCACCTCAAGCACCTCGAACAGCGCAAGCGCGACGGACAGCACGGCAGCCGCGACCGCCGATGTTGTTGACCGTAAAGATGGGACACTTGATCTTGGGACACTTATCAATCCACAAACAACCATCAAGGATCAAGCAGTCAAAGCAAAGCTCAATCAACAGCTTAATATGAGCGATGGACTGAGCTACATGATTACCAGCGTCGATCGCAACTTTGTTGCAAACAGCAAATATCTCAAGGCGACCGACGGTAAAGAACTCATTAAAGTGAATGTTGTGTTCGGTAATCGCGCAAAGAGTAGCGACCGCTACATGTCAGGTAATGACTTTGCGTTAAAGAATTCATCGGGCGGCTTGCAACAATATGAATATGCAACTGCAGACGAAGTGCCTGACGTCTTAAAAGGCACGAATGTCGAACCGGGCAAACAAGCCAAGGGCAGCATTATCTTTAAAGTTGATAAGAATGAAAAAATTAGCATCGTGACTGAAGAAAAATACACGAATTACACCACGAAAAAAGACGTTTCTGTCACAAGTGAAGTAACGCCTTAACTACATTTCATATTTGGCGGAGAGGGAGGGATTCGAACCCTCGGTGACGCGAAAACGCCACACCGCTTTTCGAGAGCGGCACCTTCAACCACTCGGACACCTCTCCTTGTCTTGCAACTAGTATACGCACTCTCTTGGCAGTCGTCTATCGCCTTATAGTGCTAATGGATACTTTACTATGTTAATTACCTATTTGCATTCCCTCAAAGTCAGTATATGATAGATGTATGGAACATGGCACGTACCCGGTAGATATTCTTAATAAAGATGGTCTTGTTATTGGCGCAAAAGCACGACGGACAATCAATAAAGAAGTTGATATTTATCATGCCGTCTATGTACTGGTGGTTACACCGAATAAGCAAATGCTGCTCAGTATCATCCCACCGCGCGAAGACTTGCCAAATCTGTACACGCGTCAGTTTGGTGTGACGATGGCGACCATCCGGCGAACAGGCGAGACAGCGGCAGCGGCGGCGAAGCGAGGCATTTCACGTGAATTATTTATCGATGAAGCCGAGCCAGTCTGTGTTGGTGAATCAATGGAATCCTTTAAAGACGGCCGATGTACTTACATCAGCCTTTTTTATTTAGAAGGACCGGTACCAGATTCTTTCAGCGTTATCGACGTTGGCCAACTCGAATCGATGAGCCGCGCTAAGTTTGAAGCGCTCCTCGCGGTCAAACCCGAGCGCGTATCACCACCGCTTCGAACGCTTTGGCAAAAATACGCAAACAAAATTCCTGTTTAGTTTTTTGAATTAGTTAACAATAGAGAATGATAGAAAGACCGAACCGACATGAAACACGCTGATTATCCTGTAGATTTGCTCGACGAAAAAGGTGCCAAGATTGGTCAAAAACCTCGCGTTGAAATTCAGAAGCCAAAAGATAT
>CAIJKY010000016.1 GCA_903821365.1 uncultured bacterium | reverse complement strand
GAGGTCGCCATGAGCGACCATGTCAATGAGCAGCCGGCCTATGAACGGCCACTGTTCAGCCCCGCTTCTCCCGTCGATTCCGCGTGCCCACTCTGCTGGGACAATGGAAAACTGGCAGGAGGAACGGTGCTCGCCGAAGGCGATGTGTTCTTTGTGTACATCTTCGTTCATGAAGATGGCACGCTCAAGGACTGTTTCATCGCCCCTAAGCAGCACCATCCCAACATGACCACTTTGCCGCCAACATGGGGTGAAGAGTTCGGGAGGTTCTATGCCCAGCTTCGCGATACCTTCGGGCTTCGCGAGCACAATGGGTACTGGAACGAGGGGTTCGCCGCTGGCCAACGCATCATGGGCCACTGGCACGTCAAGCTGGATCTGGCTCCTGCATTTGGGACGCCGGCATACGGCAAAGGACTTGCGCTTTTAAGGCGCGAGTTCAACCAGCACAACGCCTAGCATCTTAGGCAAGATTAGATCTGAGATACAACGGGGAACCACTTAGCCTTGCGGTCGGTCTTGATCTAATCTGTAGTACGACCCTCACAGGTCACGGACATCGGACGTTGTCTCCACCTTATGCGCGCTGCGCGTGGGTGGGGACTGTTCTATTTATTGTACTTTCACCCCTTCAAGATCCGCCTTCGCCCCCTTCAAGATCGCAAATGTTAGCTTGTCCATTGTAGCGCCCGTGAAAATTGTATGTTTCACAGTAGAGTGGTGAAAGACAACATTAATCAATGTCGCGTTTTTGAACGACGTATGCTTGAGTGAAGTATTTTTAAATACCGTGCCGTTGAGTGTCATACCCTCGAAAGACACGTTCGATAAGTCTGATTGATGAAACTCCGTTGCTGATAAATTCGCGCCCTTAAATGTTGCACCCTTAAAAGCCGAGGATTTAATTTTCGCGCCCGACAAATCCGCACCATCGAGGCAGACATCTTGCAGGTCGGCTCCCGAAAACTCCGCGCTGTGCAGATTTGCACCCGCAAATGATGCCGCCTTGAGTGCAGCGCCACGGAAGAACGCATTACTGAGATCGGCTTTATCAAAAACGACATTCCTGAGATCACTGCCAGTAAAATCTTCGTTGGCTAGTTTGGCTCCGGCGAGATCAGCGTCGACAAGCGAAATATGCTTTACTCTTGAATATTTATCACGAGCAATTCCAAATGTTTCGTCTATCACGGTGCGTACTTTTTCGACAGGAGATTCGTATCTTTTTTGAGTTTGAGCCTGATGCGGTACATTTTCCATAATCTCGGCAACATCGCCAAATGACTCTACCGTGGCTTGGTACGCCTCTTCATCAGTTTTACCGTGCTTTTTGAGATCGTTATACTTTTCCTTTAAGTTAACAAGAAGCTCCTGCTTTACGTCAGTATGCGCCGGAAATTCACCGTACGGCTTAAATGCTTCGTCTAAAAATTGCTGTAGTTTGCGTTCCATATATACTCCTTTATCTACAATAATTGATCTAAAATTGACTTTGAAAAATCCCAGTTCATGCGGTTACTCTTGTGCAATGCCCTGCCACTCGTCGTAATGCGATAGTATTTACGTCGGCCACCTTGGGTTTCATCTCCCCAATATGAGACAATGTGCGAATCATTCTCGAGACGCTTTAAACTCGAATACATTGTTGCCTCTTTCAGGTCATACAGTTGGCCTGAGTGATCAT
Organism: uncultured bacterium; assembly: GCA_903821365.1. GTDB lineage: Bacteria > Patescibacteriota > Saccharimonadia > Saccharimonadales > Saccharimonadaceae > CAIJKY01. The sequence goes on along the minus strand of CAIJKY010000016.1, from coordinate 2,577 downwards.
AGACATATTTCGTGATCTCGTAGCCGTACTTATCACCTTCAAGCAACAGACGAAGGATAATTGTATCCGTGTGACCACGCAGTAGGTCTGATGAAAGTTTTTTATCGTTCATGATTACAATGTACATCATATTACTATGACAGTCAAGGTAATTTATATAGTATATACTTTACGTATGTCCGACAGTAGTATTTACCGCACTATCGACTTTAGAAAATCACCCGAGAAGTACGTCATTGGACATGGCACGTAAATTTTTGCAAATGGGCTTCACCAGGTCGCGCCGCTACGCAAATCACAAAGGTGGCAAAAAGTACGATGGCCCTGTTCCGGATGATAAAAAGGGACAGAGTGGCGCCCATGGTCGCGCCGAATTACCGCGCAGCACAGAAGATCCTGTAAAGGCCGAATCGGCACGCATTTTTCATGAGCGCTATGAGACGGCAAAAAACGATGCAGAGTATCGTGCAATGGCGCGAGTGCACGAGTCGCGAAAAAATTGACATATTATTTAATGCTTATATAATATAGATCTCACCTTAACATCCTGCCGTCCGACGAGAAGAGGTTGTCGTGGATTCAGCGCAAAGCATAATATTGTTGACAGCAATCACAATGAGTTTTGGACGGGCCTTGCCCGAGCTGCAACTTATCCGTGATCGCACCGTCTATCTTGGCTATCGGCTACTCGGCTGCCTCGGTCTGGTGGCGTGCCTTTACCCCGTTTCTCTGGGCATCAAATACGGAGTCATCGGCCCGCAGTGGCTACGCTGGCATCTGGCAGATTTGCTTTTCACGATCATGTGGGGCAACGTCTTTCAGATAATTCATTGGCACATCGTGCGGAAGAGGTATGCGGGCACATCTTCGATGGACGCTCGTATCCGATTCTTGGCCAAGATGCGCAGCTGGCGAAAGAGCCTGGTCGCAGCGCTCATTCTCGCCTTGAGCTATGAGGTGCTGAGCGAGCTGGTGTTTGTGCCGCTCATCGGGCCTGGCCTCCTAATCGGTGGCTTCGATCTGATCGACGTGATCTGCTACGTAGTCGGCTTCGTGCTCGGCTGGGGCTTCATCGGCTACTGCACGATGAAAGGCCTGTCGCAGATTGATGAAGACATCGTGCAAGAGATGAAAGACGAAGACGCCAGGGCCGAGCGAGCCGCCAACACCACACAGCAGCCAAAGCTCGCGCGAGACGGCAAAGCCTGGCACCAAGCCCTCAGCAACGTCGGCATCACACCTGCCAACCGAAGCAGGAGTCGGCGCAAGCCGAAGAAGAAAGGCAAGAAAGCAAGGTGAGACTGGGGCGCTTCGGCGCCCTTTCTCATTGGGTAGGATTGAGCTGATAAAGGTATAGTGTCCGCTGACTTTTTGAATACTCGATCGAACTTATTTTTTGTTGACGTAAGTCTAAGTTGTTTGCAAAATTAAAACCTTTTGAAAAAACTTTCTGTTCTGAACATGGTATAAGAAGTGCGAATTGAGTATTTGAGACATAAGCAAGTGAAGCACCCGAAGCGCCTGATAGAACAAAGTTAGCACAGCCAGGCTCACTCAACGCTTTAGCAGCTTCAGGTAGTACGTCTGCAAGATCTTTGATTGAACCATCTGGTTGTATGATGATACGCCTTAGCATTACCAACCAATCACTTTTATTGGCAAATCCAACAAGAGAAACACTATCGGCATCGAAAGTTCTTGCCTGATCAACAACCAGTTTGTCATCAACAAATATTTTCAAGTTCTTAATATTGTAGACAAGACTGCTTCCTGCTTCAGCCTTGATCGTGTGATAAGTAGCGCAAAGAGTGCTCATGCCGTCAGCCGAAAGCAATGCATCACCACTAAATCCATCACCCGGGCCACCGACGGACTCGTAGCTACAATTGTCTAGTTTGGCACTATTGAAATAACGTGTGCTCCCTGCGCCGTTATTGCGAGCAACTGATAGTGCATTTTTTAGATCGGCCGAATAAGATGTAGCGAGAAAAGCGTAGGGTGAACGAATAATTTCTTGGCTGTTGTTGCGCTTAATTACGACCTCACGAATGCCCGTATTGTATGTCGTTGGGGTAATCTTGTCCGTGTACTCCTGAGTTATATATGTAACGCCGTCGTCGGCTACAGCCAGTAGTTCATCGCGACCTAAGTCGGCCACTTTTTTGGCATCGATATACAACTCGCTTTTTATCGGAATCTGGCCGCCTTTTTCAGACTCTAATTCTAAGCGATACGCATAATGTTTGCCGTTTTTAGACATTACAGCATCTTTTATGCGCTTATCTTTTGCAACAACAGCGCCATTAACATTCAGCTCACCATTATCATTGAGTTCAAGGTATGAGCCTTGTGCCGTAACGGCTGGGTGATCTAAGTCATTTTGAGCACCAGCTGGCATCGTGCTTGCATACGTGACATTAACAATTTTCTGATTGTCTTTTTTCGCTGCCTCGACAGGCTTTTGCTTGGGCTGTTCTTGAGTCTGGTCTGCGGCAATCGGACTGGCGCCATTAGACCTGAAAAATAGAACGTACGAAGCCGCACTGGCCACGACTACCACAATAATAGTGATGATTG
>CAIJKY010000015.1 GCA_903821365.1 uncultured bacterium | reverse complement strand
CTGGTTTTGTCAAAGGCATCGAGAACTACTCGCGCTATCTCACGAGCCGTGAGCCAGGCGAGCAACCAGTGACGTTACTTGATTACTTCCCCGATGATTACCTGCTGTTTGTTGATGAAAGTCATCAAAGTTTGCCGCAAGTTCGTGGCATGTACAATGGTGACCGAGCGCGTAAAGAAATTTTGGTTGAGCATGGTTTTCGATTGCCGAGTGCACTTGATAATCGGCCACTCACATTTACTGAGTTTGAACGACATGTTAATAAGGCAATTTATGTCTCAGCAACGCCTGGGCCTTACGAACTGAGTCATACGCCAAAGCCGGTCGAACAGATTATTCGACCAACGGGCTTACTTGATCCACCGATAGAAATTCGTAAAACCGATGGCCAAATTGATGATTTGATCGCAGAGATTCGTGAGCGAATTACGCTCAATGAGCGTGTGCTTGTTACTACTCTTACAAAGCGTATGGCTGAAGACCTTTCAAGCTACTTACTCGACCTTGATATAAAAACGGCCTATGTCCACTCTGATATTGATACCTTAGAGCGTGGCGATATTTTAAGAGATTTGCGGCTTGGTATTTACGATGTGCTGGTCGGTATTAACTTGCTGCGAGAGGGGCTCGACTTGCCAGAGGTAAGTATGGTGGCGATTATTGATGCCGATAAAGAAGGTTTTTTGCGCAGTGGCTCAAGCCTGATTCAGATTATTGGTCGTGCTGCTCGTCATGAGAACGGTCGCGTGATAATGTATGCTGACAATTTAACCGATAGTATGAAGTACGCCATTAGCGAAACTGACCGACGGCGCAGCATCCAAGAGGCCTACAATGTTGAGCACGGCATTACGCCAACAAGTGTTGCAAAAGAAATTGGTGAAGGTCTTCGTGCGATTATTCCGACCAAAGATGAAGATAAGAACAAGATCGATATTCGCAAAATACCGAAAGATGAGTATGGCAACGTTGTCCGCGAGCTAACCGCACAAATGGAGTTGGCTGCTGCGAACTTGGAATTCGAAAAAGCCGGTGAGCTACGAGATGTCATTGAAGACATCAAGAAAAAAATGTAGCATTCTGCACAATTATCATGCTTGTCAGTCATCCGTTTTAAGGTTATGCTTAAATACGAACTTACACGATTATGGCGCAACATTCATCATCTCAATACAAAGAATTTCCTCGTCTTGGCGGCATTGTCTCGGCAGTGATAGTGGCCATAGCGCTCGTTGTTATCTTTACGACCTATGCTGCGTCAAGTGCTCCAAGCATCGAAGCTGAGGACGCGACCGGCTCGCCTCAGCTGACGCAGCTTACTGATCCTCTTGCTTCACAGAGTAAAGCCATCCAATTTGGCGCGGCGGCAACGACTCCGCCACCCACAACGCCGCCGACAACGAGTGGCAAGCTATTCTTGGGCGTTGCGATTGAACCGCAACAAGTCGATGATGCGAACATTACCGCTATGCTCAAACAGTATAAGGTGACATCGCTTACTGCTGAAAACGCTATGAAGTTTATGGCTATTGAGCCAACTCAAGGCCAGTTTAATTGGGCTGACTCGGACAAGATCGTCAACTATGCTGTTGCAAATGGCATGCGAGTTCGTGGTCATAATTTTGTGTGGTATATCGAAGCGCCGCAATGGATAAATTCGCTGACGAACGATGAGGTTGCCGCTGCTTTAAAGAATCATATTACACAGATGATGACGCGCTATAAAGGCAAGGTGCAGCAATGGGATGTGGTCAACGAGGCGTTTAACGATGACGGAACCTTACGTGATATCCCATGGCGCCAAAAGTTAGGTGATGACTATGTCGCAAAAGCATTCCAATGGGCGCACGAAGCTGATCCAACGGCCGAGCTTTACTATAATGATTACGGAGTAGAGAGTTCTGACACGGCCAACGGCATCGTCACCGCTAAAGCTGATGCGGTATATAACATGGTGAAAGACTTCAAAGCACGAGGCATTCCAATTGACGGTGTTGGCCTGCAAACACATTCATCCGGTCTCTATCCAGGTACCGGCGTGGCAATCGAGGCAAATATAAAACGCTTGGCTACACTTGGCGTCAAAACAGAAATTACTGAGCTCGATGTTCGCAATAATACCGATCCGGTTGCTCGCTACGCCGAAGTTGGCAAGGCTTGTAAAGACTCGGGCACATGCACCGGCGTTACGACCTGGGGTGTATATGATGGCGAGTACTATCCATCAGATGGCTCAAACCCCTTAATATTTGATACTAATTTTCAACCAAAGCCTGCCTACACATCGCTCACCCAGGCTATGGGGTTAAACTAACCCGAGCATTCAACTCCTGGTTTGCTTGTGACTGTCTCTGTGCTGCTATATACTTACAGGTAATATGGCCAAAATTTCTATTGAAGATGTCAAAAAAGTAGCGAAGTTGTCAGGTCTTACGTTGTCTGATGCTGAGTGCGAAACGTACCGCGAGCAGTTCGCAGAAATATTAGCGTACATTGATCGACTTGCTGGTGTCGATACAAATGGCGTTGAGCCAACTTATCAGGTAACCGGGCTTGTGAATGTAATGCGCGACGACACGGTAATTGACTATGGCGTTGATCAAAAAGCGCTTTTGTCGAATGCGCCCGATGCACTTGCGGCGCAGCTGAAGGTAAAGCGGGTACTTGGATGAAACAACCACTCATTGCACCAATTGTTGAAGCAGTACGCAGCGGCAAGACGACCGCAGTAGCGCAAGTGACTGAGGCGATTGCTCGCGCCGAAAAAGCCAAAGATTTTAACGCCATCATTAGTATGACGACTGATCGGGCACTTGAGCGTGCACGTATGATCGACGAACGGGTCGCCCGCGGCGAAACCACTGGGCGGCTGCTCGGCGTACCCTTTATCGCTAAAGACAACTTTTTAACATTCGGTGGCGAAACAACTGCAGCAAGTACTATGCTGAAAGGCTTTATGGCACCGTACCAATCAACTGCTATAGAGCGGCTTGAGGCCGAAGGCGCAATTTGTATCGGCAAGGCTAACCTAGACGCATTTGCACACGGTGGCTCAACTGAAAACTCTGACTTTGGCCCAACACTTAACCCGCATGACAAAAGTCGTGTTCCTGGGGGCAGCTCTGGCGGATCGGCTGCAAGCGTTGCATTGTCAATCGTGCCGTTTGCCCTGGGTACTGATACTGGTGGCTCAATTCGTTTGCCAGCAAGTTACTGTGGCGTGGTTGGGTTTAAGCCGACCTATGGCCGAGTGAGTCGCTTTGGTGTGGTCGCAATGGCCAGTAGTACTGATACTATCGGCCCACTTGCAACGACGGTCGCTGATGCGGCACTCGTTCTTGAATGCATGGCGGGCCTTGATGCGCGTGATTCAACGTCTTTGCCAAAGCCATTAGAGACTGTTGCGATAACAAACGCTCCGAAAGCGCTTCGCATCGGCGTAATAAAAGAGTGCATGGGTGAAGGAATTGATCCAATGACTCGCCAAGTTGTCGAGGCGAAAATTGCCGACTTTAAAGCAGCTGGCCATAGTGTTGAAACTGTAAGTATTCCATCGACCGAACTGGCACTGGCTGTTTACTACGTTGTTGTTCCGGCAGAGATTAGCTCTAATTTGGCACGCTTTGACGGTATTCGCTTTGGATACAGCGCAAAAGATGCCGAGAGTCTCCAAGAAACATACGAGAAGTCACGGTCGGCTGGTTTTAATACGGAAAACAAACGACGTATTATGATTGGTAATTATGTTCTGTCGAGCGGCTACTACGACGCGTATTACAAACGAGCTCAGACGGTGCGAACAATTATAATGAAAGAATATACTGCGGCTTTTGCAAAGTATGATGTTTTATTATCGCCCGTAGCGCCAACCGCGGCTTTTGCGCTCGGTGCGAAAGCCGATCCTCTTGCAATGTATATGGTTGACGTTATGACGGTTGGTCCAAGTCTTGCAGGGCTTCCGGCGATCAGTGTACCGCTTGAAGTTGGCAAAGAACTGCCAGTCGGCTTGCAGATCATTGGTGCGGCTGGGCACGATGCATTGGTGCTACAAGTGGCAGCACATGCGGAGGCGGCGTAATGGAACAGGCAATACTGACGTTATTCGCGATCATCTTTGGGCTCATTGTCATTGCTGCAATTGCAATGAAAATCTTTGGCGGAACAAAACGCTCAGCACTTGATACGGAGCGCTACAGAAGCACATGGAAAACTATTGAAACACAATCTCGCGATGGCGCTTCTGGACGTCAACTTGCGGTGGTCAATGCCGACAAGCTGCTTGATGCGGCGATGCGTGACCTTGGCTACAGAGGCCAGACGATGGGTGATCGCTTGAAGCAACATCGAACAAGCTTCAGCGATCTCAATGGCATATGGGAAGCACATAAGTTGCGTAACCGTATTGCCCATGAAACGGGAATTGAAGTTACAGCGCGTGACACCGACAAAGCACTTGCTCAATTACAGCGCGGACTCAAAGATTTAGGAGCATTATGATGGCTATGATAGATGACTACGAACCAACAATTGGCATCGAGTGCCACGTCCAGCTTGCAACTGCAACCAAACTGTTCAGTGGAGCCGACAATGACGCCCGTGATGCTGCACCAAACACGACTGTTAGTCCTATATGTTTTGGGCTACCCGGCGTACTACCAGTACTCAACACGCAAGCAGTGCAGCTAGCGATACGTGCAGGCATCGCCCTTAACGCTGAAGTTAACCTGTTTAGCGCATTCGAGCGCAAACATTATTTTTACCCAGACCTTCCGCTTGGCTATCAAATTACACAGCTAGAACGTCCAGTTATTGGCGCTGGGATCGTTGAGGTGCCGCTGCGCGATGGAAGTACATTTCCAGTACGCTTGCATCACGCACACTTAGAATCAGATGCTGGAAAGTTGACGCATCCAGAAGGGGCGGACTACAGCCTGGTTGACCTTAATCGCGCCGGTACGCCGCTTATCGAGATCGTATCAGAGCCTGACATGCATACCAGCGAGCAAGCCAAGGCGTACGCCCAGGAACTCTATCTGCGTATGGTGTATGCCAAGGTGACTCACGGTAATTTATTCCACGGTAACATGCGCTTTGATGTTAACATCTCAATCGCCAAAAAAGGTGCCACCGAACTCGGCACGCGTGCTGAGATAAAAAACCTTAACTCATTCAAATCAGTTGAAAAAGTGGTTGAGTATGAGTTTAAGCGCCAGTGTGCCTTGCTCGAAAAAGGTGAGACTGTAGTGCAGGAGACTCGCGGTTGGAATGAGCCAAAGCAAAAGACCTTTACACAGCGAAGCAAAGAAGACGCACACGATTATCGCTATTTCCCCGATGCCGACCTACCGCCAATCCAACTGACTCAAGAAGAAGTTGATGCTGTAGCGAAAGCAATGGCTCCCGCGCTCCCATCGTCGATCCGGCAGCGACTGCTTGCCAAAAGCGTCAGTGCGAAAAGTATCGCTACATTGTTCTTGTACCCATTGTTACTCGATCGCGTGTTGGCGGTCGAACAATTATCGAGCGATGATATTCTCAAGCAAATTATCGACATACTTATCAATGTTTTGCCGCCTGAACTTGAGAAAGAAGCTACGCCACCCCTACCAGACAGCGGTTACCTACCCGAACCTGCAGCTTTGGTGACGCTCATAAAACTCGTTAATGACAGCACGATTAACGGAAGTAACGCCAAGGAATTACTCCGTCAAAGCTGGAAGGATTTGACTGATCCAGCGGCGATTGCTGAAAAATTAGGTTTTATTCAGGACAACGATGAGGATGCACTAGCTGCTTTAGTCGATGCATTGCTTGCTGACCCTATTGCTGAACAATCAGTTAATGATTACAAAGCAGGCAACCAACGCGCAATGGGCTTTTTTGTCGGACAACTCATGAAACGCTCAGGTGGAAAAGCTAACCCAGCACTTGCCCAAAAAATCATTAAACAGCGTCTTGGATAGGTTTTACACAACCAGTTTACAGTGAGATTTCTAACGTAGCTATGTAATTTTTACGTGTTACAATAGAAACGTCATTAACCTAAAGAGAAAGAAACAACTATGTCGGCAACTGATATCTTGGTTATCATTTTCTCAGCGGCTTTGGCAGTGTTTTTAGTCTTAGGGATTGTGCTCATAGCGCTTCTCATTAGGGTGACACGGCAAATCGAAGCAGTGACGAGTGTGGCAAAGTCTGCAGCTGATAATGTGGTGAACATCACCGCGAATGTCAGCAAAGTTATGGCACCCGCAGCACTTTTAAAAATGGTGCTCGGTGTTGCTAAGAAGGCAGCAAAACACAAGAAATAATAAAAGACCTTAAGGAGGTTGATATGAGCAAAAGTGGAAAATTCGCACTTGGTGCAATCGTTGGTGCAGCAGCAGGTGTTGTTGCTGGGATCCTTGCAGCCCCTAAAAGTGGCGTAGAGACACGTGCTGACATTAAGCACAAAGCTGACGAACTGAAATCTCGTGCAAATACTAAGGCCGAAGAAGCAAAGCATAAAGCTGCAGAGCTTAAAACCGAAGCAACGCACAAAGCCGATGATCTCAAAGCCCGCACTGAACGTGCAGCAAAAAGTGTTCACGACGCCTACACTGACAAGCGCTAAATTTATATGACAGAGCGACGTCCTACACACGACGAAGCAACATCAAAGCAAAAACCCTCGTTTGCCACTGTGCAAGCGAGGGATTCTGCTACTGATCTGTTGCAAGAAATGTTTCAAGATTTTCACCGTAATCGTAAGCAGATCTACATTCTAAATTTCTTCCGCGGGATTTTCTTTGGTATTGGAAGCGCAATTGGCGGTACGTTGATTCTGGGTTTACTTGTCTGGCTGCTGTCACTGTTCCGCAATACATGGTTGCAGCCACTCGTGCAAGCGATCCAAGCCGCAACAAATAATCGATAATACGCAATTAGTATAAATAGTTGTGTATTTGAACTGGAGCCCGAAGCGTAAGTCCTTTATAATGGTAGTGAGAATAACTACTATGTAATGACTAACGCAGAGGGTCTTTTTTGTGTCGTCACCAACGCTCACCACGCACGACTACGTGCATCTCCATAATCACACGCATCACAGCCTGCTCGATGGCTTAACAAAGGTCAACGAGCTTGTTGAGCATGTCAAAGAATTAGGTATGGATGCCGTTGCTGTCACTGATCACGGTACGATGAGTGGTGCGATCGAGTTCTATAAAGCGGCAAAAGATGCAGGAATCAAGCCAATTATCGGCATCGAGACGTATGTTGCTTCGCGTACTATTGCCGATCGTGATCCTCAGAAAGACAAGGCGCGCTATCATCTGATATTGCTCGCAATGAACAACACTGGTTATCAGAATTTAATGCGTCTCTCGACGATAGCCAATCTCGAGGGTGTGTATTATAAGCCTCGTATCGATCATGACCTGCTTGAGCAATACAATGAAGGCATTATTGCATTGTCTGCCTGTGCCGGTGGTGAGCTAGGAGAGAGCCTCCGTTCGGGTAACTATGCCAAAGCCAAAGAAATCGCCAAATGGTATAAAGGCATTTTTGGTGATCGATACTATCTTGAGCTACAAGACCACGGCCACCCGGATGCACCGAGCCAATGGGATGAACAGGTAAAGATTAACCAAGGGCTGTTTAAGCTGTCGGAAGAGCTTGACATCAAGACGGTTGTGACCTGCGACGCGCATTATTTAAATCATCAAGACCAGGATCCTCACGAGATCTTACTCTGTGTGCAAACTGGCTCGTTCATGACTGATACAAAGCGCATGAGCTTGAAAGAGTTTGAGCTCCATGTGACTGATCCGGCAGAGCTAATTGGGCGATGGTCAAAAGATCATCCTGAGTCAATCAGCAATACCCGCGAAATCGCTGATCGCTGCGAGGTGACAATTGAGCTTGGCGGCATTCTTATTCCTACTTTTCCAACTCCTGAGGGCTTTAATGAAAAGACGTACCTCCATAAATTAGTCTATCAAGGACTGGCCTGGCGCTACGGTGGTATCACGCGTGAAAAGTCGCGTGAAATGTCGATCGAAGAGTCGCTTGCTGTGCTCCCCGAGGCGGTGGCCGAACGAACCTCTTATGAGCTCGGAATTATTGATAAGATGGGTTTCAACGGCTACTTCTTAATTATTTGGGATTTTATCGATTGGGGCAAGAATCAGGGCATTGTCTTTGGTCCAGGGCGAGGTTCGGCTGCAGGCTCGATTATTGCTTACTCGCTCAACATTACTGAGTTGGATCCGCTGAAATACGACTTACTGTTCGAGCGTTTCTTGAACCCTGATCGTATATCGATGCCCGATGTCGATATTGATATTCAAGATACTCGACGCGATGAGGTTATCCAATATTGTACGCAGAAATACGGTAAAGACCGCGTTGCCAATATCGTGACGTTTGGCCGCATGGCAGCTCGTGCAGCAATCCGTGATGTTGCTCGCGTTCTGCAAGTTCCATATGGTGATGCAGACCGACTGTCAAAGCTCGTGCCTCCACCTGTACAAGGAAGAATGGCACCGCTGAAGAAAAGTATTGTCGATGACGCTGATTTAAAAAAAGAATACACGACGAATCCAACAGCGAAACAAGTTATCGACCTCGCAATTCGGCTTGAAAATACTATTCGATCGCACGGAATTCACGCGGCGGGTGTTGTGATTGCGCCTGATGATATCGTTAAGTTTGCGCCGCTTGAAATGGCGCAAAAAGGTGTGGTGTCGACCCAATATCCAATGGGACCCGTTGAAGAACTCGGGCTGCTTAAAATGGACTTTCTTGGACTGTCAAACCTTACGACGATTAGCAATGCCCAGCGAATTATCAAAAAAGTGTATAAAGTCGATATCGACCTGCAAACAATGCCACTTGATGACGAGGCGACGTATAAGCTACTGCAAGCGGGTGACACGACGGGTGTTTTTCAACTAGAGTCAGCGGGCATGAAGCGTTACTTGCGTGAGCTCAAGCCAACAGTTTTCGATGACATTATCGCAATGGTGGCGCTTTATCGTCCTGGCCCAATGCAGTTCATTGATAGCTTTATTAAGCGTAAGCATGGCGAAGAGAAAATCACTTATCTGCATCCAAAAATGGAAAATGCCTTAGGAAACACCTACGGTATACTTGTCTATCAAGAGCAGTTTATGCAGATTTCAAAAGATGTTTCAGGTTTTACTGGCGGCCAGGCCGACACGCTGCGTAAGGCGGTTGGTAAAAAGAAAATCGATCTGATGCGCAAGGTTAAGCCTGAATTTATTGAAGGCGGTGTTAAAAACAGTGGTGCCGATCCAAAATTGATGGAGAAATTCTGGAACCAACTGGAAGAGTTTGCCAACTACTGTTTCAATAAGAGTCACGCCGCCTGTTACGGACTGGTATCGTACTGGACGGCCTACCTTAAAGCGCACTATCCAGATGCTTTTATGGCGGCACTCATGACCAGCGATGCCGATGATATTGACCGCTTGGCGATTGAAATTGGTGAGTGTCAAAAAATGGGCATTAAAGTATTGCCACCGGATGTTAATGAAAGCTTTGTTGATTTTGGTGTAGTGGCTGGCCAATCGCAAATCAGGTTTGGTATGGCTGCGGTTAAGGGCGTCGGTACTGGCGCGGTCGAGTCTATCTTATTGGCTCGAGAAAATGGTGAATTTACATCGGTCGAAGATTTCGCAAAGCGAGTTCCAACTTCAAAGGTTAACCGTAAGGCATGGGAGGCTTTGATCAAGGCTGGAGGTTTTGATAAGCTTGGCGATCGCTCCGATCTGCTATTTAATCTCGATACACTGCTCGCCTACGCAAGTAAATTACAAAAAGAAGCGCTTAGTGGCCAGACTGATTTGTTTGGGGATCTTAAAGACACTATGGCACCAATGCCAACCGTAAAACTAGAACCTGCACCGACAAAGCACACTGAGAAAGAGCGTTTAATGTGGGAGCGCGAACTCCTAGGCCTATACTTGTCGAGTCATCCGCTTGATGCATATGATGATTACTTTTCAGAGCAAACACTTGGTTTGGCGCAGGTTAGGCCAGAGATCAATAATCGTAGCGTCACTGTCGGCGGCGTCATTACGACCGTTCGTAGCATTGTGACTAAGAGTGGCACAAAGATGGCCTTCGTCGGGCTTGAGGACAAAACGGGCGAGGGAGAGATTATTGTATTTCCTAATCTGTTTGAAAAAGTTGGCGCGATCTTGGTGCAAGATGCGGTTGTTAAAGTGCAGGGCAAGGTTAATGCAACTGACCGTGATGGTAATCCTGTGAACGAGGCAAAGATCATCGCTGACGACATGCTGCTTATCACTGATGATGAGCTCAACAATTACCGAGCAACTGGCAAGAAAATGAAAACGCCAAAAGTATCAACCGCCAAGAAGCCAGAAAAGATTATGGCACAAAAAGTAATTTATAAACCTGTTGAAGAAGATCGAGGATACGTACCGCCAGTAAAAGCGGCTATATCAAAAATGTTTGTGCATGTGAAAAATCCACATGACCACGATATTCTTCTCAAGTTAAAGCAAACATTTAATGAATTTCCAGGTGCTCATGAAGTTATCTTAGTGCTTGGAGCTGACAAGAGTTCTGCGGTGCGGATGCCGTTTACCGTCCATGCTGATGAGTCACTGCAAAGCAAAGTTGCCGAACTGTTTGGCGCTGACTGTGTGGCACTTAAATAAACGTCAGTGGGAGTCGTAAAACGGCTTTCCCCTGTATGGCGGTGTGCGGCACTGGGCCGAACGCGCGACTATCAAAACTATCAGTAGTGTTGTCTCCAAGAAGGCGTACGGCTGTATCGCTGACATCGGCAATACGCTTTATCATCTCTAAGTCATGCAGCATAAAAACGACGATATCACCTTTGCGATATCGTCGTTTTTTAAGTACGAGTATTATTTGGCCAGCGTAGAGTGTTGGTTCCATACTTTTTCCGGCAATACGTCGTAACTTCATACTACGTAGGTGCAGACTAGGATTTGCTGGCAGTGAACATATCAGCTATGTTTGCGACGGATGCTTGCAGTTTTGCTGCCTCATCGGCGCTGACGGTATGTTTTACTTCGCCCGCTTGCTTAATAGCTTTCCAAAATGTGGTATGCAAATCTGGGAACTTTTCAAGATGCTCTGGTTTGAAATAGTCACCCCATAACACCGCGAGCTCATGTTTGACTCGTTCGGCATGCTTTTCTTTGACCATAACACAACGGACAAGAGTGTTCTGCTTCTCGATAGTATCAATTGTGCCGAGCGCCTCGATTTTTTCAATCATTTTGGCACAGGTGTCGGCGGCATGGCGCATTGTGTCGGTTTCGTAGATACCGCAAGGAATGTCACAGTGTGCCTCGACTGATTTGAGAGAAAATAACATAAGTACCTCGTTTCGTCAGTTACATCTAATTATTTCTATTAATGATACGCGCTTCAAGCGTTGCTGTCATGCATTCATCTACAAACTAATCGTTTTGTTCTCGCCTGATTCGGGCGGCTTGCCGGTGACTGCGGCTTTGATGGTGCCGAATAAGGCAAGGCCCTTGCCAATTGGTGAGTCCCAATATTCTGCTGATTCGGCTTTTACTTTTAAGAGAGTTAAACCTTCGGTCTCAAGGCCATCAGGGAACCAAGCCTTGAGGAATGGATTCCACAATTCTTCGGCTTTGTTACGGTCATGTACAACTTCGGCGGCACCAGAAAGCGACACCCAGGTGTGCTTGTCTTCGTTACTGAATGCAACGTTTACTTGTGGGTTATGACGAACTTGTCGTACTTTGTTAGAATCTTCGTAAGTGAAGAACCAAACATCGCCGCCAAACTCAGTTTCTTGTACACCCATAGGGCGGCTGACATGCTGGCCATCTTCGGTCATCGTGGTGAGCATGCACAATTTTGTTGATTTCATTAAATCGCGTAATTTTTCAATGGCTTCTTCGTGAGTCATAGGTCTCTCCTGTTTACAAAATGTAGTATGCACCGATTGAGCAAGCCGCACTGTTAGATTGTTTATAGCGGTGAGTTGTGACGGAGCGCGTACAGTGCAATGCCTTGGGCGACAGACACATTGAATGACTCTTTCTTGCCATGCATTGGTATTTCTAAAGCAACGTCGCATTGGCCGAGCAGTTCAGGTGCGATACCCGCCACCTCTTCGCCAAGTAAAAGCGCTATCTTTGCCGGTGGTTTAAATGTCTGCAGTGGAATGCTGGTAGGAGTTTGCTCGAGCGCGGCGATAGTGTAGCCACTGGCACGAAGACTATCAAGTAATGGCTCTATAGCTTCATGATGAGCGAAGGGCACGGTTAATTCGGCACCGATAGCGGTCTTGTGGATTTGCTTTGTTAATTTCTGGGCAATATGGGGCATGCGCAAATCATTCGGTAGGATGGGATAAGGGGTATAGCCAGTCAAATAGAGCTTTGTCACACCAAAACCATCGCAAGTGCGAAAGAATGCACCAACGTTGTGAGTCGATCGGATGTTGTGGGCAATAACAATAATTTCCATAGGCTATCAGTAGTGTAGCGCTTCTTTGTGACTATCGACAACATTGTTGGCTTTATTGCTTGTGCTTATTCAGGTACAATAAGAGGAATGACCCGTGATAGTAAAGCTAATGAAAGAATGCGCCAGCAAGAAGAGCTGAATACCGAGCGCCGCTCGCAGCTCTTAGGCTTGCAATATCTTGATGTCCGGCAGATATTAAAAAATCTGCCAATGGTCGAAGGTTATATGACGGTTGCAGAAATGTATAAGTCGCTAATGGTGCCTTTGCTCGCACCGGCAACCGACCAGAATTTAACCTTCGGTATTACTATTAATACGCCGCAGCCGACGGTGCGCAAAATGCGCGAAGCGCATCGTGACCTTAATATTGACTTCTATCTCATCAGTGACGCCAGCTTCAAAGATATTATGCTGCGCTATGACCCGCCAAAAGAAGTGCATTACGATGACGTCAAGATCGCTAGCGAAGGCGATAGTGCAACAATTGCCGCTGTTTCGCATACGCTTGAAACGGTAACATCTGATGATCTTTTGAACTATCTCGTTATGCAGGCCTACGCACTGAACGCTAGTGACATCCACGTTGAGCCACAACGTCTTGATGTGCGCATTCGTTTTCGCGTTGACGGCGCCTTGCACCCTGTTGCCAATATAACTCACGATAAATACCGCGTTGTGCTGGCTTCTTTGGCGTCACGCGCTAACATTTCATTTGCGGCCAGTGACGCACAGACCGGACATTTGACCCAAGAAGTAACGCGGCCAGATGGCAAGCGCGACATCTTGAACATGCGTATTGAAACGGTACCAACAGTGCACGGCCAAGATGCTGTTATTCGTTTGTTCAACTTTGATGAGAGCTTGTTGAATCTCGACCAGCTTGGTTTAACGCAGGCCGAGCGCAAAGAATTTAGTGACATCATCAGTCATCCACACGGCATGGTGATGGTTGTCGGGCCAACTGGCTCTGGTAAATCAACCACGCTATATAGCATTATCAATTCTCTGAATGAGACATCGCGTAAGATTTTAACATTGGAAGATCCAGTTGAATACAGTATTCCTGGTATTAGCCAGATCCCAGTAACGACGCAAGACGGTGATAGTTTTGCCGACAAGCTACGCGCTGTGCTGCGACTTGACCCTGATGTGGTGATGATTGGTGAGATCCGCGACGTCGATACGGCAAAGACAGCCGTTCAAGCGTCTATTACTGGCCACTTGGTTCTAACAACCTTCCATGCGAACTCCGCCGCTACGGCCTTGAGCCGCATGATTGATATGATTGGCATCAACCCGATATTCTCAACGGCAATCCGTCTTATTATTGGTCAGCGTTTAGTTCGTCGGCTTGATGACAACGCAAAAGAAGCGTACGAGCCTGACGAACCGACAAAAAAATGGCTACGCTCAGTTATTGAAACGATGCCCGCCAGTGCGCCACCAATCGATGTCAACAACTTGACGTTGTATCGACCAGTACCGACGCCAGAGAATCCGTTTGGCTACAAAGGCCGAATTGTCTTGATGGAACAAATGATTATTACTGAAGAGATTCAGAAATTCCTTCGTGGCGAGAGCGCAACTGAGGGTTCGGAAATTATTGAGAAAACCGCTATTGGGCAAGGTATGATGACGCTCCTACAGCAAGGTGTAGCACGTGCACTCAATGGTGAAACGACGATCGAAGAAGTCAACCGCGTTATCTAGTGATAGACGCCGTATTGGTAAACGATGACCGTAACGATACAAGCAAAATAAACCGCTTCGACGATTAGTCCTGGCGGTTTTTCGTACCACTGAATATTTTTCGAGAATTCAATGAAATAATGGAGATGGCGAACGATCCAGCTTTTTGGCGTGAAGTAGGTGAAAAACCAGATAAGATCGGGAGCAAACGCGACAAAAGCACACAGGCCGATCAAAAATGCGTGCGTTGGAAATAGATACATAGCCAGGAGCGTTACAACTGTCATTGATATGGCCTCGGCGGCGATATACTTCTTCAATACGGACGTTATTGACTGTAATTTTGGGTGACCGAAGTGGGGGACTGAATCGAGCACAAAATGTGAGGCGAAAGCTAAAAAGGGTGCCAGAGCCGGCTGTTTAACAACGAGCGCAATGGCAATGCCTGTGGTGGCGTGGTTGAGTCCGGTCATGCATATGCTCCTTGGGAACTAATATGATTTAAATATACACTATTACTCTTGAGAAAAGATGAGAAATGAGTAGGGACCAATGGCTATGGTGGCGTTACTGTCATGTACGGTGACTGAGTCGGCCTCGGTGCCGTTAAAGTCATGACCGTAGCCTTGCCAGTCGCTGTTAAGCCGTACATGCCAAATGCCGTCGTTTGGAAAATTGAGTTTGTAGTCTGTGAGGCTTTGGTTTGACATGTTGCAGACAATAAAAGTTGTGTCGCGTGCGCCGCCTTTGTCGCTTCGTGCATAGGCAAGTACTTTTGCGTCCTCATCGCGAGCAAAGAAATGAATCGTTTTGCCCTGAAGACCTGCTGTTTGCTGGCGAGTATTGCGACGCAGTGCGACGAGATCTTTATAGAGTTGCACTATGCCGCTATGGTGTGCCGGTTGCTCCCAGTCGAGTGCTCGCCAGTTGCTGAAGCAGCCTTTTTCCATAAATTCTTGACCTTGAAAAAGCATCGGTATGCCGGGTGCCGTCAGTACAAGCGCTGCGGCAAGGCCGCTTCGGCGTCGTGCATATAGATTGCCACTGTCGCCAGGCGATATTTCTTCGTTTAATCGCGCGCGTCCATTAGCGTCGGCATCGTGCGATTCGCTGTATATGACTTTGCTAAAGGGGTTGCCATTATATGTTTTCTCCATAGAGGTGCAAAGATCGGTAAAGCTACGCGATGCATCGTCAGTAGTGCTCAGCAGCTCGCGGAGAACGAAGGGAAGTGGCGTCTCCCATTGTGCGGCAAAGCCTAAGCCTTCTGGCGCGTGAGTGGTGACGGAAGAGTTACTTGCTGTGTCTTCGGCTATAAGCAGGCTGTGCGGGCGCTCCTTGGCAGCTGCAGCGGTAATCGCTTGTAGAACTGCCCAACCATCGTGGATATCGGTCGAGGCGTCATTGTCGCGGCCCTGTGCATTGCGGATGTAGTGCGTCGAATCAACGCGCAGGCCGTCGACGTGGCAGTCACGCAGCCACATGCGCGCGTTCTCGACAATATAGTCACGGACTTCAGGCCGGCCATAATCTAGACGAGTGTCTCCCCAAGGAGTTACCGCTCGCCAATCATTATAAAAATAAATACCACCGCGATTGTTTTCTTGCCAACCATCGAATTGCCAAATATCAAGACCCGGGTCTGGACTCAGGTGGTTGTAGACAACGTCAAGAATGATACCAATGCCGCGTTTGTGAGCCTCGCGGACGAAGCGCATCATGGCATGGCGACCACCGTAGGCCGACTCGACCGCGTAAGGGTAGTCGGGGGTATAGCCCCACCAGCGATCCATCCAGTTTTCACTGCAGGGCATTAATTCTATGGCGGTAACACCAAGCGTTGCGAGGTAGTCGAGTTTTTCAATTGCCGTATCGAACGTACCGCTTGTCGAGGGGTCGGGGCGGTTGAACGTGCCGATATGCAATTCGTAGATGACCTGCTGATTAACGGGGCCAAGGGTAAAGTTGTCGGCTTGCCAGTCAAAGTCGGGATCAACGATAATCGCGTTGTCCCCGGTGGCGGTCAATTGCAAGGCGCGGGGGTCATTCTTTTTTATCACCGTGTTATCTTGAGTGGTCAAGCAATATTTGTACTGTTGGCCAGGCTCAGCGCCTGCTACATCGACGTACCAATAGCCGTCGTGTTTATGCTCGAGCGGCGTGGCGGTCTCTTGCCAGCTATTGAAATCACCGACAATGGACACGGCTTTTGCGAATGGAGCCCACAGCCAAAAGCTGACACTATGTTCATTGACGATAACGCCGGTGTGGTGAGCTTGGGAAGTATTCATAGTAACCTAAAACTGTTGTAATGCTTATGCCTATTATGCACGACCTGGTACGAATTATGCAATAAGTAGGCTTGCTCTTGGAATAATCTACGCTTTATGGTAAAATTTCCTAGATTGAAGGTTGCGTCATAACTGTGAGGTTATAGCGGAGCTACAGAAGTATTAATAGTAGTATCAAAGGTAGAGTGAATTAATTATGTTCGCACTTATTCAAAAAGTTCAAGCAGAGCACATGAAGAACAAAGTCGTTGACGTTCGCAGCGGCGACACTGTTCGTGTACACCAAAAGATTCAAGAAGGTAGCAAAGAGCGTGTGCAGATCTTCGAAGGCATTGTACTCCGTACAAGCCGACGTGAGAGCATCACCAATACCATTACTGTTCGTCGTATTGCGAGCGGTGTTGGTGTCGAAAAGACATACTTGCTCCACAGCCCACTTATCTTGAAGGTAGAAGTAACAAAGCGTACAAAAGTTCGCCGTAACTACTTGACGTACCTTCGCCAGCGTAGCGGTAAATCTGCACGTTTGACTGGTGTCGACTTTGACCGTACTGCAGTTAACGATGTCACTGACAAAGTTGCTGAAGCCGAGCTTGAGCACATCAAAGAAGAAGTTGCAGCAAAAGCAACCGCGACTGCTGAGAAGCAAAATGCAAAAGAAGCAGCACTCGAGAAAAAACAAGCTGAAGTAGAAGCTCGTCACAAAGAAAACGCCTAGTTTTCAAAACAACTCACAAAAAATCCCCATCATACAGGTGGGGATTTTTTTGACACTGCGATGGTCTGCTACACTGAACCAATGATTGTTGGCATTGATGAAGTTGGGCGTGGTGCATGGGCGGGGCCAGTTGTTGTCGCCTCGGCAGTGATTGATGATGCGCTAGGCAAGCAGCTTGGCTTGAACGATAGCAAGTTATTGAGTAAGAAGCGGCGTGATATGTTGGCGCCTTTAATTCGTCAACATGCGCTATGGATTGGTATCGGCTGGGTCAGCGCCAAGGCTATCGACGCGATTGGCATGTCGGCGGCTTTGAAACTGGCGGCCGAGCGATCGGTTGCGGCAATGCCAAGTATATATTCGGAAATTATTATCGATGGCACGATCCGGTTGCTTGAGCGTCCAGGTGTCACGACGCTTAAGAAAGCCGACCAGCTTATCCCTTCGGTGATGGCGGCGTCGATTATTGCTAAAGTTGCACGAGATACTTATATGGAACAGCTCGCATCACTATTTCCTGGGTACGGCTTTGAGAAGCATGTTGGCTATGGTACGGCGCTTCACCAACAAGGACTTACCGCATACGGTGTAAGCAATGTGCATCGAAAAAGCTTTGCGCCAATGAAAGCGATGACTGGCACGGCTGAAGCAATGACTGAGTATAGCGAGCCAAAGAAGCCGGGCGCAGTCGCAATCGGCACGGTGGCTGAAACTGTGGCGGCCGAATGGTTAGTGGCGCATGATTTTACTATCTTACTGCGCAACTGGAAAACTAAACGCTGTGAAATCGATATCATCGCCGAATATGCAGGCACTGTGTACTGCGTCGAAGTGAAGTATCGGCGCAACGCGCGTGCAGGCACGGGATTTGACTATATTACACCCAAAAAGCAGCAACAAATGCTGTTTGCCGCGCACGCATGGCAACATATGTCTGGCTGGCATGGTGCCTTGCAGCTGGCAGCAATTGAACTGACGGAGAGCCCGCCAATGGTGACTACATTTGTGAAAGATATTCTCGCAGACTAGCTTCGTCGCGCTCAAACCAAGCGGTTCGGGCTTCGACGTCGGCGATGCCAAGTGTGATTGCGCGGTGCAATGCGACATCTGATAGTTTTGGCTCGAAAAAGGCTTTATACCGTTTGATCCACTCTTTGCCCATTAATGCGCCTGAAGCGTATCGCGGGTAGTCGTCATATGATTTATCTGACTTGAAGTTTGCTTCAATCCAGTCCCAGTGGCTGGTCATCCAGTTCCACGTTGCTTCACGACTGTGTTTTTTGCGGATCATGTAGATAAGCCAGAAACCGACATCTTGCAAACGAACAACTGTTTTGTCGGTGACGAGTGCTAATATTTTATCGATAATCTCTGGTTCGCGGCAAGCCGACATGCTCGCAGCAAGTGTCTGGCGCTCTTCTGCAGAAGTAGAAGTTTTGTATAGGTGCAATAATTTCTCATACGCGGGTTCACCTCGCCAGCGAGCACCAGTAGCGTAAATAACATCACGAAGGTCAACAGCAAGGTCGCTCGGTTTTGCAAAGCGATCAAACTCGCTCAGCGCGGTGGCCACTGCCTCTTCGTTGCCGGCCCAGACTGCAAGGCTAAAAATCGAGGCACGCAGTTTACGCTCTTCTTCGGTGTCAGTTTTTTGTGGCACAGTACCAAGTTTTGCAAATTGCTCACCGACGAGCTGTAGCACGATACGTTTGAGCCCGGCTTCCATCGCATCATCGTGTTCGCTAAATAATCGCGCATCACTAATAATAAGGCTCATCATATCCCACACTGCATCTTTTGATTCGTGGGCGTAGGCAGGTAATAGTCGAACAGCGTCAGTAATCGGCTGCTCACCGCCGCGTGCTAAAAGTAGCGTTTCGTGCAAGATACGCAAACGGTCGAGTGGCGAAAATTTCCCTTCGGCAAGTTGCGTGGCGATATATTCTTTATGTCGTTCATCAAGATATTGGGTGACAAAAAAGCCTTGACCACCTTGATTCAACAATACTGGAACATCACTTGATGCGGATTGTTTCGCGTGGCGTATTTGCAAGACTGGCTCGTCGATTGCCTGATTAGCGAATAAAGGTATCGGCCAGATAGAATTGTTATCTTCTGTGGCCATGAGCAGGCGTTTTTGTGAAATATCAAGCGCAGTTTCATTCTGGCTAATGGCAACTTTTGGATAGCCAGGTTTGTATATCCAAGCGCTCATAAAGGTCTTAATATCTTTGCCACTAGCAGCGGCAAGTGCAACCCATAAGTCATCACTGGTAGTATTGCCATAGGCGTGACGGGTGAAATATTGGCGTAAGCCAGCTCGAAAAGCCTTGTCGCCAACGTAGGCGCGCAACATCTTGAGAATATTGGCTCCCTTAGCATAGACAATAGCTGGATCAAACAAGGTGCTTATCTCATCAGGGTGATTGACCTCAACGCTTACGGCTTGCACGCCAGGCAGACAATCGCGGCGCAGTGCCACTACCGTATCGTGCGAAGCAAAGTCGAGCCAGCTATCCCATTCAGGGTAAATAGCATCGATTGCAACATATTCCATCATGGCAGCAAAGCTTTCGTTGAGCCATAAGTCGTTCCACCACTGCATCGTCACTAAGTTGCCGAACCATTGGTGCGAGACTTCGTGAGCGATAACGGTAGCGACGTACTGCTTTTGGCTCACGCCGCTGTTCATTGGATCCACCAGCAACGTGCTTTCGCGATAGGTGATAAGACCCCAGTTTTCCATAGCACCGGCCGCAAAGTCAGGCAGGGCGACATTGTCGCATTTTGCAAGCGGGTAGTCGATGCCAAAGTAATCGTTAAAGAACTCGATAACTTTGGCAGCAAAATGAACTGAGAAATCAAGGCTCGCTGCTGGCTGGGCAACGGTTGCCCATGAACGGACAATAACGCCGTGTTTTGTTTTTGCTTCTTTGTATTGTAATTCGCCAACGACAAAGGCAAGCAGATAGGTGCTCATCTTAGGAGTGGTTTCAAATAGCGTAGTTTGCGTGTCTTCGCTGTTGGTTTGCTGTTTAACGGGCGTATTACTAAGAACGCTCACGCCTTCTTCGGTAGTAAGACTGAGGTTAAAAACGGCTTTTGCTTCTGGCTCATCGACACACGGAAATACCTCGCGCGCGTGATGGCTTTCGAATTGTGTTGCCAGCAACTCTTTTTTGCGGCCATTATGCTCAAAGTAGCAAGGATATAATCCATGCATAGGGTCTTGGATGGTACCGCTAAAGGTCAGCTCTAACTGGCAATCGCCAACAACAATGGCTGGTGAAGAGATAATAAGTTCATCGTCCTTACCAGCAACAAAGGTCGCGGCCTGTCCTGCGACGGTTACGGCACTAATAACGAGCTCTTTACTATGTATGGTAAGGCTACTAGATTTAGTAGTGGTGCCGTATATCGTAACGACGCCTGTAAAGCGACGCTCAACGCGGAGAAGCGTAATGTCGAGATCGTAACGAGATGGTTGGAAGGCAGAAAAAAGTCGGTTAATTGCTTGCATATCTCTCAGTGTATCAAAAACCCAGGTAATTTTGGCGTTCTTCTTGTAGACAATAATATTGCGATACGTGGTAAAAGTGGTACAGTATAAGCACGATGCTTATCATTCCCGCTCGCCGAACTTTCGCCAGTCGACTATCTCGTATCTTCAACAAGTATTCAATTGCTGGTGTGGTGATGCTTGCCATTGTTACTGTGCCGGCTATTGTCGTGGCCGGTCCAGCGGTCGCACCAAGCGCCAATCTCATGCCAGTAGCTCCACCAGCCGACCCAGTTGATATAGGAATACCAGCGCCCATCGGCACACCAGTTGTCATTAATCCTGGCACAGGACCAGTAACGCCACCAATGCCTACACCAACAAAACCTCTCCTGTTTGGAATCGGCCCGGAACTCGATTCTGCGAGCCGCGAGCGACTCACTGCCGAAGCGCCCATTAAGATGCTAACAAGTTGGTACAATGGCTCGAATGACCTTGGGTTTATGACTGGCTGGAAGCGTGATCTCATTCCACAAGCTTATGCGAAAGGCGATAGCTTGCATCTGGTGATATATTCGGATGATCCAGAACAAGCGATAACAACCAAGTATGGCGCAGCGTGTGGACGGCCTTATCCGCTTTCGAGCGGCTTCTTGGGAGACATGCAGCAGCTAGCGCAGGCCTATAACGGCAGCGGTCAGCTATACGTCAGCATGTTCACAGAATTACAAACCTATCCTTGCCAAGATAACCAATGGAAGGGCGCAGAGAATTACTACAAAGCTCTCAAAGACCAATACCGTGCAACGCAGGCTATATTTAAGCAGTATGCGCCAAACGCAAAGCTATCGCTGAGTTGGGGCGGCTGGCAAGCAAACTATGATGATGTCGCAAACGGCGGCGGTAGCTCATTAATCACGCAGTTTGCCGATGTACTGCGAACCTCTGATTTTCAGAGCTTTCAAGCCATGGGCACCCAAGGCGATAATAAAGACATTATGCTACGTATGACAAAAGCGCTGCATCAGTATGGGCCAGTGATGGTGTCGCACTTTAAGCCTGACAATGCCAGCCAAACAGCCTTTGACGCTGACATGCGCGCAATTTTCACGCCAGCAACGATAAAGACACTTCAAGATAACGGTTTATTCTCGATTAGCTTTATGGACAGCAAATTGATGCAACAAGACAGTTCGTATGCCGCCGTCAAGTCAGCGGTGACGCGTTTTGGCCAGTAGCTCATTAGTTTTTAGTAGTCGACATCAATCCAGGTAAAACCACGCAACTGTGCAGCATTCTTTGCAGCTTGATTGCACATGTCGAGTAGTTCTTCATCGAGGCCTGGCCCGATAATGCTAGTGATGAGCACATGCTTTGGATTGGGGATTAGTTCTTGCAAGGCGTCAAACAGCTCGACGATACGCGCGTGATAATAGCTTTCGTCAAAGCCATCAAGAATATCACGATAGCCGATTTGTACGGCAACATAATCTGGTTTGAGTTCATGCAGCTTCGGTAATTGTAACGCTAAAAGCGTGGCGGTCGTGGCGCCCTCGACGGCAAAGTTCGATAAAGCAATCGTGCTGCCTGGTTTAAGTGAAATATGAGCCGCAATGGCTTTTTGCCAGATAGCGCCGTTGGTTTGGTTGAAGGTCTGTTCGTCGCCAAGGATGGCGAGGTGGGATTTATGCATCATTTTTGGGGTACTCATGGCGTAATGTTGTTCGCGATGGTGCATCGATCACTAAATACTGATGAATCTCTGGATGTCCGTAATCGGCAATCCGAACGCGTACTTTATCTTTGTGGGCTTCGACGATATCGCATTTAAACCAATCGTCGCGCTCACGGTCGTGGAACCACCAGGGTTCGGCAAGGACGGCAAGGCCATTGGCTTGCAAGTACTGCTCGGCCTTATGTTTATCGCTCGCATCAGTGAGCTGGTAGTCAAATACCGTACAAGGTGCCCAGAGATTATCCGAGCCGTCGGTTGGCCGAATGTAGCCCAACAGTTCAGCGTCTTCGGTGCGTGTAATAGGTTCCATGCACAAATTATAGCAAAGAAAAAAGCCCATCCAATTAATGGATAGACTGTTTTCTTGGTGGGCCTCAAGGAGGCCCTGTCATACCCCTCGCCCCGGGTACGCCGACTGCTCGGCATGGCTGAAGCCTGGCGCAAGTCCCCCGTATCGCAAGTCGACGATTCCCCGAGCTACGAGCCCAAGCAACTCCCGTCGCTGGCCGAGCGGCTGGGTGAGAGTGGTATCCGGATACTCATCGCACAGTTTCTAGCAGGCACGACCAAGAAGGCACTCGCCGATCTCCACAACACGAGTGAGAGCAGCATCAAGCGACTATTGCAAGCAAGAGATGTGAGACTCTGGAAGCGAATGAACTCGTAGAAGAAGCATCCCTAGGCCGGCAAGTAAGGCTTCAATGCATCACGTAGCTTATTACTCAGATCCTTCAAATCAGGATCGGCCCCCATGACTGCTCGGATCAACAGATCGTCATATCGCTTTGGCAAAATACCAAGAGCTGCAGCAGGTAGCGCTCGCAAATGTTTACCTGGCATTAGCTGCAACACATCAACTAGATGACGTGGACCATTCTTGAATATCCGTTCGATACGATCCTTTTCTTCCTGAAGAAGGTCCTTCGGTGAAAAGCTCCAGCCAGCCGGATCAAAGATATTTGGAATCGCAGCTACAATGTCATCCAAGCTGTCATTCTTTGTACTCACACTTGAGACAACGGACGTCAATGACGCGTTGATGCGTAGCTTCCAACGCTCGAGGCTGACCTTCTGTCGGTCACCATCGTTGTATGCGCCAATGACCTTAGACTCATAGTCAGCCTTGTCGAAGTCGACCTTCAGGTATCCAGCCATGGCTTCAACTACGTCTGGAAGTGAGAACAGTGTTTCCACCTCGTGAACGCCCAGTGCTGTAATACCCGCAGGCAACGAAGCCAAGTTCTCGTCACCACGGAAGTCACGATCGACAACACCATTGACGGTTAAGTTTGACACTAGACTTGACGACTCCAGGGCTGCAACACTCCGGAAAACCATCTCACATGAACCGACCGCCTGTACTATGTCTTTGTTGCTTTTGAACCAAGCAGAATAAAGCCGAGCGTCCAGACTCTCGCTATCTCCCTCACAGAAGATCACGCGCGTCGCATAGAATGACAGAGATGCGGTACCGAGCAACACTGCCGCTAGGTCGCCAGAGTCAGAGGACAGTGTAATAGGGGTTAGGCCGTTCGTCGGGTTGGCCAACAAGTACTGAGCGGCTTTACGAGATGCAGCAAAGGTCATGTCATGAGTAACATAGATCAGCCGCAGGTCTGGCCGAGCTGACTCGATAGCATCCCAGAACTGCACAGCGAGAAGCGAATGAAAGTGCGTCTCAGGCTCGTCAACCAAGAGCACAGCGCTCTTTTCCGCACTAAGCGCGCGGCCAGCTAAGTACAACGCAGCCTTCTCGCCGTCGCTCATCTGCCATGCTGAGTAGGTCGCCGGCTCATCACCAACTGCAACTGTGTTAATCACAGTGGGCATGTAGTCACGAAAAACTAGCTCCCGGCCAGGAAAGAATTTACCCCACAGCTCCTGAATCACCTCGAGCGGACTCATCGGAGGAAGCTCTTGCTCTACGCCCTTACGAGCGTTGGAGAGGTAATCAAGAGACGCTTCCGTCGACTCAACAATAAGGGCCGTCAACATGAAGTCGAAGTCACTGGCGAGTTCATATGGCTGGTTCCGCGCATTATCTCGATGCGAATGAAACTGTTGCTTCGCTTGCTGCAACGCCATCGGCTGCAACTGCTGACTAATCTTCGTATTCCGCAACGCACTAACTATCTCGATCTGCACATCACTCGTGAGGTTGCGCGACCGCCTCGATTTACCCGAACCGTTTGGCCCGATAATCACGATCGGGCCGGGACCAATTATCTCTGGTCCACCGTTTGGCACATGAACTACTCTTTGCTTGACTACATCATCTTTCTCTAACACGTGTTTCCCCCGTTATTGTTCTTTAGCTTGCTTGCAATGGCTCCTCGAGCAAACAGCTTACGATGAATTCTAGCACTCTCGTAAGCAAAGTGCCAATATCGGAGAGCATCGTCTGTGCGGCGCCGATGCTCAGACGCAGCAGGCTGATGACCTCCGAACCAAACCTGCACCTGATGCAGACGGACCATGTTTAACTTCCAATCTTGCTTATGCTTTTGATTGGCTCGATTGTTTGTACCCATCTTGACAAACGCGCTGCATTTTCCCTACCCGCTCCCGCTGCCACCTGGCCAGGTTAATACTCGCACGAGCCAGCCGCCGATAATCCGGTTCCGATCGCATGAGTACACCCGATACTGCGACCATGTCTCCGGACTTCGCGCTCTCAAGCCGCCTCGCGAAGTGCGCGTAAATCTTACTGGCTCGAGCCGGCAGACTTGGCTCCGCCTTTGTTATCTGGGCCCGATAGAGTTTGAGGTCTTGCTGATTCATCTCATGATCCGGTTGATAATAACGGTGCAACTCAAGTTGCTGGACAGGCTTTAAGAGTGAGAACAGTCGCTCATCAGTCAGCCATAGATTCCGTAAGTAGTCATGTCGATCGTAATATTCATTGTTAGAAAGTCTTGGCACCGGTACATTCTCCAGATTAGAGAAATAGCATGACACCATGTACCGGTAGGGTCAAGAGGCTAATGGGACTCAAACCCCTTAACAGAGGTAATCAGCTCAAACACTGCAGCATCAAGTTCAATGAAAAGCAAAGAACACGCCCCGGTGGGACGTGCTCTGCCTCTGTTGAGATGATAATGAATATCGTTACTGGTGGGCGCTGAGGGATTCGAACCCCCGACCCCCTCGGTGTAAACGAGGTGCTCTAGCCAACTGAGCTAAGCGCCCGAGTGCTACTCGGTATAGGACAGTCGTGCTGCCGCTATTACCAAATGATAATAGCAAATATTCAACGTCACGCCAAGCATGTTATCATATCTGTATCAATAGTGAAGGAGGCGCGACATGGAAGCACTGAGTGGCCTTGGTATTTTTGTTCTAATCGTAGTGGTCATCTTTGTCCTGAGTGGCATAAAAATCATTAACCAATATGAGCGTGGTGTTGTATTGACGCTCGGTAAATTTACGGGCATTCGTCAGCCGGGACTGCAAATAATTGTACCGATATTTCAGCGGCTTATTAAAGTTGATGTTCGTTCGACGCCGATTGATGTTGCGAAACAAGAAGTTATCACTCGCGACAATGTGACGGTTGGCGTTGACGCGGTGGTCTACTTGCGCGTCGTTGATGCTGCCAAAGCAATCCTTGAAACAACTAATTATATGTACGCGACCAGCCAATTTGCACAGTCGGCACTGCGCGACGTGACTGGTAACGTTGACATGGATGATTTACTTGGCAAGCGTGATCAGATCAGCCAACAAATTAAAGAGATCGTCGACCGCCAAACTGACGCTTGGGGTATTGATGTCGAAGCCGTCAAAGTCCAGAACATCGAATTGCCACAAGACATGAAGCGCGCCATGGCCAAACAAGCCGAGGCCGAGCGTGAAAAGCGCGCCAATATCATCGGTGCTGATGGTGAAAAGATTGCAGCGCAAACCTTGGCTGACGCTGCAAAGATACTAAGCACGACGCCCGGCGCAATTAACCTGCGTACACTTAATACATTAGAGCGCATCAGTACCGAACCAAGCCAGAAGACCATGTTCTTGTTCCCAATTGAATTGATCGACGCGCTGCGCGGCAGAAAATAAGCACTCCATGATGGACACTGTTTTTTATCTATCGATAACACTGCTGGTGCTTGCCGTGGTGGTGATTGCCGCACGCGCTATCGGCGTGTATGGTCAGCGCGCAAGCTATGCTTCGTACTGGAGAGCGCATAATGAGCAAGAGCCTGAGAAGGGCGCTATTCGTGTTCTGGTGCTCGGTGATTCGATTATGCAGGGTATCGGTGCGAGTAGTCCTGACAAGGGGCTGGGCGGGCTCATCGCTGAGCATATTACAATACGCACTCAGCGACCGGTGGCGTTGACCAACTTGAGCGTCACTGGCGCCAAGGTGCACGATTTGCTAACAAAGCAGTTACCACAGGCTGATTTTGCCGCAGCTGATATCATTGCTATCTCAATTTCGGCGAACGATTCGTTTCGAAGGACGCCAATCGAGGCTTTTACTGCCGATATCGATAGCTTAATGAGGCTTTTGCCTAAAGACAAAACTGTTATTGCCGATGTGCCGGGCGTTGGCCAGCGAAATGTTTATCAACCCGTATTGCATACTTCGGCACAAAAACACAAGATTCGTCGAGCAGATCTTGCAACCGCCTTCAGCAAAGCTGGTACCGGCATTGGCGTAACGGCTGGTGATTTCTTTCATCCAAACGATCGCGGCTACGAAATTTGGTTTTCAGCTTTTGCGCCCGAAATTGACGACTTGCTCGACCGGTTGAAAACAGAGACCAAATAGCGTATGATTAATACGTTTTACAACGCCCTGCGGCTCTTTAGCTCAGTTGGTAGAGCAGAGGCCTGAAGAGCCTTGTGTCCCCAGTTCGAGTCTGGGAGGAGCCACCAAGAAAATGCCCGATTCTCTCATGAATGGGGTATTTTCTTTGTAGAGATTATGCTCGAGAAGCTTGCTCAATATCGCGAGCTATTGTAATGAGACTTGCTGATGAACCTCTATAGCATAGGTAAAGTGGCTGCCATGTGGGTTGAAACTTTCCTTTGAACTGTTCAACGCCCGAAAATGAGTAATAGCGTCGTGTAAGTCGTTTTACGATTTTCAACAAACGCTCGTTAACACTTGGGTCATCAAGCCTGGTAAGTCCCGATAATGGCGATAGTCCTATGTTAAGCAGTTTCGTATTTTGCTGCTGCAATCTGACAAGAAGCTCGGATAATAGGTAATGCATCGCTACGGAAGGTGCACCGCTCATAGACCGGAATTGGTCGATCGATGCGTCATGTTGTGTGAGTGATGGCACGAGGTTGATGTACGCGATGACGCTACCTGCTTGCTTTAATACTGCAACTGTTCCTTGTCTCAAGTAGGCCTCGTCAAAAGAGCTCATAAAAAAGCCATATTCGCGCCGCCCTTTTCGTGACAACCATGACTCTGATACTGTACGTAGCTGCTGAAGCCTTGTGGCATCAAAACTGTCCCATAACTCCATTACTAACCCTTGTTTTTGAGCCTTGTTTACAACGTAGCGAAAGTGTTTGGACTTGATAGTGTGGCGGACGTGCTTGGGAATATCAATTACTGCTTCATTGCCAATAAAAAGAGTTTTGAAACGTTTACTTTCATAAAGGAACTTGCAGTTGTCGCCGACACCCCATGCAGCGCATAGCCAGCCATTCACTTGAATAAAATCAAGGAAGTCATCCATAAGCTGATTAAACTCATCAGGACGCCCAGAAGGATCAGCGAGAATAATGGCAGTGCGACCTGCGCATTTATAAGCAATGAGTGATTGACCGGATTGCGAGAAAAAGTATCGTTTATCTTGCGGCCACAATTTGAAATAATCCTCTGAGGTTGTCGCTGACGCTCTAATAACCGCTTCGGCTCGTTGCCTATCATGACTACTAGTGCCAAAAGCAAAACGTACAGGTTTAAATAAAGAGGCGAGACTAACTGTATATATCGCAAGGCCGATGATGTTGAGTGAATCGACAAATCTTTCAAGTGCGGGAGTGCCAAATGGAACGGAATCATTAAGGGTAAACAAAATTCGGAAGGATGTCGTTATGGCTTCGAAGAAAGTAGAGGAATGCTGAAAATAGATAGGGCCAATATAATAAAAACCGATAATACCGTAAGCAATGCCAACGACAGCTATGCATGCGGAAATGCGAATGCCAAGTTTTATGCGCACCAGGTCGCTCTTTACGCTATAAAGCTTGTAAGAATAGAATAGCCACAAGAGCAGGAGCGACAATAGGCCAACAAAAATTACTGATGTATGTCGTTGAGCGATAATAATCATTAGCGATAGTGTAGTAAACGCCACGCACGCGATGAACGCCGCCCGCATGCCTTTATAGAGATAAAAGCTGTTGTATATAAGCAGGACGCCAATAACTGTCGAGAGTAGCCCAAGATCAATATGAGGAATCATAGTAACAGGCGTATGTTCAACTTTAAAAAACCGCCCAACAAAACGTAGTAATGGATGGGTAATGAGCAGCATGCCAATAGCGAACGTCAAACTCGCCTGGAGAGTAAGGATACGATTGTGTTTGCCGTCACGCATATTCGGTCATTGTATCATTATTTGAGTGGCTATCATTACGGCGAACAGGCTTGAACAATACCTTATATCTATGTATACTTACTTTTGTTATGCGGGTTTAGCTCAGTTGTTAGAGCGCTTCCTTGCCATGGAAGAGGCCAGGAGTTAGAGTCTCCTAACCCGCACCAAATGTTTGAATTAGAGCCTGAAAGGGCTTTTTTCTTTGTTTCAACAATGGTTTTAAAGGGGTCGTTTAGTATATATGACAACTTTTTATCGTTCAGTTCAATGTTTGAAAGTACATATTCCAAAAGTTTCTGCTGCAACGCTTCATCGCTTGTTCTGAACAGCTCAGCGGAGCGTTGAGCCAAGTCTAACAGATAAGAAGCGGTCACTTGGAACGACTTGTTATCACTTGTTAGCAACTTTAGGCGGTCATTCAATTCTTGCTGCCGACCTTCTAACTCGTTTGCAATTTCGTCGTGCATATCCTGAGTAATACGCCCATCAAGCAAATCGTGGTAAATCTTCCGCATTTTGCCTTTGATTTTGTCGTACTCGTTTCTGGTCTGCTCAATGTTCTGAGTGAAATATAACTGCTGGTTATCGTGCCTGTTGCGTAATTCAGCAATAACCTGGTCAATCCATTCTTCTGGTACGTCTACATAGGTTACGTCTGCTGTCACACCATCCAGTATAAGACTTTCAGCCGTGTTTGCGTTAAGACACTTATTATTAGCACAACGTAAGTAAACAGTGTTGCGAGCTTGGAATGGCGATACCGCACGCTTACATTTGCCGCACTTCACAATCTTCTTAAAGCGGTAGTCTTTGCTGTCATACTTAGTTTTCTCGTGCTTTCGTTCTTCTTTGACACGCTGGCACTCACGAAACAACGCCTGGCTTATCAGTGGCGGATAATTATGTTTGTACTCTCTGCCAGAGTGGACCATAACGCCAAAGTAAAACTTATTATTTAGTATTCGTTCAAGGAAAGCTTTGTTTGGTGCTTTGCTGTTGGCGATGTTACTCCTAAAGCCCATTGCTCCAAGTTCCTTAGCGATGACTGCATACGGTTTGCCCATAGCACGTAGCTCAAACGCTTTTACGATGTAGTGTGCTTTTGTATCATCAACTTCAATATCTTTAATGGGTTTCTGTGGCGTACCGCCTTTTAGCACATTCTTGTAGCCAATTGGTGCTCTGTGTACCCAAATGCCATCATTGAGCATTTGCTCAAATCGTCGTTTAACATTGTCACGGCTTGCATCCGAATAGTATTTTGCCAGTAGCATACCGATGCCGAGCCTAAACAAATCAGTCGCTGGCGAGTTTTGTGTAATGAACAGATTATCTGACGGGAAGTGTATTTCAATGCTGCCTTTTTCAACCAGGTTGCTCATTATTTGCACTTCTCTTTGTGAAGCGTCACGAGTAAAGCGGTCAATCTTATCAAAGACTATTATGGCTTGCTCTTTAAGCGACTGCACTTTATCTTCAATTAGTGTTGCAAACTTTTGCCTGTCATCTTTATAGGCACTTTCGTCAAACTCATAGTATTTCCAGGTTGAGCCTATCTGTCTTGCGTAATTTTCCAGCCGTTGCTTTTGAGCTGGCAATGCTTTGCGTTGCTCTATGTCTGAAACTCTGGCTATAAGTATTATTTTCTTTTCCATAACTATTACTCCTTATTAACTTAACATTAGTTGCTACTATTTTCAATATGTTTTAAGTATTCGCTCAACTTTGTTGGCGTAAATGTTTCCAGTGTGTCTGTTACTCGCTGGAAGTGTGAAAAGCGGTGTGCTTTAGGTGCTTTAGCGAGCTTTTTAATCCTGTACCACGTCGTGTCTGTGTATGCTGCCTCAATCAGATTTCGTAAGTTCCTTACGCCCTCTTGCCCGTTGATGAGCAGCACAGCAGTAGCAGCCAGTGCAGCTTGCGGCGTAGCATCAGGGTTTTCTATCAGATAGTTTTGGAACAGCTGGTAAGGACGTTTCTCGTCTAGGGAAAGCATATTTACTGATGCTGTTAACTTGCCCCAGTGTTCAAGCAATAAGCCCTGGCATAGCTGTTTCTTGTACAGACCCTCAAATGTTCTAGCCTCAATATCTGGATAGGCACGCTCGACGGCTTTTTTACCAACAAGCCGAACCTCGTACCGCAACACTTCAATAGGTGCAACTTCACGAAGTGGTTCAAGCAAACTCATCTGTATGCGGTTATCTTTTTCAAAGGCTCGTTTTTCACTTATTTTGGCACGACGCAGGTCAGCCAGCTTGTCGTAAAAGGCTATATCTAGAGAGTTGCAATGGATGTGAATGACGTGACCATCTCTAAAGTTAGTCCGCTGCAAGTCGTAGGTGCGGCTTATATCCAACTTGCCGATTGTGTTTAGGATGGTCTGGCACGAAGTGTAATCCATAAACACGACGTTCTTGCACGGATGCCACGCATTGACCTCAGCCTCTTTTAGCTGATGAGGGAAAAACTTATGACCAGTCAGCTCAAAGAGACACTGCTGTAAGGCAGCGATAGTCGGCTCAAAATCTGCTTCTGTAACTTCGTCAAAGTTTTGCTTGAACAGAAGTTTCGGTGCAGAAAACTCGATAGCCAGTTGGTACACAACGCCCCTAGTTTTGTTTGGTCTGCGGTGCAACGTTAAACGGGGCATATACTTGCCCATCTTGGCGTAGGTTGGCGAGGGGTTTAGGTATGTTCTGTGGTTGCCCCAAGTTCCTGCAAGTTGCTCGACAGACAGCGGTGTAAATGCTCCTTTACGCAAAATCATCGGGTCACTGATTGTCAGCAGTAGTTTTACTGTGTCTACCATAATTGTCATCACTTCTTTCAAAAAGCTCGTTGCACTTGGCAACGATGGCTTGTTCAATAGCACTTCCAGCCTCTTTGCTGAGCGGATGGAAATAGTTCAGCTCACGTCTACCAATACGCTTTGTGGGGTAGGTTATGCGGTAACCTGAGCCGTCTAAGCGTCGGTGTACACCCATCGAGCCGAGATATAGCTGACCGTTGACCACACAGCTGGCAAAAGCCACTAAACCGTCAACGGCTTTGACAGGCACAATGTTTACTTCTGTCACTTCCATCGCTTTCGCTCCTCTAACTTCTTTTCCTGCTTGTTTGCCCAGAGCCATAAACTCATCAGCCAATCAATGCATTTTCGCAGTGTCTTTTGAAGTACCGAGTAAAGCAACCTCATTTCTTGCTCCTCAACTTGGCACACGCATCCTGGCAAATCTCGTTCTTACACGGGGCTTCAAGCATTAAGTTAAGTTGTGTGACTATATCCCGAAGGTCACTGTGATGCGTTTGCCCAAAACTTGCCCTGATTGATTTAATCCAGTCTTCTGGACCAACTTTGCCAGGCAGTGTGTTTATAGCCTCATCAATAATTGTTTCTAACTGGCTTGCTTCCGTGTTCCAGATATAAAACTTAACCGCATACAGCTGACAGTGGTCGCACCAGTTATTAAACTGGTCAATTGTTCGTGTTTTCTGTTCTTCGTCCATTTTCCTTGCTCCTTATTTCATTACGTACTTTTTGTGCAAGGTCCATCTGAATAAGAACATCAAACCAACCAGTTAGGTTGTGTAATGCTTCGGCACTTAACTCAGTAGCCACGCCTTTATGTGCGGCTTGTTCTTGTGGGTCTACTGGTTGCTGTTTCGTAGCCTTATTTTGTTGATGGGAATTCTGCTTGTCTTGCACAGTACCCATTACAAAGAGAGTGCAAAATAATCAGTTTAAATCTGTGGAAAAGTTAGTTTTTTACAGATTGAGATAATCTGGATTTATAAAAAACTTAAAGCCGTCGTTATCAATAAACTTGGGCATCTTACCGCCTGAGGCAATCATTACTTGTTGGTTGAAATGGTGTGCATAGCCTTTTATCTTATTTTTCCATTCGTCTTCGTCTGCGGCATTTGCAATGTGAGTACCATATACTTCTCGTGCTAAATCTTCTATGTGCCATTTTTCTACAATATTTTCAGGCGAACTTAGCAAGAAGCGAGCGAGCCTTGTGTAATTGGAGCTAATTGTAACGGTAACTTTTAGTGTGCCAAGCTGTATCTGTATAGATGAGCCTGTACGCTGAAAGTTAACCTGCGATGGTGCTACAAGGAACTTTCCCTGTTGAATATCTTTAGCGATAAGTTGTTCTTTAAGGTCACGTACATCTTGCCTAAGGTCGTTGAAGGCGAGCAGAAAACTAGCGTTATCAGTATAAGTGATGTTGCCAACTGTATTTGTCTGCGTAGCCACTGCATTTGCTGTTAAGTTATCGTCATCTGTGGCTATGTCGTCTAAGGCAAAATCTACCGTCTCAAAACGGCTAAACTCAATGCTTGTCGAGAGTGAGCCAATATCAAATCGCAAGTCACGTAATACTCGCTCGTGTTTGGTATGAATATCTGCAAATAAGGTTCGTGCTATTAGCGGTGCCTGAAAAGCCTCTTGGATACTTTTGATTGTGGCTATGATGTTTTCTGTTGGAAACGTGACCAATGACTTTTGTACAGCCGCAAGTGCAGTAAATTGGTTTTGCGTAAATAGAGTACTCTTATAAATTGCCTCTAGGGCAGGTGCAACAGCTGCTTGAATATCGAATGCTCTGTCTAGTGCAGGTTGCATAGCAAGTGTGGTCTTCTGCATATCTGCGACGATTTTCAGCAATGGTGATGTGTCTATTGTTTGAAGGGTCTGAAAGACAGGCGATATTTTGTAAATGCTCTGTATTGACTGGGTTATGGCACTAAAGTCGTACTTACTAGCTAATGTTTCAGCCATCATTTTTAGATGTCGCTGGGCTTCATCTAGTTGCTTCCGCTGGAGTGGAGTTAGAGCGGCACGGTCTTTAGCACTCAACTCTTTGTATTCAGCCAGCGTGATGCCTGTGCGTTTCCTGTTCTTAAAATCGTCAGCCTTAGAAACCGTAAGAGTTACGGCTTTCAGTTCGTTCTTTTTGGGTTTATGGCTGTCTGTCATCACATCTCTCATCACAACACTGGTAAGTAGTGTATAGTTATAGTATGCCACAAAAGAGTAAAAAAGAGCCGAAGTTACTCACGCTAAAACAGGCGTGCGAGATACTGAACTGCCATCCAAACACGCTGCGTGCGTGGGATGAAAAAGGCTATTTGGTTGCTGTGCGGTTTGGGACAAGACGTGACAGGCGTTACCGCCGTGAAGATGTGATGAAGCTATTAGAAAAGAAGGGTAAATAAGTGAAAACAAAGTCAGGTAATTTATTATTCCCTATCGGAATTGGTACTTGGAATATTGCGGGTGTATTTAATGCTGACCCAACTGCGAAGTATAAGGGTGCAGAACCGTCTTACGGCAATGAAGAAGCTGAAATTGAAGCTATAAGATATTCAATATCTAAAGGGCAAAACCATATTGATTGTGCCGAGCTATACGGTGCTTTTTATACCGATGAGGTAGTAGGCAGAGCAATTGCGGGATTAAAGCGAGATGACTTATACATTGCCGACAAGTTATGGAAGACGAGCGTTGGCAAAGGTCTAGTACAACCAACTGTTAAAAAAATGCTTGAAAAACTCGGCACGGACTATCTAGATATGCTTTACATTCACGCACCTTGGGATGGGGTGAATTGGCAAGAAGCTATACCGCAAATAGATGAGCTGATTGATGAGGGTGTGGTAAGAGAGTTTGGTGTAAGTAACTTTACGGTTTCTGATATGGAAGATGCCCAAAAGATTGCTAAACATCCAATTATTGCCAATCAGATGAACTACAACGTGCTTTACAAAGTCGAGGTTGACGAAATGCTTCGTAAGCACTGTCGGGATAATAATATTCAACTTATCGCTTATCAACCTGTAAAACGGCAAGAAGTACTAGCCAATAAAACAATCCAAGAAATAGCTAAAGCTCACGAAGCTAGTCCCGCACAAGTTGCTCTTGCCTGGTTACTAGCCCAGGGTGCTCTGCCCATTCCGAAAGCTGTGAAAAAAGAACACATTGATGAGAACGTCTTATCAATCAATATTCAACTTAGCGAGCAAGACCTGGACAAGTTAAATAAGGAGAAATAATGAGCAAAATACAATCCATCAACCCATCTACTAACCAAGCCATTGATGAGCTTGAAG
The DNA here is from genome assembly GCA_903821365.1 of uncultured bacterium. Taxonomy (GTDB): domain Bacteria; phylum Patescibacteriota; class Saccharimonadia; order Saccharimonadales; family Saccharimonadaceae; genus CAIJKY01. Next base: position 15,702 of record CAIJKY010000015.1, on the reverse strand, counting down.
CGTCTACGCCAGAAGACATAAAAGCCAAAGCTAAAGCCGCTCACGCTGCAAAAAAGGCTTGGCGAGAATTAGGTGTTGCGGGGCGTATAGAGTTACTTCGCAAAGTATCAGCAAAGTTCGCTGAGAATAAAGAGCGATTTGCCAAACTAGAAGCCGAAGAAATGGGTATGCCTATTAAGGAAGCACTGGAAGACTTTGATTTTGGCTTAGACTATCTTAATTCTTACCTTGATACTGGCGAAAAACATTTAAAATCAGTCGTTACTTTAGAAAACGATGATGAGCGACACGAGGTATTCAAAGAGCCATTCGGCGTTGTGGCTTGTATCGTTCCTTGGAACTTCCCGTTTGCAAACTGGGTATGGCAATGTGGGCAAAACCTTATTGCTGGTAATACAGTTGTCTTTAAGCACTCCGAAGAGACGCAGCTATGTGGCAAGCTCATAGAAGAAATTGTGAACAGCGTTTTGCCAGAGGGTGTATTTAACGAGGTATATGGCGATGGCTCTGTTGGTGAGCAACTGGTAAATCAAGATGTAAACCTAGTGTGTTTTACGGGCAGCAGTGCTACTGGAATAAAGATTAGACAGGCTGTGGCTAGTCGCTTGTTGCCAACCTGTCTTGAACTTGGCGGTTCAGCACCTGGCATTATTTTTGAAGATGCTGATATTGAAGAAGTTGCTGGCACAATCTTTACAGCTCGTTTTATGGCTTGCGGTCAGATGTGCGATGCCTTAAAGCGTTTAATTGTCCACGAGGGCAAAGTGGATGAAGTTACTGCCAAGCTAACAAACTTAATTAAAGAGAAAAAGATTGGCGATGCTAGCGATAGTCAAACTGACTTTGGACCACTTGTTGCTGAACGACAGTTGAAACTGCTTGAAGAACAAGTTGCTGATGCAGTAAGTAAGGGTGCTAAGGTTCTTATTGGCGGCAAGAAGCCCGAAGGCTTAGAGGGTGCTTATTACGAGCCGACACTGCTAACCAACATCACAAACGATATGCGAGTATGGCAGGAAGAAGTATTTGGACCTGTACTGCCAATAGTTACGTTTACTAGCGAAGAAGAAGCCATAGAAAAGGCTAACGATACTAAATATGGCTTAGGTGCGTATATCTTTACAGCAGATAACGAACGCTTTATACGAGTTGCCCATCAGCTAGAAAGCGGAATGGTTAGCCAGAATACTTTGAGCTACATCAATACTTGCAATCCGTTTACAGGATACAAGATGTCTGGCGGTGGTCGTGAACACGCACAGTTTGGCTTTGATGACGTTACTCAAATTAAAGTGATTGCGAGAGCCAAGTAATGCAGTTTGTAGTCATTGGTCTTGATGGAACGGATAGTGAAGCACCTGCTCGTAGGCAAGCAGTGCGACAAAATCATATTGCTATGGGCGATAAACTACTTGATAGTGGCAATCTTTGGTACGGGGCTGCACTTCTAAACGACGATGGGTCTATGAAAGGCTCAATGTATGTCGTGAGCTTCCCTTCTGAAAAGGAACTTCAAGAGTGGCTAGATGAAGAACCTTACATTGTTGGCGGAGTTTGGAAAGACATCAAAGTACACAAGTCTAATACTCGTGACCCTTGGCAATTTAACAGACCAGAAGAATGGTTTAAGGAGCAAAAATGAACAAACTGATAACAACTATTGTCACTATTCCAGATATGATTACCTCGGATGATTGGCAGTTGTTAAGTAAAAAATCTGATGTTCAATATATTGAGCGAGATAAGGTTAGCGAGGACGAACTTTTAGATATAATCGCCAAAAGTGATTACTTAATGCTCAATCGTGACGTTGTTGATGAGCTGACCGACAATTTCTATAAACAGATAAGGGAGCGTAGGTTACCACTTAAAGCGATTTCTACTGACATCACTGGTATGAGCTGGGCTGCACCAGAAGCTGCCAAGAAGCACGGTATACTGCTAATGAACACCCCGAATTACTCAACCGTTTCTGTCGCTGAGTTTAGTCTGACGGCTCTACTATTTCTTATCAAAAAGTTGAACCTGGTATTCCAAGACCGTATTACTGGCAAAGAAGAAAAGCCGTATAAGAATGACGTACTTACAGGTAAAACTGTTGGCATTGTTGGGCTGGGTCATATTGGTACAAAGTTCGCAGAATTATTACAAGGTTTTGGGGTAAAAATTATCGCCTGGGACAGAAAAGAGAAGAATATACCTAACGTAACGCAACTTTCCTTGGAAGAAGTATTACGGCAATCTGATTATCTATCACTGCACCTTAAGACGGCTGATGAAACAATCGGATTATTTGACGCAAAACTACTAGCACACGCAAAAGAAGGTCAATACATTATCAATGAAGCTGACGGAAAATTGGTTGATAATGATGCACTACTTGAAGCCCTTAACTCTGGTAAAGTCGGCGGATATGCAGGTTCAAACAGTGCTGTCGCAGGTACGCCACTTGCAAAGCACCAAAATGTAATAGCATTTCCTTCTCAGGCGTGGTTTACTGACCACTCTTTGAACTTACTTCGGCAGATTTGGGTCGGTAATATCATCGCTACTATTGATGGTAAGCCAGAAAACGTGATGGATTGAGTAGAAATATGACCGACGAAGACTTTATGAAACTTGCAATCCAGTCAGCTAAAGATGCCGAGGCATCTGGCGGTGCTGCTATCGGGGCGATAATGGTCAAAGACGGTAAGGTTATTGCTAAGGGTTGGAGTAATCCATACGGAAAGCGAGACCCTTCAAATCACGGCGAGATTGATTGCATTCGTAACTGTGCTAAAGAAAACGATTTGATGGATATGCAAAGTTGTACCTTATACGGAACGCTAGAGCCTTGCTCTATGTGTACTGGTGCGGCATTGTGGGCTGGCGTAGACAGAATAGTATTTGGTGCATACGCAGCCGATGTAGTTGGCAATGACTACGAGTACGATGATTATAGTTCTGAGAAGCTAGTTAAGACCTCAAGAAAGCTAGCTGATTCTAGCAGAGGCAACATTGAAGTTGTTGGCGGTGTAATGCGTGAGGAGTGCAAACAACTACTAAAAGACTATAAGGGCTGGCAGAAGCAATGAAACTATACCGATTTAGCCCAATCCAAGACCAAACAAGCCTTCTTGAAGCTATCAAGTACACGCACTTTGCTTGCTATGAGCTTTGTAAACAGTCGTTTGGTTCATATCTACCCAATGCAGGTAATATGGGTATCTTCTGTCATTATGACGAGGAGTATGAGCGACTTGTGGCTATCCGCAAAGAATTGACCGAACCTTCTGATGACCCAAATCAAAAGTACTTTAATCTACACGAGCCGATTATCATTACTGAGCAGGACGGCGTACCAGAAACAACTTACACGCACTTGTATATTCGTAAACCAGACCCTTACCGACACCACGTTGGCGATGTTGATTTTTACCTTGAGCAACAGCAATATGACGAACTAAAACAATCGCTCCTTGACGGTAAACAAATCAAGTGTGCAAGGGTATTTCCACGTAACGACCTAGATATGATTGAACTTTATAACCCAGATGTTGATGCTCTTGGCTATGTCAGCACCACTACAATGACCGAAAAAGTACGAATAAAGCTATCAGAAGAAACAAAACTATGACAAAGCACGTAGTTATTTATTCGCACGGTTTTGGTGTCCGCAAAGATGACAGGGGTTTATTTACTGATATTGCGAATGCACTGCCCAAAGCTGAGCATATCCTATTTGATTACAACCTGATTGACGAACAATCAAACACACTTACGGTCAGTCCGTTGCAGCGGCAGGTTCAGCTGCTCAAAGAACAGCTTGATAAGATTGACGGCGATGCGATGGTAGATTTAGTGACACATTCACAAGGGTGCTTAGTAGCTGCTCTTGCGAAACCTCAGAACGTGCGACAAGTACTTTGTCTTGCACCGCCTGATAATGTTGATGTAGGACGATTAATCAACTTCTTCGGCAGCCGTGATGGAAGCGTGATTGACCTAGATGGTCAGTCAAAGATACCGAGACGAGACGGCAGTACAACTATAATTCCTGCCTCGTACTGGCAGAGCTTAAAAGGACTTGATGTTATACGCATATACAACAGATTGCCTGACTTAGCTAAGGTCAAGTTCCTAATTGCAAACGAAGATGAAGTACTTGGTATGTCAAACTTTGACAAGACCGATGAACGCATTGGTTTAGTGCAGTTAGGCGGTAATCACGATTTTACAGATGATGCACGACAACCCTTGGTTGATTACGTGAAAAATGAGTTAATGAATGGCTGAGAAAGCTGGCAAAAAGCAGGTAACTCGCAGACAGCACTGGCTGCCTCGCACTTCATACTTGCAAAACTTTACTATCAACGGCAAGGTCAAAACTTACTGGTTTGGCGATAAGGGTAGAGCAGATTTTTTGCATACTGCCGAGCAGAAAGACATAGCACCCGTAAATATTGCAGTAAAGAATAATCTATATGAAACTCCTATTCTGCCAACTAACGCAATTGAAGATGTGTTAGCTCAAATTGAGGGCGACTATGGCGAGGTATTAGAAAAGAAAATCAAACAAGGTAAACGGATTAGCGAAGCGGACCACGAGAAGATTGCCCTATATATAAGTGCTTTAGAGAACCGCACTATTATGCAACAGGAGCACCTAAATAGCTTTTTAGATAAGTTAAATGAGAGTGGACGTGCATTGTCTTTAGGACATAATGCTCCCGAAGCAGCTGACCGTTGGACTAAACAGATGGAAGCAATGAAAGAAGTATTCTTTGCTCAGGCTATGGCTGTATCTTTTGAGGTAAACAAGTGGGGACCATTGGACTTTTGTTTCCTTACACCAGCTAGTTACGTAGACATAGAGTTTATTACTTCTGACCATCCTGTTACGCTAACAGAATTTACAAAAGATAATTCGCCTTTTGGGCGAAACCAATGGAGCAAGACAGCTGAGTGTGTTGTGCCACTTACTCCCAAAATTGCCTTGTTTGGTAACAGGTGCGGAATAACTGGCTACAAAGAAATTGATTATAACTTTGTGCGTGAAATAAATAATCGTGAGTTACGTCGAGCAGACAAGATGTTAATATCGGCAAGTCCAATACCTGAATATGAGGGTAAGGTAATCGTTGACCGTATGCCTCAAAGCTTGCTACTTAACTTTGCAAAACTTCCTAACGGACGAGCAGATAAGATTATCAAAGACCAAATAGCACGAGAACAGGCAGAAACGAGATAATAGTCAGGATTAATTAGTATCCAGAAAACGCTTGGCAGATAGTACCCCCACATTTTAGGTATTACATAGGCGGAGTACCTATAACAGAGTTAGAGGGCGACTACCCCCCCCTATCTTTGCGGTATACAACAGCTCGTTTGAACTTCCAACTAAGCATCAAGCAAGTTGCCTGATAATTGGAATACCTCAGCCAGATGTTTTAGTTTATAATCGTTTGTAGCACCGATAGCTGATGTTTGTAATGCGTCAACTATCTTGCACCATTTTAGTTATTTTGTCAAACACGCTCAATGCGTGTTTTTCTTTATGTAGTTTTACTGCGTTGTAGAACAATTAAGCCAATGAGCGCACTAATAACAGAAGCTGCAAAGATACTTATTTTAGCGATTGTTACATAGTCTTCTGCAGTAAAAGCAAGATCAGTCACGAATATGGCAACAGTGAAACCGATCCCTGCCAAGAACCCAACGCCAACAATGTGGCTCCAGTTAGCACCTATAGGCAGTTCGGCATATTTGAGTTTTATGACTAGCCACGACGCGCCCAAAATGCCCAAGATCTTGCCAACAACTAATCCTAGGATAATTCCTCCTGCAATTGGAAGTGCCGACGTATCCTTGAAGCTGCTCAGCGATAAGACTATTCCCGTATTAGCAAAGGCGAACAGCGGCACAACAAGCAACGTAGATACGGGGATAGTAAATCGCTCTAGGCGTTCAGCTATCGGTTCTTTGTTTAATGACCATGCAGTTAGGGGTGCAAGTAAACCAATAATGGCTCCGGCTATACTCGGATGAACACCTGACGCGTTTATGGCCAGCCAAATTCCAATTGCCGCTACAACAAATACTGACATGTTGAGCAATTTAAGTTTTTGCAGTATCAGGATCAGCGCAGCTATAGTGGCGGCGATCGCCAACATATATAGATTAATACCTGTGCTATAGAAAACGGCTATTACAATGACTGCGCCTATGTCGTCCACTATTGCCAATGTCAGCAAGAACAGGCGAATGGAAGACGGCACTCTCTTACCTAGTAGGGCTAAGATGCCGACAGCAAATGCTATATCGGTTGCCATTGGTATCGCCCAGCCGCTAAAGCTATCGCTTCCTCTATTCAGAGCCATGTATATTAATGCCGGAACTATCATTCCACCTATTGCCGCAGCGAACGGTAGGGTGGCTGTTTTAATTTTGCGTAGTTCACCTTTTACTAGCTCGCGTTTCAGTTCAAGACCAACCACTAAAAAGAAGATCGCCATTAGCCCTTCGTCTATCCAGTGCTGAAGGTCTTTTGATAAAGCCCAACTGCCGAGACCAATGGTGAGGTTAGTATGTAGAAAGCCGTTATACAACGAACTTAGGGCTGTATTTGCGGCAAGCAGGGCGAGTACCGTAGCGCCGATAATCAGTTTGCCACTAATCGCCTCATCTTTAAGCAAATATGTTGCAAGCTCTGAAAGCCGTGCAGGATGAAGCTTTTTAGTGATTTGTGCGAGTTTGTCTTTCAAGTATGTCCGATCGTCTTTAATAGTATTGCCGACCAGACTTCCCAGCACACCTTATCTATATCTTATGTGAACAGCGACTTATTAGCTAGCGCTTATCAGAAAGCAGTTCATAATGGTAAGTATGCGATTGCCATTTGATGTCACCACGAACCACGCCGTAGAACATACGCTCCACTGTCTACTCGGTTGCGGCATAGGTGAAGTGCTTGGTAGTGCCATTGGCGCTCAATTTGGTTGGGCAAATATATACCAAACACTGCTAGCTGTAGTGCTTGCATTTTGTTTTGGCTATGGTCTTACATATCGGGGCGCTCGCAAAATGGGCATGCCTCCAGATGATGCGCGAAAAACAGCCCTTCGCACCGACACAGTCTCTATCATCAGCATGGAGATCATAGACAACACGCTTGAGTACCTCATACCGGGCGCTATGAGCGCGCGTGTAAGCACTTGGCTATTTTGGTGGAGTATGGCTCTGTCTTTGGCAGTGGCATTCGTAGTGACTGTGCCAGTCAACCGCTTAATGATGACACGCTTTGGTATCGGACATGGTCACGGCGGTCACTCCGCCTAGTAGATAATTGTATTTTTAGTATCAGGTACCGAAGGAATGGTAGGTATGCTACTTAAGCTACCATCAATCAGTGCGGTGAAAAGTTTGAGTAGATTCTGTAGCTCCGCACCAAATATCTGAATTATGAGCCGAAAGGCTCTTTTTCTTTGTCTCAATATGGCTGAAGAAGAATTTGAAAGTAGATATTCAAGCGGCTTCTATCTTAGTCCGCCAGTACTCTCATTAAATAACTGTTTCTCTCTCTGTGCGAGGTCTAGCGGCCAAGAAGTAGTGACTTGGAACTGCTTGTCAGTATGCGGTAGCAACTTTAGATGGCCATTCAGTTTCTGCTGTTTCTTCTCTGGTTCAGTTGCAATATCTCGGCTATTGGCTAATAGCTATAGCTGTATAAACCAACCCTATTACACTTAAAATAGGCAGTACTACTAGAGCATGCTCAGCAGTGATTCCTTTACGCTTTGCCAGGGGTATGATGAGTAGTAGAGGCAATATTGGCAGATAATATCTACCATAAATTCCAAAAATAGTATCGCTGCCTACTTGCGTGTTACCTATATAAAAAGCCAAGCTTATAAAGATACAAGTTCCAACAAAGGCTGACAAAAACGTCAACAGCAGTAATTGGCGGTGCTTAGCTAAAACTGGTAAACGCTTGCTCTGTTTGAGCGCTAAGAAAAGGGTTACATAAAGCAAGCCAATGACTAGCAACGGCAGGTATATTAATCTATTGGTGAGAATACCTACTATCCCAAGATAAATTGTGTCATAACTCTTAGTAAAGAATTGTCCGAATGCTCTAACTAGGAACAGCAAGGGATGATGCAGGACATATTGTTGTTGCAAATTACTATCTATGTACACTCCAAGTCGAGGTGTTAATGTTGCGTATCTTGCCGTAGTCATATTGTGGTAAGCGAAAAATATGCTGCTGACTATAACGAGAGCGGCTAGGACGGTTTTCCAGGCAACTGCAACTTTACGACTTTTAAAAAAGTAGGCGGGAATTATTAAAGGTAGTAGACTAATAAGCCAATAACCAGCTTTGATGACAGCAAGATACAAACTGGCTAGCCCTAACAGTGTTAACCATATCCAATTGAGGTTTACTTTATTGGCGAAGACAGCTATTACTAATGCGATAGTTAACCAACTTAGCCCGGTTAAAAGACCGTCGCCGCCGATTGTAGTAGCCTGGGACAGAGATGTAGGCAGCAGAGCTAGGACAGTTAAAAACCATTTTCCAGAGGGGAGCAATCTGATTGCCCACCAAACTAATACTATCCAAACTAATAAACTGCTTAAGCGTGCTAGGTAGACGTACCAGATAAGTGGAGTATTGAGAACCTTGGCTACTACTAAGCCTATTGCGCTAGGTGCGTATGACCAAGGTGGGTATATTGCTACGGATGTATAGATCGCACCAACAGGCTCACCTGGTTTACTCTGGGAGCTATAATAAGCGTTCAGTTGTTTAGTGCGGGAAGCATATTCCTGTGGGTTGCTTTTTCGAGATAGGTCACGATAGTCATCTACCATGCTGCTAACATTAAAAGGTATCTGTCCACCATATTGTTGGTGGGGCATTTTCTGCTCCCATAGCGTGCCGTCTGTAATTTGATAGACCCTCGGAAAATGGGTGAATTCATCAGTACCATTCAGTGGGGGAAGTCTGAAACAAATAACGATTCCGAAGACTGCGGCGGTAAAAAGAAAGAAAGTAGCAGGGTTACGCAAAATAGCCTTAATAGCGAATTGAAGACGTTCGAGATAATATTGCATATATCAGAATAATATCAGATATATCCGTAAGGGTATCGCTGAACTATCGCTTAGCTCAATGGAGTTTGCTAGAATATTTTAATTGAACGGCAATGTTTCCATTTTATTCATGCAAGAAATTAGCTTACAAATTATAGTCAAAAAAGCATTTGGCAATCTGCACCGCAAGCGGTGTGTTTTAATTGCGGTCGAAGATGATCGGGGTAATATTCTGCTTGGCGCAAAACCAGGCTTTTACCCTCCAACCATTACCCGTCTCCTTGGCGGTGGAGTTGATGAGGGTGAGGATATAATTGCTGCGGTATCCCGCGAACTTCACGAAGAATTAGGTATTAAGATTACTGTACAAGATTTGAACCTATTGCTACAGTTTAATGTTGAGGCAACCGATGACGCGGGTAGGCAGTTTTTACACCAAACTTTTGTATACCACGTAAAGCTGGGTGACCAAAAGTATCAGGCTGGCGACGACGTCAAATACATTGATACATTAACGGTTGATCAGTTGCATGCACTCGGCAAAAACTACGAGACACTATCAAGCGTGCTTTGGTATGTTGGACCTGAAGGGGAATTTTCGTGGGCAGATTATGGCAAGATGTATGGATCGATTCATACGTTAACTGCTTTGAAGTTAAAACAGCGTAGTGTCTGAAATTTAGGCTTAAGTAATCACGTGGCGCGGAATGAATGAGAGTTCTTTTCTTTTATACTTGTCACTAATATTCACCTTGGTATACTGAAGCCATGAATGAACGTCCAGTCACCACTTTATTTATGCTCATGTCTGTTGACGGTAAGATCTCAACCGGTGCAGATGATGAAAGAGATTTCGACAAAGACTTGCCAACCATCGACGGTCTAGGAAAAGGTTTAAAACAATATTACGCGCTTGAAGAGCAAACAGATTGGCACTCATTTAACTCAGGCAGGGTAATGGCCAAAGTAGGCTGGAATGAGCAAAAAGACTCCATAAGTAAAATACCTGTTCGCTTTGTTGTCGTAGATAGTAAACCGCATTTAACAGAGCGAGGTGTTCGGAATCTTCTTGCTAGATCAGAGAAGCTGTATATTGTAACGACCAATAAACAGCATCCCGCATACTCGATCGACGACATTAATCTAAAAGTTTTAGATTATGATGGCAACATTAACTTCGCCGATCTCTTCACTAAACTCAAAGGGCTTGGGGCGGATAAGCTGACTATACAATCGGGTGGGGAGCTAAATGCATTGCTACTAAGAGAAAAACTAGTTGATAAACTCTCAATCGTGGTGGCACCGCTCATCGTAGGTGGCAGGAATGTGCCAACGCTTATCGACGGCGATTCTCTTAAAACAGTACAGGATTTGGGTATATTGCAATCAATGAAGTTAACAAAGGTTGATGTTCTGAGCGACTCATATCTACACCTTCAATACGCCTTTGCGAACGATTAGAACATAACTGAAAACAAAATATTCATTAGGAAGAAACTTAAGGAAGGAGTGTCGGCAACGAATGGTCACCGACGACTCCCCCCATACAGTCAGTCCTCGACGATGAACGTCGAGCTGTCACCTCCTTCGTAGAAGCCAGCGATGGCACCCTTGGGTGCATCCGTGACGCCTCTACGATAGAGGCCTTGTGCTCCCACGGGGAGTCGCTTCAGGATCCTGCCGCTCAGAGAGCCCTCCAGCGCCGTGATTGCTGCCTCGACGCGGCTACGACTCTCGGCGTCGCCGAGATGGAGAACTTGCGCCACCCCGCCGCTGTAGTGCCAGTCCAAGCGTGCATCTGCTGCCTCCGCTACGGCTTGCACCCACTGCTCGGTGGCGTTTGAGCGAGCATCCAGAAGCACAACGGGCTCGCCGTTTGCGAAAATGTCAGGGTCGGGTGGAGCTGGAGTCGGTCCATCGGTGGCCATTACTATCCTTCCGAGGTGGTCGATCTAGTCGAACTGACTGGACATGGATATTATATACTATTAGAACATGACAGAAACCTTCAAAGACATCCTATCAATCGGCGGCAACTCCAACGCACTCGGCAAGACAGACGATGTCATTAAGATTGTCCTAGAGGATAAAACTCGATTTAGTGAACTCTATAGCTGCGTGTTTGATGATAACGCCTGGGTAAGAATGCGTGCCATCGATGCCGTAGAGAAAATAGGTCGCGTGAATCCAGCATGGTTACTGCCGTATATCGATACATTTCAATCTGAATTAGCAGCAGTAACCCAGCCGTCGATCTTGTGGCATTTAGCCCAGATATATCGACAAATTGAACTTAGTGACAAGCAAAGAGTAAAGGCTAAACTTTGGCTCGGGGGTCTCCTTGCAACGACTGAGATAGACTGGATCGTGGCGGCGAACACAATGAAGACGCTCGTGTATTTTGCTGAAAATGGCTATGTATCGGTTGACAGTGCTCGATCATTGATTGAGGTGCAACTGAATCACAAGTCGAACACTGTTATCAGAACGGCTAAGAAGCTTCTTTTGCAGTTATCATCTTCAGCCCATTGACAGTTTCTGTCCAGCCACGAAATATTGACAATATTTACTGATAGTGATCAAATAATCACGTCCGACAACTTCAACACCCCCAGGAGGGGACATGACCAGTTTGACACCAAGTGTCAACTTCGCTGAACTCAGCGGGGACGACATGACGGCGATGAAGGCTGGCGCCACGCTGAGGGGCGGCCTCTGGGCGCTCCAGCAGCAGGCTCTCTACGGCAAGCCGTAGCAGACACCGCCCAACTTGGCATCGTGGCCCTCCTGCTCATCGCGAGCGGGAGGGCCACACGTAACTAAAAACCCATTTTGTTATAATAATACCAATGAAAAACCAAGCAATAAAGGAGAATAATTCAAATGCCAACAATTAACCCCTACATCAATTTCAACGGTAACGCCGAAGAAGCCTTTAATTTTTACAAATCGGTCTTTGGCGGCGAGTTTGAGAGTGTTGTGCGCTTCAAAGATATTAAAAGCCCTGGTTTTCACATATCAGACAGCGATGCCGATAAAATTATGCGCATCATATTGCCGATCGGTAAGAACACGTTAATCGCCAACGACGTCCCCGAGAGTTTGGGGCCAGTTAATGAGAACGAAAACAGGTCTAAAATATCGGTAACCGCAGATAGCCGCGCGGAGGCCGACAAAATATTTACAGGGCTCTCGCTGGGCGGTACGGTTGAAATGCCGATGAGTGATAGCCCGTGGGGTACCTATTTTGCGATGTTTAGGGATAAATTCGGGATTGAGTGGACGATAGAATTCGATCCAAACAGTGACGCGCACTAAATCTTGAGGGTTAAAGGTGCGCACGGAAGCATCTTGGGTATATACTAAACAAGCGTTATGCTATATAAGTTATGTAATAACAATTAAACCAGAGGAGACAGACATGCCTACAGGATATTGCGTTAAGTGTAAAGAAAAAGGCGTTGAACTAACAGCACCAGAGATTCACCAAACTCAAAAAGGTGGTTTTATGGCTAAAGGGAAACACGCAAAGTGTGGAACGACTGTTTGTGCCATGATGTCAAAAGAAAATGCTGAAAAAGCAGTAGAAGCTGGCGCCAAAAAAGCCTACTAACAGCACTACTGTGTTTAAAAGCTCCCTCATCTGGGAGCTTTTTTATTTTGATATAATTAGTGTATGCCTATACACAATCACATTGACCTCATCGAGTTTCCCGTCAAATCTGGCGCACAACTCAAGCAAACCAAAGAGTTTTTCAGTAGTGTTTTTGGTTGGAAATATAACGACTGGGGCGACGACTACAGCGACACCACCGATAGTGGCGCGAGCAGTGGTGTCAACGCGGACGGCGGCGCCTCGATGCCGCTCACGGTCGTTTATTCATCTGATTTAGAGAAAACTAAAGAACTAGTCGTGAAAAACGGTGGTAAAATTATCGCTGATGTGTACGAGTTTCCTGGCGGTCGACGTTTTCATTTTACTGAACCGAATGGTAGTGAGTTGGCTGTCTGGTCGGAGTAATCGATCATAACTGTTCTAAGTAGTAAAACGATAAGCAGGGAAACAGCATGAGAAAAATAATAGTCCAAGAATTCATAACATTAGACGGCGTCATGCAAGCACCTGGTGGCCCCGAAGAAGACGCGACCAACGCTTTTAAGTACGGCGGCTGGACCGCACCTTATTTTACTGAAGCCGATGATGCGGCGGGTGACTTTATGGCAAAATGGATGCAATCTACTGACATTCTTTTGGGTCGAAAAACGTTCGACATCTTTGCCGACTACTGGCCAGACCACGCTGATATGTGGCCGGGAATCAATGATGTCACTAAGTACGTCATGTCAGATACGCTGACTGAGAACAAAACAGAATGGCCTAACGTCGTATTTCTTAAGACCGTTGATGATATCAAAAAACTCAAAGATTCCGAGGGTGGAGATATTAAAGTTCACGGCAGTGGTAACTTGGCAAAAACATTATTCAAGCACGATCTTGTCGACGAGCTGTGTCTGATGACATTTCCTATTACGCTCGGTGCAGGTAAGCGACTATTCGATGATAGTGGTGCTGCGGTGGCGTTTACGCTCATGGACAGCTTGATTACGCCGAACGGGGTTATCTTTGCTAACTATAAGCGAGCGGGCGATGTAAAAGTCGGTACGGTCGGCGAATAATGCTAGAACCTAAATGAATAGCAAAATCGGCATAATTTTTATCCATGGAGCCGGCCTTGGTGGTTGGATATGGGACAATGTCGTTAAGAATATCTCAGTGCCTTATGCTTGTGCCGACTATACTGCACTTGAACGTTCTACCAACAAGGCGACTCTCGCTGAATACGTTGCAGTGGTGAACAAACAAGTTGAAGCGCTTAACGTTCAACGAGTGATTGTGGTTGCTCATTCAGTCGGCGGGGTTGTGGGGAATGAACTAAGCGGCGTGTTGGGAGAGAAGCTCGCAGCATACATTGGAGTCAGTGCTGCCATTCCAAAGCCTGGCGGCAATTTTGTGTCGACGCTGCCATTTCCGCAAAAACTAATTATGCCGATTATTCTCAAGCTAGCAGGTACAAAGCCGCCTGAATCGGCAATTCGTAGCGGCTTGGGCGATGGGCTTACGGCGTCTCAGACAGATGCTATCGTTGCTAAATTCCAGCAAGAGTCCGTACATCTATATACCGATAAGACATCACCGGGACCTATGCCGAATGTGCCAGCACTTTATATACGCACAACGAGTGATAAAGAGTTTCCATTATCGGTGCAGAATGAATCTGCCGCCCGCTTAGTTGGTGCCAAAGTATATGATGTTAATTCTGGGCATATGCCTATGCTGTCTAATGCCGATATAGTAGCAGCGCAGATTAACGGAGTAGCGGCATCTTTAAATGACTGACTGTTAGATTATTAACGGCATAAACACCGCAAAGCCTTCACAATCATCCGTATTAACGTGCGCTGCACAAACTTATGGAGGATGTATTTATGAAAGCTACTTTATTTAAGGGCAAAGAAACTATTGAGCTGGGCGAACGGCCAGATCCCGTCATTCAGGAAGCTACAGATGCTGTTGTTCGTGTTGTCCGTGGTTGTGTTTGCGGCTCCGACCTGTGGTATTACAGGGGTATTAGCCCGCATGCGGTGGGCAGTATTGGGCACGAATACATCGGTGTCATCGAAGAAACGGGCAGTGATGTAAAAGACCTCAAAAAAGGAAATTTTGTCATTGCGCCGTTTACTTATAACGATGGGACGTGCGCAGCCTGTAAGGCCGGGTTTCAATCGAACTGTGAACACGGCGGCGTCTTTGGTGATGGCGAGACTGATGGTGGCCAAGGCGAAAAAGTGCGTGCGCCATTTGCTGATGCAACCTTGGTCAAGGTGCCAGGCGCTGATTTCTCCGATAAAATGCTTGCCTCGTTCACGGCATTGTCTGATGTAATGTGTACCGGACACCACGCAGCAGTAAGCGCTAATGTCAAAAAGGGCAGTGTCGTAGCGGTGGTGGGTGATGGCGCGGTTGGCCTGTCGGCAGTACTCGCTGCAAAACGCTTAGGTGCCACGCGTATTATTGCGCTGAGCCGCAACCCAGCTCGCCAGGCGGTGGCAAAAGAGTTTGGCGCGACCGATATCGTTGAAGAGCGAGGCGATGACGCCACTGCGGTTATTATGAAACTAACCGACGGTTTTGGCGTGGACGCGGCGCTGGAATGTGTCGGCACGGATGAATCGATCAAAACGTGTGTTGAAATCACGCGTGCTGGCGGTATGGTTGGTACGGTCGGCGTGCCTAATTACAAAGATTTCAAATATGAAACTGCCTTTTGGAAGAATGTCGGTATTCGCGGTGGCGTCGCTCCGGCACGACAGTACATTCCCGAACTTTTGAAAGATGTTTTGGCAGGCACAATCAATCCAGGGCGCGTTTTTGATCTGACCGTTGAACTACAAGATATCAAAGAGGCCTACGCGGCTATGGATGAGCGACGAGCGATTAAATCGTTGTTTAAGGTAAGCGAAGTCTAAATACATTACTACGCGCGGCGGCATCGATAAGCATTAGTTATATGATAAAATTTGATTAACTATGAGCCCTACACACAAACCCGAAAAGAACAGCAG
>CAIJKY010000014.1 GCA_903821365.1 uncultured bacterium | reverse complement strand
GGCACGAAGCATCAACCAAGTTACGATCATGGGGAATCTAACCCGTGATCCTGAAATGCGCACTACGCCAAACGGCCAGAATGTCACCAGCTTTAGTCTTGCACTCAACCGTAGCTACAAAGACGCCAATGGTGAATGGCAAGAATCAGCCGACTACATTGATGTTGTTGCTTGGGCCCAGCTCGGCGAGCGCGTCAACCAGTATTTGGCAAAAGGTCGCCGGGCAATCGTCCAAGGCCGTTTGAGCCAACGTAGCTGGGAGCAAGAAGGCCAAAAGCGTAGTAAAGTTGAAGTTGTCGCAAATGACGTCACGTTCCTTGATGGTGCGGGCGGCGGCGATGACAATGGCGGCGGTAGTCAAGGCGGCTATAGCGGCGGTGGCAACAGCGGCGCAAGCACGACCAGTACTCCAAAAAAGAAGAAAGATGACGTCGTGATCGAGAACATCGATGACAAGCCAATCGATCTCTCTGAGATTCCGTTCTAGCCAATCTAATGTAAGGAAATTATTGTAATGAAACCACGTTCTAAATTTAAGAAAGATACTCCATCATACTTTGACTACCGCGATGTAAAAGTGCTTCAGCGCTTTGTTAACATGTACGGTCAAATCGAGCCAGCAGCCAAGACTGGCCTGAGCGCCAAGCAGCAACGCCAGCTAGCGGTCGCTATCAAGCGTGCTCGTCACCTTGCAATGATGCCGTTTGTAACGAGCAACTAAGAGAGCTCGCAGCTATGTATTCTCCAACAGATCTCAAAAAAGGCGTATTGATCCAGATTGATGGTAAGCCTTTTCGCGTTATCGAATACAACCAAAAAGTTATGGGTCGCGGCGGTAGTATCGTCAACGTTCGCCTTAAGAACGTTATCGATGGCAACGTCGTGCCCAAGACTTTTAAGGGTGCTGAGAAAATCGAGCCAGCAAGTGTGGAGCACCGCAACGTGCAGTACCTCTATGCGGATGGCGATGATTTTCATTTCATGGATCCAGACACATTTGAGCAGTTCCAGCTGCCAGGTGAGCTGATTGATGAAGCGAAGAACTTTATGAAAGAAGGCATTGAGCTTGATCTTCAATTCTTTGATGGCAAGGTTATTAACGTTGAACTACCAAAGAACATCTACCTCAAGGTCACCTATGCCGAGACAGTAGTAAAGGGCGACACCGCTAGTAGTCTGCAAAAAGATGCTACGCTTGAGACGGGCTATACTCTTAAAGTACCGGCTTTTATCAAGACCGATGACGAAATTAAAGTTGATACCCGCACGGGTGAGTATCTCGAGCGTAAAAAGTAGCCACACTATGAAGCTTCGACTCGACCAGCTTATGGCGAACAAACAACTTGTTAGTTCGCGGAGCCAGGCCGAGAGCTGGATTAAGTTAGGTAAAGTGACTGTCGACGGCAAAGTTATTACGAAGCCGGGCTTTTTTGCGTCCGCAGATGCTGATGTGCGGCTCAAGGCCGACGAACAATACGTGAGCCGCGCTGGTTTAAAACTTGCCAGTGTTGCCAGGGTGCTGCAGCTTGATTTCGCTGACAAGGTGGTGCTTGATATCGGCTCGAGCACCGGCGGCTTCACGGATTTCGCCCTTCGTCGCGGTGCGCACTTAGTGATTGCGGTTGATGTTGGTACCGAGCAGCTTCATCCAAGCTTGCGTGGCAACCCCAGGATTGATCTACATGAGAAAACCGATATTCGTGCGCTAAGGCATATATCGAAAAAGCCCGCCGATGACCCAATTGAACAAGTCGCAGAGTATATTCACGAGGTGCCGGACATCGCCGTTATGGACGTTAGTTTTATCAGTCTACGCGAGCTTTTGCCACATATTTTTAAGTATCTTTGCCGCCCGCAGACCCAAATAGTCGCTATGCTAAAACCACAGTTTGAAGCTGGCAAAGACCAAGTGAACAAAGGAATTATCAAAAATGATACTGTTCGTCGGCAGATACTGAAAGATTTTGAAGCCTGGGTGAAGCCGCGAGCTATTATCGTTGATAAAGCTGACAGTGAGGTTGCCGGCAGCAAAGGCAACCGCGAGCGTTTTTATTTATTAAGGCCGATTGCGTAACAATTATGGCAGAGCACCCCACAAGTCATGGCTTAAGAATTATGACGGGGGAAGTGCGGGAATGGATCGGCTTTGACGCTGCAGAAAAGCAACACGCCGAAGAGTTAAGCCGCGCAGTAAGAGCGAAAGAAGAGCTTCTTTTGGTCTTTGGTTATTTAGATCAACAGTGCCAGTATCATGGTGGCTATAAGCAGGATGAAAAATTTAAAAATCCTGACGGCACTCCCGTTGTGATGTCACGATTTTTGACCGGGTCAGTCGAAGTGTTTGCGCCCCCGGGCTGTGAACCTTTTGCTATGGCTTACGAAGTCGTGCACTTCACTCAACAAACTCCTAACGGCATGAGCCATCACGCAGCGGTAGCGCGTCACGCTAACGCTCTGGGTGGGGACACTGCTCAGCAGCTTATAAGCACGATAGAAATTAGAGACGATGGCACAGTAACGACTGAACAATATCACGGCGCAGCAGATGGGGTAAAACAGCCACCATTTACGACGTGTAACGATGCCTATACCATAGATGACTTCGCCGGCTGGGTTACCTATATTTTAGAAAAAGGTCCAGCTGCTTAATCAAGAACACTTAGACGTTAAATCGAAACTCAACCACATCATCGGGCTGCATGATATAAGTTTTGCCCTCGGTACGCATTTTGCCTGCAGCCTTAGCAGCCGTTTCTGAGCCCGCCGCGATAAGATCGGTAAAACTGACGATGCTTGCGGCAATAAAGCCTTTTTCGAAGTCGGTGTGAATCGCGCCCGCAGCTTGTGGGGCAGTGGCGCCAGCTTTGATGGTCCAGGCGCGAACTTCTTTTGGCCCGGCAGTGAGGTAACTTTGTAGGCCGAGCGTGGTGTAAGCGGCATGAATAAGTTGATTCAGTCCTGGCTCGGTTTGGCCGTACGTCGCAAGCATTTCTTTGGCGTCCTCAGCGTCAAGTTCGCGCAGCTGGTCTTCCATGCTTGCCGATATGAACAAACTTTGTGCAGGCGCAACCAGCTGGCGTAGCTCGGCTTTTTTTGATTCGTTACTAAGCGTATCCTCGTCGACGTTAAAGGTGTAAATAACCGGCTTTGCCGTAAGGAGTGGTAATTGCTTCTTCAGCTCTTGCCATTCCTCACTCTCGATAACTGCAGGTTCACGGTGTAGCGGCGTGTCACTATCGAGTACATTTTTTATGATGTCGAGAAAGGCGAGTTGTGCTTTGGCTTTCGGGTCGGACTTTGCCTGCTTGGCAAGCGATGACTGGCGATGCTCAACCGACTGTAAATCGGCCAGAATCAACTCAGTGTTGATGACGGCGATGTCATCGGCTGGGTTCACTTTGTTGGTAACATGTTGAATATCGTCATTCTCAAAAGCACGCACCACATGGCAGACAGCGTCACATTCACGAATGTTCGCCAGAAATTTATTACCAAGACCTTCGCCCTTGCTAGCGCCGGCAACGAGGCCGGCAATATCAACGAATGTGACCGTCGCAGGAATGATTTTTTGAGTGCTGTACAGATTCGCCAGCGTTTGCAAGCGATCATCAGGCACCGGCACAATACCAGTGTTTGGTTCAATTGTGGCAAACGGGTAATTGGCCGCCAAAATATTATTGTCGGTGAGCGCGTTGAACAAGGTGGATTTGCCGACGTTGGGGAGGCCTACTATGCCGATGGATACTGAACTCATAATTTACTTAGTATAACAGAGGTGTTGGCTAACATATCATCAAAATGATACTATATCTTTAATGAAATACAACAAAAACAAAAAAAGTGGATTCACTGTCGTTGAAGTTATCTTAGTAATAATCATAGTTATAATTC
>CAIJKY010000013.1 GCA_903821365.1 uncultured bacterium | reverse complement strand
TATTACGCGAAACAAAAAATTCTAAAACTGCCATCATCAAGGCAATCTCATTCCATGGCCTCTGGCTTAGGACTTTCTTGCCAGTCGATAGAGATACAAAGAAAAAAATAAAGTGCGATCTTCGCATCGACGCAAGCATTCTCAGAAGGTAGAATAGAAATATTAAGAAAGTAAAACTATGAAAACAGCCCTAAACACCACCACCCCAGAGCAAGCCAAAAAACAAGTAAAACTATTTTCACTACTAGGCTTCATTGCCTCGCTATTGTCATTATTCATATTCTGGTGGTCGGCAATCGCTGGAATTGCTTTTAGCGCTCGCGCCTTGTTACTTACTTGGCATAAAAGTAATATCGAGAACCGCATGTTTTATAGAGTGCTTGCTGCGCTGAGTTTAATCGCAAGCGCGGCAGGATTGGGTTTATATTATTTTTACAATTAGCTGACATATTTAGCCCACCTTCCAATACGACCCCTTCGGCCAACCCATATCCACATCCACTCCCGACAACGCCCCCACCGGCACCAACTACGCCTGGGTTGGTCAACATGAAAAGATGAATGAGACTGACTTTACACTCAAACCTCAGCAAATGGGAACATAGCCGGTATGAATGGCTCAGCGAAAAAGATTTTGTCCGCGCAACACAAATGGCAGTTGATAACTACATGCATACGGTGCACGATTACGTTCGCCAAAAGTTAGCAATACCCCTAGACTAATCCCCATTTTTGTTAGATAATGCATCAGTGCCAAAAAACACTCCCACCCCCGTTTTTGATAGTCTTGCCGATCCGGCATTAGTTGACATACTCAAAAATGGCGGTGTTGGTATTTTATTGACTGATACGGTCTACGGACTTGTCGGTAGCGCAACTAACCCCGAGGCGGCCAAACGCGTTATTGATACGAAAGGCCGCAAGTACAAACCGGGTACGCTTATCGCTGCAAATACGCAGCAACTTATCGATCTTGGCATCCAGCGCGAACATGTCAAAGCGGCCGAGCAGTTTTGGCCTGGCCCCGTGACGATTGTGCTGCCGACAAAGCTTGGTCTTGAATATCTTGATCTTGGTTTGGAATCGCTTGCAGTGCGCGTGCCAGACAATCAAGATGTTGTGGCGTTGCTCGAGAGTGTTGGGCCACTCTTGACCACAAGCGCCAATCGCCCAAACGAGCCAATGGTAAAAAACATCCCAGAAGCGCAAGCGATATTTGGCAATCGTCTCGATTTCTATGTTGACGGTGGGCACGTTGACTCGCCACTCGCTTCAACGATCATCCGGCTTAAGATTGAAATTTTACGCCAAGGTGCAGCGACCATTCATCCGGACGCACTTGAAGAACCATCGTAGCATTATTTGATAAAATATGCTTTACATGTTAAAGTAATAGTATTCGTTGTTCGTGATGTACCAAAGAATTGGAGACATGCAATGTCACTTCCGGTGAGCCTGCAGGGTGCTCTGACGTCGGTCGCGCGCGATCTGGCGGCAGGCGCCCTGCACGAATCTCGTGAGTACCTCATGGCCTATCACTCCGAGGCACTAACGAGTGAAGAACGGGGTGCGAGCGACGAGGTGCTGGCGTATCTGGATGATGCCGTTCGTCGGCGCACCGATGGCCAGCGCTCCGTGGTCTTCGCTGATCGCAGCTACTTCGCAGAGGTTCCGCATGACGGGCTGCTGTTCGCCATGGTTCCAACGGGCGAAGATGCAGGCTCGTCGCAGGCCGCGTACTTCGGCATCGCGGCCGCGACCAAGGGTGTCTGGATCTCTGAGCGAGCCAGCGAAGTGTAGCCAACTAGCTACGCCCCGCTCTGCCCCGCAGTTGCGGCGCACTGCCGAAAAGGTGAAGTGCTGCTGCAACTGGCGGGGCTTCATCTTTTTAAATAGCATTCCTGGCGCCCCGTAGCCTATAATGAATACATGATGAAAACAACAACACTCCCTAAAAAATGGCTTCGTATTCTATTGCCCGGTGTCATTATTATTGCTTGGCTGGCGCTTGCTGGCATTGGCGGCCCGTACTTCGGCAAAATTAGCGATGTCGCCAGTACCGATCTCACAACTTTTTTACCAAATAGCGCCGAAGCGACCAAGGTCAATCGTGAGCTCGAGAAGTTTCGCGATGACAAAACAATTCCGGTTATCGTTGTTTATAGTCATGATGGCCAAACGTTAACTGATAGCGACACTGCCGCGATCACTGCGATCAACGACAAAGTATCGACCATTGAAGGTGTTAAAGGCAAGCTGTCGCCACCAATAATTGCCGATGATACAAAGGCAGCTTTTACGGTAGTGCCACTGCAAAGCGATGGCGACTTTAAAGCGATATTCTCTGCGATTCGTACCGAACTTAAAAATGCAGATTTACCTGTCTCATTCATACTGACTGGCCCAGCATCGTTTGCAAATGATTTGCAGGCGGCGTTTGCTGGCATCGACGGCACGTTATTGTTTGTCGCATTAGGTGTCGTGTTCTTTATTCTTTTGATTGTCTATCGTTCACCGCTCTTGCCGATTATTGTGCTGTTTACCTCTATGGCAGCACTCGCAACGGCTATTCTAGCAGTCTACTATCTTGCCAAGGCAGGAGTTGTCCAGCTGAATGGGCAAGTGCAGGGAATATTATTTATTCTGGTGATTGGTGCGGCGACTGATTATTCGTTGCTGTATATAGCTCGTTTTCGAGAAGAGCTGGTCAATTATAAAACGACGTGGCAGGCGACGCGTGCCGCGATTGCGGCTTCGTTTGAGCCGATTCTTGCCGCGGGCAGTACGGTAACGGTTGGATTATTATGTTTACTATTCTCTGATCTTGGCTCTAACAAAGCGCTCGGACCAGTTGGTGGCATTGGGATCATCTTATCGATTATTGCGACGCTGACACTTTTGCCGGCGCTATTATTGATGTTTGGGCGTGTTGCATTTTGGCCAAAACGACCAAAGCATGCACCTGCGAAAGATCATCATGAGTATCAGCAAAATCATCCAGTTTGGGCGAAGGTTGGTAGGTTCGTTGGCCGTCACCCGCGACGGATTTGGGTCGGGAGTGCAGTGATACTGTTGGTCGCTTGTCTTGGTATATTCCAACTAAAAGCGACGGGCGTGTCGCAAGGTGATTTGATACTTGGCAAATCAGAAGCCCGTGAAGGACAAAAAGTGCTGAATGCTCATTTTCCAAGTGGTTCTGGTTCACCGGCATACGTTATTGCGCAGAGTGATAAACAGGCGGCTGTTGTACAGGCGCTTGAAGCTGATACTGGCGTGGCATCAGTGAATGTTACCGCAACGGGCACTGAAGCAGGCATTAAACCGGTAGGGAAAGCCGAAAATGAACTGCGCTCGAAAATACTTGAACAGGTGAAGACAAAACGTGACGAGCAGCTAATGACGCTACGCACACAGCTCGAACAACAACTTGTCGGGCTACCTGCACAGGCAATCGAGGCGGCGTATGTCAAAGCTATCGCAAACATTCCTAGCGCCGAGAGTATCGCTGATGAGGCATATCCGTTTAAAGACGCGAAAGAAAAAGTGGTTGATGGGAAAGTACTGCTTCAAGTAACGCTTACTAATGCTCCGGACTCACTTGCAGCACGTCAAACGATCGTGTCACTTCGACAAGACGTGCATGTAGTTGATGCCGCATCGTTAGTTGGTGGTACAAGCGCGGCGCAATACGACACGAATCAAGCAGCACTGCGCGACGAGAAAATTATCATTCCGCTTATTCTGTTAGCGATCACTTTGATTCTGATGTTACTATTGCGATCGATTGCTGCACCGCTCTTGTTACTTGTCACAACCGTGGTATCATTTGGTGCAACAATGGGCATCTCTGCCTTCTTGTTCAATCACCTGTGGCAGTTCCCAGGCGCCGACCCGTCGGTGGTAATCTTTGGCTTTGTCTTTTTGGTAGCGCTCGGTATCGACTACAATATTTTCTTAATGACCCGGGTCCGAGAAGAGACGTTAAAGGCTGGCGTGAGAAACGGAACGATTAAAGGCCTGGTCGTGACCGGCGGCGTCATCACAAGTGCAGGCATCGTGCTTGCCGCGACGTTTGCGGCGCTCAGTGTTATACCAATTTTGTTCCTGGCGCAGCTGGCGTTTATTGTCGCCTTTGGTGTTTTGCTCGACACGATACTGGTGCGCTCATTGCTTGTACCAGCATTGACGCTCGAAGTTGGGCGATGGATGTGGTGGCCGTCGAAGCTGTCGCGGAAAGCAAAACGTTCTTAAGCATTGCAGCTCAGTGTTAAATAGGTGTTTTAAGTGCGTCGATAAAAAGGCCAGGGTTGACTCGTGGTAAGTGATGGTTGCCCTCAACGTTTTGTAGCGCGACTTTTGGACTGAGCGTGATGTTATTCATTAAGTTATCGATATAGATCTTTTTGT
Organism: uncultured bacterium; assembly: GCA_903821365.1. Classification (GTDB taxonomy): domain Bacteria; phylum Patescibacteriota; class Saccharimonadia; order Saccharimonadales; family Saccharimonadaceae; genus CAIJKY01. Next base: position 144,344 of record CAIJKY010000013.1, on the reverse strand, counting down.
CGCTTACGCCTGAGATGACCGTCGTGCTAACGTTTACTATCGCTAAATCGGCGTCGATTCGGGCTTTGACAATAACATTACGAAACGATCGCAAGCGTGATGTTGCGGTATGTTGAAAAATGTAAGACTTTTTATCTTGCAGCATGTCGAGGAGTACTGTTGGCAACAACCGTGTACGCAAGAGAATGCGGAATAATCGCCATATGAATCGGTGAGTGACTATGGATAGCCCAAGTCGATTAATAACATTAGTGCGGAGTGTGTGATACCTAGCTTCTTTAGCACCAAGCATAACGGGCATGTTAGCGAGTACTAATTTGTTCACACGCTGTTCGTAAAGGTTGGCGAATCGCAAGGCTAAGAGGGCGCCCATCGAGTGACCCATCAGCGTAAAAGGCTCAATGATATTGAGATTTTTTAACGTGCTATTAATGCTATTTATATGAGCATCATAATCGTACTTACTGCGACGAGGCTTAGGGGAATTGCCGAACCCGAGTAGGTCGATTGCAATCACTGTATGATTATGTGCAGCAAGCGCCGCAACTTTATCCCAGTATTTAGAAGATGCCAAAAAACCATGCAATAGCACTACGGTCGGGCCGCTACCGGTTATGGTGGTGTGGAGGTTTGGTGCTTCTTTCATGAGTGTAGTGTAACAAATATAGTTAACAAAGTAAAGTATATTTCAACCAATTGTTTGCTATGCTATAGACATGAGCCAACACCGCCACGAAAAAGCTAAACACATCGACACGCACGCCAGCAAAGGTTTACGCAACAACTTGCGTATTCTTGGAGTTGTTTACACAGTCCTTTTTGTTATCACCATGTACAATTTAATCATTTCGCAAGCCATTTTTTGGCAAGTGGTGCTGGCAATATTGCTTGGCTTTACGGCTGGATTAGTATCATCACGTATGTACAAAATATCGTGGAATAAAGATGAGTCAAAAGTGATTGGCCGAATCGATATCTACGGTATCGTTGTCTTAGTTTTATTCATCGTTTTTGAGCTAAATCGCACGCACATTGCCGAGCTATTTGCCTCTGGCGACTCGATAGGTTCGATTGGTTTATTGCTGGTTACTAGTGCATTATTTGGCCGTATTGTCGGTACGGCAAAGCGGATACTGCAAGTTCTGCGCGAAGAAAAAATAATCTCCTAAGACTATTGGTTTCCGTGCGACGTGTGCTATTATTGCTTACGTAAACAATTAAATGTATCAAGAGTGCAGCGAGAGAACTAGCTCGACGACCTGCCGGCAACCATCAACGATCTTACCCGTTGAACGGTGCCCCCTCTAGCCCTAACGGGAAAGATAAGGCAACTTCTTTTGTCACTTTCTCCTAGGGTGAAAGATACGAAAGGAGTTATTTTTATGTCAAAGTTCAAGACCGCCGAGAGCGTTTCGCCACGTCACCCTGACAAGATTTGCGACCAGATATCGGATGCCATTTTGGACGCACATTTGGCGCAAGATCCTAAAGTACGTGTGGCAATTGATGTCACGGGCGGACATGGCACAGTATTTGTAACGGGTGAAGTAACGTCAAAAGCAACGGGTATTGATGTTGCAGGTATCGTTAAACGGCTTGCCGGAGACGTAACGCTTATCGAGCATATTGCGAAGCAGAGCCCAGAAATCGCTCACGGCGTTGATACTGGCGGCGCGGGCGACCAGGGCATAATGGTTGGCTATGCTACAAACGAAACCAAAGAATTATTGCCACTTGAGGTGATACTGTCACGCCAATTAAATCAGCACTTGTATGAGACTTGGCCGCATGACGGCAAGACGCAGGTGACAACTAAGGATGGCGTCATTGTTTCTGTGGTGGCGAGTTTCCAACATGCCGCAAAGGCCGAACTGACAGCGGCGGTAGAGAATTGGTTGCAACAAGAAACGCGCGCACGTGTTGCGAGTGATGTTGCGCTACACATTAATCCGGCGGGTGATTGGCAGCTGGGTGGTTTTGATGCTGACGCCGGCCTCACCGGCCGCAAACTTGTGGTTGATAATTATGGACCACGTATCCCAGTTGGTGGCGGTGCGTTTAGCGGTAAAGACCCAAGCAAAGTAGACCGCTCGGCAGCATACGCAGCACGTAAAATTGCCGTCGATTATCTTAAAAAGTATGATGCCAAAGAAGTATTTGTCTATCTTGCCTATGCGATCGGTTACGACCAGCCGCTTGAAGCAACGGTGGTCGTTGATGGTGACCAGCGACAAGTGGAAGGCTATGATTTATCACCAAATGGCATTATCGCGGCGCTTGATTTGCGACGACCAATCTACGAACAAACAGCGCGTTATGGCCATTTTGGTCACGAAGGTTTTAGCTGGGAGTAGTTGCTACAAAAACTGCAGCCTCATGCGCTTGAAGTGTGAGGCTGTTTTTTGATTCGTGCGGTACGACGGTGTCGGCGGCGCTTGAAACGACCAGTGTGAGCGTATTATTTGGCTCGATTGTGCAGATGCGTGTTTGATCGGCAAAATTAACGTAGGTGACATACTGCTCATGACCATTGAGTGCGCGATCGTAGGCGAGAACATCATCACAGCCGCTACTGTGCACCGATAACGAGCCACGCTTTAAAGTGGCGGAATCGCGTCGCAGTGTGCCGAGCGTGCGATACAGTGTTAGCGAGGACTGGGCGTTGAGTGACTGCGTCTCAACATTAACCGAAGTGTAATCATCGGCAATCGGCAACCACGGCGTGCCCTGAGTGAAACCGGCATTTTCTGCGGCCGACCACTGCATTGGCGTACGCTCGGGGTCTCGGCCAATGCCATTTTTTGGGTCGCCAAGCGCTGCAGGATCACGTACGCGGTCGATTGGAATCGCTACGTCTTGCATACCTAACTCTTCGCCGTAATAAATAAAAGCCATACCAGGTAGCGTAAGAAGCATAACCGCAGCACTGCGCGCTTCATTGACGCCGATACGGCTGGCAACTCGTGGCTTATCATGATTGCCGAATGCGTAACTGGCGACACATAGGGGGCTTAGCTCGTCGAGCGCAGTATGAAAGCGGCTGAGAAAATCACGCCACGGCGCTACTTCCCAAGGGAGTGCAGTACCTTCAAAGTTAAACGGTGCCGCAACCGCCGGATCCATGCCGACATAAAATTGTAGATACGCCGAAAGAACATTATGGCGTTCTGGGTAGGCCTCGGTTACCATAAAACGCTCTTTGCTCGTAAATTCAGGCTCTTTGAGTACATCGCACATTTCAGAAAGATAGGCGTATACTGGCGGCCAACCACAGCTCTTGGTGTGGAGTAATGCCTCGTACAGCAAATCTTCGCTCGCGCGATACTTAGGGTTTTCGGGGTCGTCGTGCAATAACGGGTCTTTAGCGAGCCAGTACACTGCGTCAACGCGAAACCCATCAACGCCCATATCAAGCCAGTAACGCATGATGTTTTTGAAGGCTTCGCGGACTTCAGGATTCGTCCAGTTGAGATCTGGTTGGCGAACATCAAAACTATGAAGATAGAATTGGCCGCGCGTTTCATTCCACTGCCAAGCGCTGTGGCCAGTGAGGACATCAAGCCAGTTATTAGGCGCTATTGGATTGCCTCTGGCATCATGGTCTTTAGCATCGCGCCATATGTACCAGTCTGACTTTGGATTATCGCGCGATGCACTTGAATCAATAAACCATTGATGAGCGTCAGAAGTGTGATTCGGCACAAGGTCAATTATTACTTTAATGTCGTGGTTGTGTGCGGCGGTAAGCAATGAGCGAAAGTCATCAAGCGTGCCAAACAACTCATCGACATCGTAGTAATCGGCGATGTCATAGCCAAAGTCGGCCATTGGTGATGGATAAAACGGTGACAGCCACAGTGCGGTAACACCAAGCGACTGTAAGTAATCGAGTCGTTGTTCAATACCTTTTAAATCACCGACGCCGTCACCGTTGCTGTCCTGAAAACTGCGCGGATAAATATGGTAGACAACAGCGCCCTCAGGCCAGCGCTCTCGCAGTAGTGTTGTGTTTGGTGATTCGTTCATAGGCTATGGCATGATCCTTCTAACGTAAGGAATCTTACCAATAATCAAAGTCAATGTATACGAAACAGGCGGTACGACAATCAGTAAAATAAGCAGGCCGGCCACTGTCGCCCCCCGTAGCGGAAGGTACATGGCGAGCGTAGTGATAATAGCAATGTGTACTAAATATATGCCGAAGGTTGCGGCTGATAACTGTGTCAGGCGACGCTCGAAAATTGGGCGATGCTTTTTGCTAATGTGTTGATAGAGAGCGGCGTAGACTTGTTTGCCGCCAAGAAATGCGTCGACCGAAACAATGGCCACCAGCGGCGTCGGGAAGTTGTAAAAATAGAGCCCAAGTCCAGTACCGAGCCAACGTGTCATAAGATAGCTTATAAGGGCTATGGCGAGGCCACCGCCAAAGAAACCCAGGGCGAGTTGTTTCGTTGATGATCGTGGCGTGCTGGTGTGCAGCAAATACCCAAGCATGTAGTATCCAACGTACGGCACCCACTGAGTCAAGATATTAAGCGGCGGCCCACCACGAAGCACAAAGACTTCAAGCGCATGCCAGGCGCAAGTGAATACCAGGATGGCAATCGTGCTGCGCCATAGTGTTCGCCGTGAGATATTCTGAACCACAAGTGCGATAAGCGGCGTAATAACGTATAAGCCGGCAATGAGAAGTAAGAAATATAGATGACCAGGCGCTGGATTACCAGCAACAATGTTAAACATAATCATCCCAAAATTAAACGGATCACCCCAAACAAAAACTGCAAGAGCCGCGTAGATAATGATCCAGGCAGCCAATGGAACAAGTATTCGAGTTAGGCGACGCTGTAGAAACAAACGCGGCGCTGCGAGCGCTTTGCCGTTAATAAGGAGCGCGCCGCTAATTATGACGAATAACGGCACCGACCAGCGAGCAAAGCTATCGACGAAATTCCCAATAAGCCATGTTTTATCAGTGACTGGGCGATTCAGTACTAACGCAGCGCTACTATGTATGGCGATGACTGCGAGTGTCGCCATGACGCGCATAAAATCAAGATCGAGTAGACGAGGTTTCGCAGCTGTTACTTTAGTACTTTTTTTGGCCATTGCCTCATTATACAGTGATAGAGTACGCACATTATATTTTAAGGTGTAGGTTTTACTACGGCATATTATACGCAGATAGACATACTTATGGTTTAATAGAGTCATAACAAGAGAGGGTCCCGTGCCGCGTAAAAGGCTTTCCGAATTCCGGGCAAAAACTATTGTCCATCACGCCCTGACAATGCCGTATATGGGATGGTCGATCGATGCCGAAGATGACATCGATCGACAGTTGCAAACTGTGCAAAGTGATGCAGAGCGATTTGTCGTCAAAGTCGATCAAGGCATCAAAGGACGTTTTAAAAAAGGTTTAGTGCTGCTGAATGTAGCACCCCAAGGACTCGGTGATGCCGTGCGTCGACTTGCCGACAAGGGTTATCGCTGGTGTTTGGTTGAGCCAATGGCGGCTCATGCCCAAGCCGAAGAACGGTATCTTGCGATAAGCCACACTCGAGACGGTTTGTTTTTGACCGCCAATAGAAATGGTGGCATTGATGTTGAGGGCAACGCACATACCATGACTAGTACACGGCTTGGCGAGACGACCGACTGGGCGAGTATCGTCGCACAGACGGGCTTTAATGAGCATAGTCTGCGACAACTCATGCAGGTGTACAACGATAATCACTGCACGCTGCTTGAAATCAATCCGTACTATATGCACTGGAAGGGGCCGCGTTTGCTTGATCTCGCTATGGAAGTCGACGACACGGCCGAGCAGCTTGTTGCTGGCTGGAGCGAGGATGATTTCCGTAGTACCACCGTCAAAGCATTAACCGCTGAAGAACGTGCCGTAATGCAATTGGCCGCAAAGTCACCCGCCTCTTTTACACTTGAAGTGATGAACCCCGATGGTGCAGTTTTTTTGCTGCTATCGGGCGGCGGTGCAAGTATTGTTGTGGCTGACGAAGTATATAACCGAGGGTATGGTGCGGTGCTTGCAAATTACGGCGAGTATAGCGGCAACCCTAATCAACAAGAGACGTATTTGTATGCGCGAGCGGTGTTGAGTTTGTTGTTACGCTCAACGGCACCACAGAAGGTACTTTTTATTGGTGGCGCGGTGGCGAACTTTACCGACATTAGCAGTACGTTCGGTGGCATTATTCAGGCTTTGAACGAAGTGGCGGGTGAACTACGACGCCAAGCAGTTAAAGTCTATGTCCGTCGCGGCGGCCCCCGACAAGAGGCCGGGCTAGCAATGATCGGTAAGGTACTTGATGAACATGGATTGCTTGGCGCAGTTCATGACCCATCGACGCCACTCACAACTGCGGTCGACGAAGCACTACAAAAGGTAACGTTATGATTCATGAATTACGATCTCAGTCGGCTAAGATAATTTGTCTCGGCGTTCATCCAGGCATCATCCAGTCGGTGCTTGATTATGATTACCTATGCGGCCGCGAGGCGCCGAGTATCGTGGCGATTATTGCTCATGGCCGTAAACAAGAGCGTTTCTTTTGGGGCGAGCGCGAGGTTGCATTACCTGTTCATGCAAGTTTGTCCGAAATCGATGAATCAACGCGGCATGCGATTACTGCAATCCTTAATGTACTGTCGGCACGGCGTGTTCTTGAAAGTAGTCTTGAGGCGTTGACGCTGCTTCCAAATCTTATGCTCCTCGATATATTCGCCGAAGGCGTACCTGAACAGCACGCGTTGCAGCTTGCACGGGCGGCAAAATCACAGAAGGTAATTATTGTGGGGCCAGCGTCAGTTGGCGTGCTACTGCCGGGCACTATGAAATTAGGCGCAATCGGTGGCACTCAGGCACCACAGATAGAAAAAGCTAAAATTTCTGCTGCAGGTGACACAGCAGTAATTTCGACATCTGGCGGTATGGTAAACGAAATTATACATACCGTCACGGCAAATGGGCTCGGTGTTTCAATGGCAGTCGCGCTTGGTGGTGAACGATTCCCAACACTCACGCCCGCCGAAGCATTTTTACTCGCCGAAGCCGATACGAAAACACGGCGTATCGTCTACTTTGGTGAACTTGGTGGTGCTGATGAATATGACATTGCACAGCTCATTGCCCAAAAGAAAATAACAAAGGATGTAATTGCTTATATCGCTGGTACGGTCGCAGAGCTTTTCGAGACGCCGCCACAGTTTGGCCATGCTGGCGCAATGGCGAACACGCAGCAAGAAACGGCTAGTGCTAAAAAAGAGATTCTCCGCTCGGTGAATGTGGCGGTGGTTGATACGTTTGGTGAACTTGCGGCACTCGTGGTACGCATTGCAAAAGAACACCCATTTGTGCCCGGGTTGCAGGCTCGCACAATTGGTGCCCGCTATCGACGACCGATCGCGAGCCACGTGTCGGGCGATGTGGCAGGCGACGTGCAGCTCCTTGGCAACGACTTGTTGATGACGGTAGAGTCGCATTCGGTTGCTAGTTTAACTCTTTCGATGCTGCTTGGAGAACCTGTGCATCACAAGAAACTGGTTGACTTCACCGACTATGTATTGCGGCTACTCGTTGATCATGGTCCGTATGTTTCGGGTGCAGTGAATACGATTGTTGCGGCGCGTGCTGGCAAAGATCTAGTGTCGAGCCTTGCGGCTGGGCTACTAACTATTGGGCCTCGATTTGGCGGTGCGATTAACGAAGCAGCTGCTTGTTGGCTGCGTGGCACGACCGAGCAGCAATTGGCGCCGGAGTTTGTCGAATCGTTTACCAGTAAGGGCGGGATCATTCCTGGTATTGGTCATAAGAAATATCGTATCGAACAGCCGGATCCACGAGTAATGGCGCTATTGCAATTTGCGAGTAATAGTAACGAAGACCGTTACACAAAATTCGCGTTATCGGTGCAAGCAGTTACCACGGCTAAAAAGGGTAATCTTATACTGAATGTTGATGGGGCCATTGCTGCGGTACTACTTGACTTACTTGAATCCGAACTTGGCTACACAAAACAGCAGCTTGAGAGTCTGGTGCAAGCAGAGTTCTTTAACGCCTTGTTCGTGATCAGTCGTTCAATCGGCTTCACGGCTCACTTTATCGATCAGCGCCGCCACGATGAAGGCTTGTTCCGGCTCGGTGCAAACGATGTCGCGTATTTAGGCTAAGGAGACCTTGTTAACGAGTGCGATTAACACAAAGCTCAATCACTGCCTCGAGCGCATGGCGTCCAGAATTATCAATATTTTGTATGTCTGCTAGAGTCTTTTTTGCACGAGCTGCGTAGTCGGCTGCAAGCTTCTCGGTTTGTTCGCGAGCACCGCTTCGCGTAACTATGTCCGCAATCGTCGCGGCCTCATCATCATTCAAATCTTTCTTTCCATAGAGCTGTGTAAACAATGTTTTGTCTTCTGCGCTTGCGAGCGACAAACAAGTCGCAGCAAGGTAGGTGTATTTACCCTCGCGGCTGTCACCAGTAATTGACTTGCCGGTAACAGCGACGCTACCAAACATACCGAGCACATCGTCGACAAGTTGATATGCTATGCCGAGCTGTTGTCCGAACGTCGTTAACGCTTCAAGCGTTGTTGTGTCGGCATCTGCCAATGAAGCACCCATGACAAGCGGATTCACAAATGAATAGCTTGCTGTCTTATGCTCGTAAATAACAAGTGGATCGTGAAGTGTTTGTGGCTCAAAAACAGCTTCGGTATCAAGTAGTTCCCCCGCAGTCACGTTGAAAATTGCTTCACCGAGCAAACCAACTGCGGCCAGTTTTTGGCGGTCGTTTGCATCGCTACCTCGTATAAGCTGGTAGGCGCTTGAGAGCGCCAAGTCACCCGCTAGTAACGCTGCACAGTTTGCTAGGCGCACACGTTCCGCCTGGTCTGTGACAGCCGTTTGATACAACTGAGCGTAACGGCCAGAAACGTTTGGCGCACCGTGACGAGTCATGTCACGATCAATGATGTCATCGTGAACAAGCATAGCGATATGGAGCATTTCTTCGGCGACTCCAATTTTCAGGATTGACGATAATGACTCGCCGCCAAATGCTTGATAGGCAATATACGTAAGATATGGCCGCAACCGTTTTCCACCGGCAAGACTGGTTTGTTCAAGTGCTGCCCAGAGTCGCTGATAGTTTGGTGCGATTGCTACTGCGCGCCGTGTGGCTTGTTCAAAAAAATGCCGTAGTTCATCGTTGACATAGGATTGCGCATCGCTAAGTGAGATGTGTGAAGTCGATGGGTCGGTAGAAAGTGTCGTGAGCGCCATGGTGTACGTAGCAGTATAACTGTTTGACCCTTTGAATAATACCCCTATAATAGCCCCTATATGATAAGTATCGACGACCCATACACACGATTAGAAGTCGCCCTTGAAGCCGGCGGTATTGCTTGGTGGGAAATGGAAATGCCGACAGGTGTCGTATTTTTTAGCGATAATAAAGCAAAGCTACTTGGCCGCAAAGCAAGTGATTTTACACATTACACTGACTTTACTAATCTTATACACCCCGATGACTACGAGGCAAGTATGCGTTCAATGACCGATCATCTTGAGGGCAAGGCCAGCATGTATGAATCGCGCTATCGAATTCGACATAGTGATGGAAGCTACGTCACCTTTTATGACAGAGGTAAAATTGTTGCAAAAAAGGATGGCGAGACACTTGTCGCCGGAATCGTGATCGATGTTACAAGCCGTAAAGACTTTATTTAAACGATATTTTATTCTCGATAAGCAGCGGCTTGGAGAGACCGAGTCGTGGTCGACTTTATTGCCGCTTCCCATTCTTTTGTTGTTGACGGTGCTTGGCCTGACGTCGTTTGCTGCGTTGACCTCCCAAGCAAGTTTAAGTGCGACGCGTGATCAAACAATCGAGAAGCGTGTTGGCCAAGACGTGTCGAAAGTGAAGAGTAGTTTCGATAGTTACGCGCAGCTGCTTCAAGGCGGGGTTGGGCTTGCAAGTGCTGCCTCGGTTGACAGTGTAAGCTGGCGACGTTATGTTACGACCTTTGATATTGAGCATAAATTTCCTGCAATTTACTCGTTTGGCGTACTACGCGATGTGAACCCAGATGAAGTTGATAGTTTTGAATCACAAATGAGCGACGACTACCAAAGGCCAATCAGTGTTTTTCCACGCACCAACACGACTCGATTGAGCGTCGTCGAGTTTATCGAGCCAGCTACTGATGTTACGACTAAGACAATTGGCTTTGATTCGCAAAGCCTTGCCGATAGAGCGAAAGCAATTAACACGGCAACAGACACAAATGAGGTTGCACTTAGTGATCAGCTCCAACTGCTTCGTGATCCGACGATCGCCGCAAAAGACCCAAAGCCCGCATATATCATGTATGCGCCGGTCTACGCCATGGCCAGTCCGCTTGCGACTGTCGAAGAGCGGCAGCAAGCAATACGCCGCCATGTTTTCGTATCATTTACCTCGCAGAACTTCTTCGAGAGTGTTTTTCGTGGCAGTGATTATAATGGTGTTTATTTAAAGATTTATGGCGGAGCAGTCAATAACAAGGCTATCGCTTATTCTTCTGGCGACGACCCAAATCCGAACCCGCGCGTAACAACCCAAGCACTCCAACTCTACGGCCAAACTTTTATTCTCCGTTACTCTTTTAGTACTGCCAAGGTGTTATCTGCAACCGAGATGCTTGCGCCGTACTATATTTTCATTATTGGCACATTACTCTCATTCATTCTTTTTATATTAACGCTTGTCTCACTACGTTCTCGTCAGCGCCGCAGTATCCTAGAGCGAGAGCAGGATCTTAAAATGGCCCAAGACGAGTTATTGTCACTGGCATCGCATCAGCTACGAACACCCGCGACTGGCGTCAAACAATACGTCGGTATGATTCTGCAAGGTTTTGCCGGAGACGTAACACCGCAGCAAAAAGCTTTCTTGCAAAAAGCGTACAACAGCAACGAGCGTCAATTACACGTTATCAATGACATTCTCTACCTTGCGAAAATAGATGCTGGGCGGATTATTCTTGCAAAAACCGATTTTGATCTCGTGAAAATGATTAAAGAGTCCATCGACGAGCAGCAAGCCGAAGCAACCCGCGCCGAAATTCATATTGTATATAAGGGCATAAAAAAGGCCAAGGTGCATGCCGACGAGCATATGCTTAGAATGGTTTTCGAAAACTTACTCAGCAATGCGCTTAAATATACCGATGCAGGTGGCCGAGTCGCGGTGGCATTGCGACTTAAAGGCAGTACGTATGAGCTAGCAGTGGCCGACAATGGTGTCGGTGTCGCCGAAGAAGATCAACCGTTACTGTTCCAGCAGTTTACGCGCATTCCCAATCCTCGCAGCGCGCAAACCAGTGGTACGGGCGTTGGTTTGTACTTATCGAAACACCTCATGCTTTTGCACGAAGGCGACATTGCCGTGCACTCCCAAGCAGGTGTCGGCTCGACATTTACTGTTGTATTACCGAAAAAAATGTAAAATATCTCATAGCGATAAGAGCCAGTTATACTTATGATAAACTCCAATGACTAACGCTACCCCCAGTAGAATTCTAATTGTCGAAGACGAAGCTGTACTCTCTGAGGCGTACTCGATGCTGCTCCGCCAAGCTGGCTACGAAGTGGCAGTAGCGGCCGATGGCAAACAAGCGCTAGAAAAAGCAGAAGAATGTAATCCGCAGCTGATTCTGCTTGACCTACGCATGCCTGTTATGACGGGTATCGATTTTTTGCGTGCCTATGATCTCACGACAAAGCACAAGGGTGTCAAAGTTATTGTGTTCAGTAATTACGATATGCAAGCTGAGATTGATGAGGCATATAAACTCGGCGCAGACCGCTACATACTCAAAGCCTGGGCTTCACCGCGTGAAATTCTCGATCTTGTCGAGACTACGTTAGTGAGCTAACTGTATATCAGTGAAATTTTCACTGCCAATAAACTTTTCGAGCGCCTGGCGGTGAATGGTAAAGCAAGAATTCTCATACTCAACGATGCCTCGCTTACGCAGTTTCGTTAGCTCGACATTAGTCGTTTCGCGGGTAAGTCCTACTAAATTGCCAAGCGTCGTGTGGGTCAACTTAAAGTGAATCGAATATTCACCAGGCTTCTCTTGGTCGCCAAAACGAAACAGCAAATAGTACAGCATCATGGCGATTTTCTCAGTTGCACGTGATTGCTCAAGCGCATTAGTTTGCAGCAGTAGCGATGTATAGTTATTGACAAACATGTCGAACAAATACTGATGGATAGGTGCTGAATTATTCGCAATATCAAGAAAACGGGCACGCTCAATGGTAAGTATTTTCGTCTCTTCCATTGATTCATAGTAAAACAGGGCACTCGTTGTCTTGCCAAATATCCAGGTTGATGGAAACACATCGCCAGCAACGTGAAAATTAACGATTTGTTCGTTACCAAACTTATCAAGACGATAGACTTTTACGACACCACTCAAAAGAATATATGCTTGGCGCGGTACCTCGCCTTGATATATCAAGATGGCATTCTTTTTAATAAGTCGCTGGGTGGCATGAGGGGTAAAGTCGGGGAGAAATTGTTTCATAATGTCTCTTGTATCATATCACCCCAGAGTGTATTAGCATTTTTATTATGTTTATGTGAAATAAATTACATGCCTACATCATAAGCATTACTACTATATAGACAGACGAGTAGTTGTTGCTGAAAGGAGGAATATGTCACGTAAACGTGTTCCTGCGCAGACATTGCTTCGGCAAGAGTAATCGGTTGTGGCTATGTGGTGTTATGTCCTAGGTTTAAGTTAGCGGCGAGGTAACTTAAATTGACTCGATCTTCACAAAGGACTTTACAACTAACATAAGCGTAATGCATACTAGTGGGTAAGTATGAAAAAACAACAAAAATCAGCTAAATCACAACCAATGACGCGTTATGTCAAATTAGTAATATTACTGGCAGTCGTTGTCACTGCTGCGCTAGCAACACTCGGCCTATCCCTATATAAAGGTGCCGTCGACAACTCATCGATCGCTTTATTGAATCAAAAAGCGGTTATTACTGTTTCTGGTACGGTTGCTTGCCTTCCGCATAAAGATACGTCTGGCCCCCAGACCGCTGAATGTCTTTACGGCGTAAAAGTCGGAAGTGGCTACTACGCCATTAATGATCATACGAGTCTTGCGGCCACTTACGGTGAAGGCAGTCAGCTAACAGTGACAGGGACGCTAGTGCCACCGGCGACAGACGAAAAGTATGCAATTGTTGGCACTATCACCACGGCATCTATCGCAAGAGAGTAGCTAAGACTGATACGTACAGACAAAGAGGCGAGAGCCTCTTTTTTGATTAGCGCAGACAACAGGGGTGAAAATACATAAGCACTATAGACAATATAAGCATAAACTGTTATAGGTATTGACAAAATAGCAATAAAGTAGTATACTCCTAACATTCTCGTGTGAGAGCGAGGCCTGCGTATCAACGTAGACTTCTAATGTTAAGGAGTATATATGAATCGAATCACTACAATCGTTAGTGTTACTGCAATCAGTGCCGTTATGGCGATCGCTGTTGCATCACCAGCTTTGGCATGGCACCCTAAGGGTACTATTGTCAAGCAAGTACAAAATATTACTCAGGGTGGCGCTCTTGCTGACGCTAACACTGCAGCTGCTGCTGTTAGCGCAAAGCCAGGCGATACACTGAAGTATGTTATCACCGTTTCTAACAACGGCGACGTCAACCCTAATGGTGACAACGACATGGTAAATACTAAGGTTACTGACACATTGCCTGCTGGCGTTGCTCTTCTTGACAACACTACACGCAACATTAACCTCGACCTTGGCAAAATTGCCCCAGGTAAAAGTGTTAGCCGTGAAGTTACTGTTAAGGTAACAAGCACAAAAGACGGTGACCTTGTTGACAACGAAGCATGTTTCACTGGTGACAGTGCAATCAACGACGCACCTCAAAAGGGTTGCGACAATGCAATCGTTACGGTAACTGTACCTCCAGTTGTGACTCCTCCAACCCCAGTCACTCCTGAAACAACGACTCCAGTTACGCCTGCAACTCCTGCACCAGTAACTACGTTGCCTGAAACTGGCGCTAGCTCACCAATTCTTGGTGCGTCTGTCGCAACAGTTCTTGCCTACGGTGCAGCAATGCTTGCTCGCCGTATCCGTAAATAAGCACTCGCTTATTACTTCAAAAACCGTTACAGCAATGTAGCGGTTTTTTGATACACTAACAGTAGTAAAATCATTAGCGTATCTTTTATATAGCATAAGCTTATTGACAAACCTACAAACTTGTGTATAATAATAAGCGTTTTGATGATCATTACAAACAAACATATTACTTAAACAAATAACCAAAACCCAAAAGGAAAAAACACCATGCCACGTACTAAGAAATACAATCTTGACTACGAATTCACGCAAGCAAAAAGCTCACACTTTCGACGCATCGACCGTATGATTCGATCGCTATAATAGCTCGAAATTAAGCAACAGCAAAAAAGCCCTGGACGCCGGGCTTTTTTGCTTGTTTACTGAAGGGCATTTATACTGGAGATAATGAAAAAACAGCCAATAACGCCACGAAGCATCACAACCAGTGAACCTCAGTTTGGCGGTAGTTTTTCGGCGAAATATTGCCGTGAACTGGGCGTTTCGCCACGCGATGTATTGACTGCCATAACCGGCGATCTCGGTGTGCGTCGATTACGATTAATGAGTTATTGGGATGAGCACGAACAGCAGCCTGGCGTGTATGATTTTACAGAGCTTGACTGGCAGATGGATATGGCGGCAGCGTGTGGTGCAAAAGTGAGTCTATGTCTTGGTAAGCGACAGCCTCGCTGGCCAGAGTGCCATATGCCGGCCTGGGCGCAAGCGCTTGAGAAAAAAGACTGGTACGCAGCACTTTTTGCCTATATTGAAGTTGTGGTGTTGCGGTATCGTGACCATCCAGCTCTTGAAAGCTGGCAGCTCGAAAATGAGGCCATGCTAAGAAGTTTCGGTGTCTGCCAGGATGGCGATTATAGCCATGCCCGCTTGAAGGCTGAGCTGGCTATCGTTAAGCGACTCGATACGATGCACCCTGTTATTATGACGCTCAGTGATAACTGGGGGTTTCCATGGCGAGGCCCGTGGCCGGACATATTTGGCTTTTCGGTATACGTTATCGTTATGAACGCCAAAGGCAACTATGTTGGCACGGCATTCGCTTGGTGGTGGCATCGCTGGCATGCACGGCTCATTACGTTGATTACGCGACGACCGGTACTATTACACGAGCTTCAAGCCGAGCCCTGGGGTGATCGACCGCTGCTGCAAATGTCACCAGAGCAGCAAGCGCGTTCAATGAGCGCGACCCAATTACGAAATAATGTCCAGCTTGCTCAGCGGATTGGTCAGCCACCGACCTATTTATGGGGTCTGGAGTGGTGGTATGAGCGTCGTTTGGCTGGCGATGATAGCTTGTGGCGAGAAGGAAAACGCATCTACCAGTAGGGCAGATGCGTTTTTAAATTGTACTTTCTGACGCTAGTCAGTAATTGGCGTGTGCTTGTCACCGGAGCGCAATGGAATCTCTTTAATGAACAAGCTGAGTACAAAGGCGGCTGCGACCAGTGCGGTTGCCCAGTAGAACACTTGTCTCAGGCTATTGGCAAATGCTTCTTTTACCTTACGGCTAAAGCTTGCTTGATCTTGCAGGGCGGCAGTGAGAGCCTTCTCTTTGGCGGCTGCAGGGAGTGATGAAGCGGCGATACCTTGTCGAGTGCCATCCTCAATTTTTTGCTTAGTGTCGGGCGAGTTGAGCTGTAGTGCGGTATCGGCAGTCACTGTATTACCTTCGCCTAAGAACTTGGCCGAGGCCGGGTTTTGACTTAGCGAAGCGATAAACGGATCTTTGGTAATGTTGCCAAGACTTGCAGCAACACCGGCGGTAAGCAAGCCACCAAGCAGTGCAGTACCGATTGTTGAGCCAAGGCTACGAGCAAGCTGGACTGACGAAGTTGCAACACCGAGTTCACGTTGTTCTGCTTCGTTTTGGACGATCAGGTTAAACAACGGCAAGCTTGAGCCAAGCCCAATACCAACAACGAGCATACGCCACGCGACATCAATGAACGTGCTGTCGACGGTAAGCGTTGTGAGCGAAAGCATACCAAGCGCGACAACCAAGATACCACTTACAAGAATACGCTTGTAGGGGAGTCCGGTGCTGACGATACGTCCACTAATGGCACTGGCACCAGATAAACCGATAATAAGCGGCATAAGCATGAGTCCAGAATTAGTAGCTGATGCACCAAGTACTTGTTGCAAGAACTGTGTAACGTAGAGGATCGCGCCCAAGAAGGCAGCACCGTAGAGCACGACAATCGGCATTGTCAGGCGGAACACTGGGCGCTTGAATAAACTAAGAGGCACGATAGGTGAAGCGGCACGCTTTTCTGCTGCTATGAATAGGCCGGTGAAGATTGCAGCAACTGTCCAGAAAGCTGCTTTGAGTATTGGACCGGTAATGTTGAGACTGTCGATGAGCCCTTTAAAGATGGCATCAGTATTTTCACAAGCAAAGATCAGTGATGTTAACGCAACGGCCAGAAGCCCGGCACCGAGAAAGTCGATCTTGTGTTTAACTTCGTGTTTAAAGTTAGGGCATGTCTTTGCAATCAGGACTAGCACCGCCAAGCCAACAGGGATGTTGATGAAGAACGTCCAGCGCCAGCTCGTTGTTAAGCCGAGGAGATTGTGACTGTCGGTGAGGTACCCACCCAAAAGTGGGCCAACGACCGACGATATACCAAAGACGGCACCAAAAATACCTTGCCATTTACCACGCTCTTTTGGACTAAACAGGTCACCGATAATCGTAAAGGCGCTACTGAATAAAATACCGCCACCGATACCTTGAAAGGCGCGAGCGGCAATCAACGATTCAATATTTGGCGACGCACCACTCAGGAACGAAGCGATCGTAAATAAGGCGACACCTGTGAGTAGCATGTTGCGACGGCCAAACATGTCAGATAATTTACCAGCAATTGGGACAGTAATAGTACTTGTGACTAAGTATGCGGTAACGATCCAACTAAGAGCTTCGAAGCTGTTGAATTCTTCGACGATACGGCCCAGGGCGGTGCCGATGATCGTTTGGTCGAGTGCGGCCAAGAACATGGCGCTCATGACGGCAATCATGACGGTTATTTTTTGACGATGCGGAATATCGTGTAACATATACTCTTGTTTACTTTCCTTAGTGCTTAGTTATTGTCGCTACGCGCTTGCTTAATAGCTTCTTGCGTGCGGGTTATTTGGCTGGTTAATTCATTGACGAATTGTTCGGCGCTCTCGACTGGGCAGATGCATATCATGCCAAACCCTTTTGTTGGGTGTTGCCTGCCGATAACGATTACTTTGTCGCCGGGTTGAATACTCATTTCTTCGCGTGCTTCAGCAGGAATAACGACTTGGCCTTTTGTGCCTATCGTTGCGACGCCATAAAACGCCTGGCCTGATGTCTTTTTTGCCTGCTCTTTCATAAGTATGATTAGTATAACTTATCATACTTATAATGTCTAGAATGTTTGCTGTATGCAGTGTCACGCGACGACTATCTTTGTCTATGCTACTATAATAACTAACGATCATAACGCTTATGGAGAATTAATGCGCATCGGAGCCAAGAACAAACAGGAGAGAAGCAACAAAATACTTGTTGTCGCAGTCGGTGTGCTATTACTCGCAGCCATTGCTACGGCTGGTTTCTTTGCAAAGCAATACTTTGACCTGCGTAATAACGCCGGTGCTGGTGGCTCATCTCAAGAAAGCGCCCAGGCAATCACCGATAAGGTACGCAAACTGATTATTCTGCCAAATGAAACACCAGCCATCGCCGAGATTAAAGATAAGACAAAATTGACACAGCAGGCCTTTTTTGCGAACGCTGAAAACGGTGACCAATTGCTCATCTATGCAAAGTCGCGCAAAGCGTATATTTATCGAGAAAAAGATAACATCTTGGTTAACGTTGATAGTGTTGACATCGGTGATAACAAAGCAGCAACTGACGCCACTAAAAAGTAACCTACGCTATCTGTAGTGTTATTTTTACTATAGCAACGCTACAGGTAGAGTTGTATACTTAATATGAATCATAAACACTATCAATTAATGGTATAAACGCCGTATCAATCTGGAAGCATGTGAAACTCATGCGCTGTGCCGCAACGGTTAAAGTCCGACACAGATTGAGCTACTTGGCCGCGCGTCTAGCGTGTGGTATCTCGCGTTTCCCGAGCAGGAACAATGTCTCAATTACAGAATACAACTGGTGGCGCTAGCGCCGAATATTGGCAGCAAGAAAATCATGAACGCTACGAAGCTTTTCGTCGCTTTGAAGAGGCGACCGATATATCGGAGCGTTTAAGCTTGTCACTTGAGACTCCAATTGACTTTACCGTCGATGATGCTGGACATGTTTACTCTGAGTTTGGTGATCGTTTCGCCGAAGTAATTGGGCGTTGGGTAGCAGTGGCCCAGCGCCGCGCAGAAATTGAGCCAGAGAATGCTTTTGAAGCAGAGCGAGCGATGCTTGAAGAAGATGAAGCATACTGGGTAGAGGCCTTAGCCCGTGGCGAGCTTGACGGTAATATGTTGCTGATTATTTCACCGGTGCCTGATGCTGTGCGCGACGGCACTGCGACGATTGGCGGATACAATC
Organism: uncultured bacterium; assembly: GCA_903821365.1. Classification (GTDB taxonomy): domain Bacteria; phylum Patescibacteriota; class Saccharimonadia; order Saccharimonadales; family Saccharimonadaceae; genus CAIJKY01. The sequence goes on along the minus strand of CAIJKY010000013.1, from coordinate 125,592 downwards.
GTCAAAGGCTTCGATCGATGGTCCGTATGTATCAAGCCGATGGAGCCCGAGTTCGTTCGACGACGATATCACTCGACCAGTCGAACATGCAGGGTCTAAGAGCGGTGGCGGCAGCATTCGGTGATACCGAAGTGCCAGATGACATAAGCTCGGAACAATTTTTGGCTCGACGTCACGTCTTTACGGCAACTGATCAAGAAGCTGAATTTTTACCAGCTCTAGCACGAAGCAGTTATGACGAAGTGCTGCGCGAACAACTAGGTGGCACATGGTACGCGGGCAGCCGCTTTGCAACAAAGCAAGACGCGTTATCGTATGTGCAGTCACAGACAAGCTTATTTGATGAACACATGCGCGCAGTTGACGCTGTGGTAGCGGCCGTGCGTGACCCCAAGCAGCGAGCGCCAAAACTCGAAGCATTGCGCCAACGAGCGGCTGCGGCAATTGATGCGCAGTTGCATGGGCATGTTGTTGAGTCAATCAGTGATGCTACGGTAACAACACATCAAGCGCAAGGTGATTTTAGTGGTGACTGTCCGGATAATGCAGGTTCGACAACACAGATTATAGAGTCAATGGGCATGGTAAGCAGCGATACGCTCCGCTGTGTCACCTGTCCGCTCCCGAATTGTGGCAAAGTAGTTGATGCGAAAATAACGAAAGAGGGCATATACTGTCCCGCGTGCAAAGGTGAGGCTCTGAGCGATGGATCGATCATCTATCACAATCAAAGTGCTCCTGGGCAGAGACAGTTAGGTGTCATCGCAATTTTTACCTTATCGCTTAATGAAGGCCGTGCGCATTGGCGTCAAAAAGAGCAGCAGCGACGTGAGCGAAAGGCGAAGCAAGCAGCTTTACGATAAATGCTGATGGCTGAGTGCGGCTCGACCGATTGAGACGAGATGTTTTTCACGGTAACGGTCGAAATGTCCTTTATTAAGGCCGTTGCGTTTTATGAAGCTGCTGATACGTTCTGAGCCGATGTAGTGCGGAATCATAACATAGGTTGCCCCATGCCGGTAAAGTTCGGCGGCATCATTATAATTCTCTGAGTTGCAGATAATAACGGCCTCTTTGTTATGCGCGGTAATATGCTTCACTAACCAAATATTAGTTGCATGGTCGCCGATTGTACTAACAAATAATTTCACCTTTGGCAGGTTGAGCTCATCGAGTAGTTCGCTATCAGTCGCATCACCGTACATGACGTTAAAACGCTGGCGTTCAAGGCTCTCAATAACTTCTGGATTATAGTCAACAATAACGAACTTCTTATGCATGCTCTCGAAAGCTTTGATAAATTCATGGCCACCTTTTTTGTAGCCAAAAAGCACAAGTGGATAGATATCTTGGTGGTGTCTATGTTCACGGATAACCCGTCGTTCAAAGAGCTGTAGGCCTTTGCCGAAACGGGCGAACAAGACACTGTCGTATTGCATGAGATAGGCCGAGGCACCAATCGTGATAATAGCAACGAGGGTGATGACGGCTGCTGCATGATGATCGACGATACCACTACTGACGCCAAGCACAACCAGGATAATCGAGAATTCACTAATCTGCGATAGAGGTACGGCCGCTTTAAAACTAGTACGTTTTGTGTAGCCCAAGAAACCGAGACTTGTCATGACCAATATCGGCTTTGACAGTAATACCACTGCCGAAAGAATTAAGGCTGGGCCAAGTGCCGCCAGCAAGTTATCCATCTCAAGCGATTCGCCAAGCACGACAAAGAACAGCACGATAAAGAAATCACGAAGTGGCTTGAGTCGGGCGCCAATCTCTTGGGTATACGGAAGCGACGACAAGGCTACGCCAGCAAACAAGGCGCCGATCTCGATTGAGAAGCCAGCCAGCTTAAAGATGCTTGCGATGCCAAAGCCCCAGGCAATAGCGCTAAGAAACAGTAGTTCTGGAGATTTGGCGACGTGATGCGCCACTTTAGGTAAGAGTTTGCTGCTCGCCACCCATAACATCCCGGCAAGCAAGGCACCCTTAATAATTAGATTAAATATCGTTAATGTATCAGTGCCTATCAAAAAGTTTTGGAGGTCACGTTCAAAATCTTGCGCAAAGGGTATTGAAGCGATTGGCGTAAGCAGGCTTGTGTCGGTGTCGCCAGAGTTAACAAATAGCAGCGCTATCGTCGCGAGTATATCTTCAAACAACAGAACACCAATAGCGATTTGAGCGTATAGACGACCGCTTTCTTTACGGTCATTAAATACTTTGACGATGATGATCGTGCTGGAGAAGGTGAGGGCAGTTGCCATTAGCAGGGAAGCTTGTGGGGGGAATCCTAGCGTCAAGCATGTCAGATAGCCAATAAGACCGATGCCCACGATCGTAGTTATTGCTGTCAGCATAACTGTCTTACCGAGTGTTTTTATGACACTTAATTTTAGCTCAAGGCCAATAATAAAGAGCAACAAGGCAATGCCAATTTCACTAAAGTTTTCAAACGCCGGGCCGTTGCCTATGACATGCAAAAATGACGGCCCAACAATGATACCAGTCAGAATGTAGCCGACGAGCAGCGGCTGTTTAAGCCAGCGCATAATTAAGCTGATGCCTGTGGCAATCGCAATAATAAGGCTTAACTCGCCAAAGACATCCCCTGCCATACGTGTTAGTTTTTTTCCACCATTTGTTCTTAGTATCTCATGGCTTTGGGCTGATGTCCAAGGCCGGTGTGTTACATGCTACAATAATGCTAACGCTATGCTTAAAACTAAAAATCAAGGCTTCACAATCGTCGAACTGCTTATTGTCATCGTCGTGATAGGTATTTTGGCGGTCATTGTTATCTCTAGCTTTACGCAAACGCAGCGTCAAGCGCGTAACACCGAGCGAATTGCCGACGCTAAAGAATGGGTTAAATTATTCAAGATTTACATTGCTGACAATAATAAGTATCCGCCATACGCTGCAACAGGCGGCCATAACTGCCTCGGTAGCGGTTATTTGCCGACTGACATGGACGCTAACCCGGATGAAGATTGTTTCGCTTCGACAAACGTAAAACATCCGAATGCTCCAATGAATGCCGCGCTGCAGGCATACGCCCCCAGCTTGCCGACTTTCCCAAGTCAGCCACTCGCAGGTACGGGGACTGTTATCTACCGAAGCATTAGCTTACGGTCGACGGACGCCATAAACGGTGTTGCTAATTATCCGGCATTAATTTATGTCCTCGAAGGTAACAACCAAGACTGTATCCTTCGACCGATTGTGCCAGGCATAACAGGAGTGGCGAACGTCGACACAACTGGCGCAACATCATCGGGTAATATTGGGCCGAATACGGCGTGCCGAATCGCCTTGCCCGACCCATCCACGCTATAGGTTGATCAAGAATCCAGCCATCGCACCAACACCGACAATGAATAAACCAAGTAGTGCCAGCTCGATACCGTCGTGCAGTGGCTTTCTCATGCTCAACAAATAGCCTTTCCAGGCTCCAGCTGCGAATAGCACTAACGTTGTTAGCGTAACGCACCAAATCACCGCTTCGACATGATAGGGAAAGAACATGAGTGGCAATAGTGTTATGCCGCAAATAATGAAATAGGCTGTAAATTCTATAGCGGCGGGCAATAGATAGGCTTCGGCCTTATGGTGCTTTTCTTTGCCATCCAGCTCATCCTCGTAGTGTTCGGCAGTGTATTTCATGGCGGCAGCGTTAAAGCCATTGACCATTATACTAATCGCCGCTGTTGTTAGCAGTAATCGCCGGTCGGTAATACTGGCAAAGCTTAGCCCTGCTACGACGCCAGTGCTAATTGCAAAGCCGCCCTCGACACCTTCAAGCACTGATAAAAAACGCTGTGCACCAAATGGCAAGCGTACTTTGTGTCGGCTCTTGCGAAGCTCGTGGCGAAGTTTTGGAGTATTCATTAACAGGCTTTGTTTATAACGGTTTTTGCGCGTATACTAACCCTTAGTATATAGTGCTCACGCTTATGATTCGATACTTTTATAAAAACCTCCGCTCAAAAACCGTCAACGAACTCCCTGAATACCAATCGGGTGCTTGGGTGTGTGTTGAGAGTCCAACCGAACAAGAGATAGAGTCGCTTGTTCGTGACTTTAAGCTTGATGCCGGCCATCTTCAAGACTCACTTGATGCCGAAGAGATGCCTCGGCTTGAAAAAGAGGGCGACACGAGCTATATCTTTGTGCGTTACGCGTTTACGACAGAAGATGTTGAGATAACGACTGCGCCGCTGCTGTTCGTGATAGGTCCGAATATTTTTATGACCATTGCGACTCGAGACCTGCCGCGCATCCAACGCTTTATCAGCGGCAAGATTGATTTTGCAACTACTCAGCGTACAAAGCTTCTCTTGCAGATATTGTCGCAAATTGCCGATCAGTATGAGACATTTATCAATAATGTTGGCCGACAGATCAAATTTATGCGGGTACAACTGAAGCAGCATGACATTAACAATGATGATTTTGTTAATTTTGTCATGATTGAAGATGAGCTCAACGAATTCCTCTCGGCACTGCTGCCAACGACTGCTATTCTCAGGAGGCTATTGCTTGGACGGCATATTCAGCTATACCATGAAGACCAAGATTTGGTAGAGGACTTGCTGCTGAATAACGAGCAATCAATCGAAGCGTGTCGTAGTAATATCAAAACAGTGGCCAGTATTCGCGATGCCTATTCGACAATCGCCAGTAACAACTTGAACCGCTCGATGAAGTGGTTGACCGCAGCAACGGTTGCGATTACTTTGCCAAATGTCTTTTTCGGTATGTATGGCATGAACATTGATTTGCCCTTTCAAACGAAGACCGACGATGCCCATGATTTGCGTGGATTTGTACTGCTTATAACGGTCGTCGTGGTGGCGACAGTGCTGCTTTTGATGTGGGCGCGCAAACGTCGCATTATTTAGCTTTTAACAGGGGCCAGAGGCCAAGTTTATAACGCTTGCGGTTCGCTGTAGTATTGACAATAAGTAAAATGTTTGCTATACTACTTTTTGTGTTTTTTGCAAGGTCATCAGAAGACACAATTTGTTTTCCAAAGGACGCAATTTTCCGATCCAACGCAGCAACCGCGTCACACAGGCCAATACGGAAAATGCTTAGGGGCTAGACACCTGTCTTTGGTGCATTACCACTTAACAAGGAGTTACCATATGCCTATCACCATCCGTGTCGTTCCTTCAAGGAGCAAACGGATACCGGTAGACGTTGCGCCAACTTGGCTCGAATATATCGCGCACTAATCACGTACCTTTCGTACTGATTAGCTCACAATAGACGTCGCACCCGCCCAGTAAATGCTTATAAACATTTCGGGCGGGTGTTTTAGTTTTTTGAAGTATAGAAAAAGAGCCGTGATCTTTCACGGCTCTTTTATGTTACTGATTTTCGTTTGATTGAGTGACGGGTGTTTCGGATGTCGTGCTTGGTGCGGCGGCGGACGGTGGTGTCTCACCAACGGCTTTGAGCTGAGCATCGAGCACTTCGCTGATCTTCTTGGCGCTAAAGACGCTTTGGCCATTTGATTGCTCAGAGAACTTAGTGCTCTCGATAGTGACGCCATTAATGACGACGGTCGGCGTGCTGAGCTGCAGCCCCGCTTTGTTCGCTATGGCAAGGTCGTAAGCGATTCGATCTGACACTTCTTGGCTAGCAATATCTTTACGATACTGATCCATGTTGAGGCCTAATTGCTGGGCAAACGCTTCAAAGTAACCGCCGCGGCTGCTTGAAGAAGCCTCGGACCACTGATTTTGGTTGCTATAGAGCAAATCATGCATCTCCCAGAATTTATTCTGGCGTCCAGCAGCTTCAGCAGATGCGGCTGCGGCCTTCGCATTCGGGTGAATCGATGTCAGCGGCATGTAGCGGTAAACAAAAGCAACTTTATCCTTGTATGCTTCCTTCGCTTCTTTAAGTGGTGAAAAGAGTGCGCCACAGCCAGGACATTGGAAGTCGGCATATTCAATGACAACGACTTTGGCGTCTTTATTGCCGTAGACATGGTCGCCCGCTACGATCTTGGCAGGATCGCCGTTGAAGGTTGCTGCTTGCGGCTTCGTTAATATAAGACCACCGATTGCGAGTACTGCAATTCCGGCAAAAATTACCCATTTCCATTTATCCATATATTTTCGTCTCCTCTCAGACATTTCGGCATCAGTAGTTCTTATAATAACGTCCTACGAAGCACTTTACTAGGGGGCGTGCGTGCTACAATCAAATGAAGATGTTGTTTATTTTCTTCGTGATTATTGATGTACTGTTGTGGGGGGCGTTAATCACGCTCCGCGCCGTGCGATTGCAGTCGAGCGCGGTGTCGGAGTACGAGTTGCGTCGTCGGGCAGCGGACGGTGATGATAGTGCTCAGTATAGCTTGCGTCGGGACGGTTTGCTTGCGGATGTACGTGAGTTAAAGTATCTGAGCGAAACGCTTTTATTTGTTATTGTCATCGTGGTAACGGTGGGCCTGATTGGTCCGTGGTGGTCAATCTTAGTAATGTTTATTGTGTTGCTGCAGATTGAAGCAACTGTGCGTGCGCCACTAGTCGTTCGTACGGCTGGGCAGCTCTATGCGCAATACGAGCCGTTTATTCTACGTGCTGCCGAGAAAGCCCGGCCAGTTCTGCGCTGGTTTCGCACGGAGGCTGATATGGCTTCTGATCAGGCATTTGTTTATTCAAAGCAAGAGCTCATCGATAAGTTGGCTGAAACAAATGTCCTGAGCACTCGTGAGCGCACGATGCTTGAGCATGGTTTGGCGTTTGGCGATAAGCGGGTGATTGATGTTATGACGCCAGGCCCTGTGATTGAGGCAGTGCGCGAAACTGAAACGCTTGGGCCAGTTGTGCTGAATCGATTGCACAAGAGCGGCCACAGTCGATTCCCGGTGTATGCGGAGGATCTTGATCATGTGGTGGGGATGCTCTATATGCATAACCTGGTGCCGCTCCACAAGGACGTTAAGCTTGCGCGGGATGCGATGGAGCCAGAAGTATTTTATATCCGTGAGGATCATGGGCTTGATGCCGCGCTCGCAGCCTTCCTGAGGACGCACCATCATTTGTTTATCGTAGTTAATAATTATCGCGAGACTGTCGGTCTTTTGAGTCTCGAGGACGTGGTTGAGACATTGCTTGGACATAAAATTATTGATGAGTTTGACGAATATCATGATTTGCGAGCTGTCGCAGAAAAAAATCCAAGAAAGAATAATCTACCAGCCCAGCGTAATGACGTCTAAATATGGTATAACTATAGTAATCATTACTAAATCTCGCTAACAATATAGTCAGGAAATAATCTTTATGGAACGAACGATCACTCGCGATGCCCATTTGCACGTAGGAAAAACAATCGAAGTCAAAGGCTGGCTTCATAAAAAGCGTTTGCTTGGTGGACTGACGTTTATTAATGTTCGCGACCGAGCTGGTTTGGTGCAGGTGGTTATCAAGGACAAGGATGAGGTTGAGAAGCTTCGTGGCTTACAGGTCGGAACAGTGCTTGCGGTAAGCGGGCAGGTGACAAGCGAAGAACGAGCACCAGGAGGCGCTGAGCTGCATGATGCTAAGATCACTGTTCTAGTGCCGGTTACTGATGAACCACCAATTGAGATCGACAAACCGCTTGGCCATAAGCCAGACAATCTCGAAACGTTATTCGACAACCGAGTCATAGGACTGCGCAACTTGCAGGAACGAGCTATTTTTGAAATTCAAGCAACGGTGACAAAGAGTATCCGTAGTCATTTCGACGCCCATCATTTTACCGAGATGCATACGCCAAAACTGCTCGCTGAGGCAACCGAAGGTGGGGCGGAAGTATTTACGCTTGATTACTTTGGTAAGATTGCAACGCTTGCACAGAGCCCGCAATTTTATAAGCAGATGATGGTTGGGGTATTCGAGCGCGCGTATGAGATTGCGCCAGTCTATCGCGCCGAGGCAAGTGCGACAACTCGACATATGACTGAATATACGTCAGTAGATGGTGAGATGGGCTTTATTACGCTGGAAGATCTAAAGTCATTTTTGAGCGGATTATTGAATGCTGTTGTCGACGAAGTATGGGCGGCGCATGAGCCAGAATTAAAGCGCTGGAACACCACAAAACCTGTTTTGCCAGCTGAGATTCCTACGATCTCAATGGCTGAGATTCATGAGAAGTATTCGAAGGCGACTGGCGAGAATAGCGTTGGCGAAAAAGACTTACGTCCTGACGAAGAGCGCTGGATTTGCGAGTACGCAAAAAAGAATCTTGGGTCTGAAGCAGTATTCGTCAGCGAATGGCCAGCGAGCGAAATGAAGTTCTATCATAAGGCAAATGAGCAAAACCCTGAGATCGCCGATCGAGTCGACTTGCTCTTTCGCGGTGTAGAGATTACGACAGGGAGTATGCGAGAGAACGTGTACGCTAAAGTTGTGCAGCAGCTTAAAGACCTTGCGCATGGTGATCCTGAAGATCCCGGATTTTTGCCACTACTCAACGCCATGCGCTACGGTATGCCGCCGCACGGTGGCTTTGGCCTCGGTCTAGAGCGTTTGACGCAGAAGCTCATTGGCTTAAACAACGTTAAGGAAGCGACTTTGTTCCCGCGGGATATTAATCGGTTGGCACCTTAGGTGCATTATCAAGGCTTTGCCACAAGTACCAACTAGCAATTGACTCATAGGGGTGCCATTGGTGCTCTTGAGCTACTGCTTTTAGCTCACTGGCAGAAGGTAGGGCAGGGAGGCTGTAAAGCTTCATTGCAGCTGTACGGACACCTAAGTCGCCGATGGGTAGAACGTCGGTTCGGCCCATAGCAAACACGAGAAACATGTGGGCTGTCCATTCACCGATGCCTTTGACGGCGGTTAGATTCTCGATAATGTGCTCGTTGGATTGCTGGTCAAGTGCATCAAAAGAGAGTCGGCCGTCGAGTACATGACGCGCTAGATCTTGAACGTACAATGCTTTAGCTCGACTGAATCCTACTTCGCGTAGTGATTCTGGCGAGACGGAAAGGATTTGTCCGGGTGAGGGAAATTGATTATCAAATAACCCTGTAAAACGGTTGGCGATGCTGGCGGCCGCTTTGACGCTTAGTTGCTGGCCAATTATAGAACGGACAAGCTCGGGGTAATAGTCGACATGTGGTGCAATAGTGCACAGTCCATGCCGAGCAATGACTGGTCGCAGTGCTTGGTCGGTTGCTGAAAGGTGGTTGGCGGCCTGCTGGGCAATTGCGCGAGAGATGACTGGGTGCATACCTCCATTGTAGCGCTTAATGAAATGATTTAATGAAATCACGCGTAATCTTCAAGAGGTCAGCCTATTTTTGTTAGCATAAGGCATTTTTGACAAGCAAGATGCGATGCTAGCATTCGGGCATGACTTCTAAAAAACAAAGATACGTTGGTGTTAAGGTTGTCGCGACCGGGCTTGCTGCAGGTGTGGTTTGGTTTATGGGGCATGTTGCAACCAAGCAAGTGCTCGCCGAGAACGGTGACTGTAAAAGTGTTATGGTCATTTATGCTCGCGGCTCAGGACAGCCACTTGGTGCTGATGAAGAACGATTGTTCCGCGAGGGAGTGGCCAGCTATGTGTCGCACAGCACTCAAGTTGGCTATGTGGAGCTGGGGCCGTCGCTCATCGGTACACAGGGGACATATCCCGCAGTTGGTGTCGCGGGTTTGCCGAGCGGCGACCCGCGAATATGGGCGCCGCAAGCAGTCAATGCTGTTGGCGCGACACTGACCGTGTCTTGGCTGCAGGTTGGTCAGTATAAGTCGAGTCTTGATGCTGGGCGCGAAGTGCTTTTCGAGTTTTTACGTTCACCGATAAACAAGCGCTTTATCTGTAATACTACCCAATTTGTTTTAGCGGGATATTCTCAAGGGGCGCAGGTTATAGGCGACGCACTTGGGGACGCACGAATGAGGCCGTATGATGATGCGATCATCTCAGTCCAATTGTTTGGTGATCCAACTTTAAATTATAAAGAAACTGGGGATGTTGCCGTTGGAGCTTGGTATCGGGGGACTGCAGCATCAGAAAGCTACGGCATTCTTGGCAAGCGTTTGCCCTATCTCCCACGCGCATTGCAGCAAAAAGTTGGTAGTTGGTGTCGTGATCGAGATGGCATATGCACACATTCGCTGTATTTTGATGAGCATAGTAAGTATCGCCAGCGTGAGATAATTCGAGGAGCCAAAGAGGCGGGCGAGGCAATCGCACTCAGCTTGCGTCGTCAGCGAGTTTTGCCGGATCGTAATTGTGCGCCAGAAAAGCTCGATGTTGTTTTGGTATTGGATACAGGTGAAGCAATGCGACGGAGCGGATTCTACGAACAAGATGTGCTTCGATCAGAAGCGACGAACTTGAGTATGTCGGCGTGCGATGTCCGCATTGCGGCGGTTGGCTTTTCGGAGGTAGGCCAGGCGCCTCGAGTACTACTTGATTTTACGAACAGCATTGATGTATTTGTTGATACCCTTGCGAAGCTGCGCGATGGAAGTACTGGCTACGCAACATTACAGCAGACCGATCTTCGGCAGGGGCTGCTCACGGCAGCGCGCCTGCCATGGCGCGAGGATGCACAAAGGGTTGTACTGGCGCACGTAAAATCGCAGTCGACTGGCTGGCATGCAACTGAGGCTGCGGCTAATGTAAACGATGAGTTAGCGAAGCTTGCCTATCAAGATAGCGATGAGACAAAGCGGGTTGCGAAGAGTTTTGCAGAGTACAATATCGGCTTTCGTTTCGCCATAGCAACATTCACAACGGTCAATACTCGTGCATATCAAGGCGGAGAGGCTGGGCCGCTCGATGCGCTGAGTGCCATCTTGGGTGGCCAGCCGGTATCGTATGGTTGTACGCAGTATTGTTATTGGCGCGTTGTCGGAACATTTGCAGGCGTACCAACATTTCGTGCGGTGCCAGTCGATGCGATAATTGATCAGGATTTCTATCTACGCACAACAGATACCTCAAATGGCTCGATCGCTGCTGCTACGGCAATGTCGAACATTGTTTATGAGTGGGACTTGGATGGAGACGGCGTGTTTGAGCTGTCGGGAACGGGGATTGCAAATGGCACTGAGCCGCTGCGGCTCGGACGAGTTGGCAATCATAGTGGCTATGCACGCGTTAAGACGCTGGTGGGTCAGAGCGAGCGAGGTGCGGGATACAATAGCTACACAGTCCCGGTATCGATTACGGTACATCAGTCACAGGACAATTCCGTGACAACGCCGACCATTGACCAGATTGTGTCACGGCGAGTTGATACAAATACGGCACTTGTAACATGGAGACGAACCGAGAAGGCTACCACATCACCATTAAGCTATGTTGTGCGAACGGCAGCTGGCGATATGCTGGCGGTGACGCCAACCCCGGCGATACAAATCACTGATCTGCCATCAGAAGATGTCGAATTGGCCGTGGCGACACTTGATGAGAGTGGCAAAGAATCATTACCCGTAAAAGCAGTACTTACGGGTAATCATCGGGTTGAGTTTAACTTTACGCCTGCTCTGAATACTGGAAGTACATCGCTCGCAGCTCAGCACGTGACTCATCCACCACAAACAGGCTTTGGTGCTAGCAGGCCGGCTGCTATAGTGAGAGTACAACCAAGCATAAAAAGTATGAATGCACTCACGCAAAAAGCATCGGCCGAACAATCCCGCTCACCGCGAGCAATTTGGTTTTGGTTGGCGCTGGTTTTGGCAATTATTGTTGGTATCTCAAGTCTATGCTTTGTTACAATCAAGAGATGCAAAAGGCACCCAGCACAACCTCCGCCGTAGACGCCACGACTATTGAGTCTTTTCGCCACACCGTTATTGAGTATTACCGAGCCAATGCTCGCCACATGCCTTGGAGAGAGGACACGCAGCCGTACTTTGTGCTTGTGAGTGAAATTATGCTTCAGCAGACACAAGTGAGCCGAGTGCTGCCCAAGTTTGCTGCCTTTGTACAACGGTTTCCCACGGCACAGGCGCTTGCGGCGGCACCTCTTGCCGATGTTATCACTGCGTGGATGGGGCTTGGATATAATCGACGGGCTCGTTTTTTGCACGAAGCCGCAAAAAAAGTTTGCCAAGAGTATGCTGGCGTCTTTCCCGCATCAATCAATGAGCTCATGTCGCTACCGGGAGTCGGTATTAATACTGCAGGAGCGATAATGGCCTATGCTTTCAATCAGCCGGCTCTTTATATCGAGACAAACGTTCGTACTGTCTATATGCATCATTTTTTTGCAGGCATACGCAATGTAACCGACAAAGATATTATGTCCGTGCTTGCAGCATCAATTGATACAAAAAATCCACGAGAATGGTACTGGGCACTCATGGACTATGGCAGTCACCTCAAAGCAACACAACCAAGCAATAATGCACAGAGCAAACACTATAAAAAGCAAAGTCGTTTTGCTGGATCAGCACGACAGATACGTGGACAAATATTGCGGCTAGTGATGGCATCTCCTATCACATTAGGTGCATTAGAGATGAAGCTGTCAGATGCACGCGTTTCTAATATTGTTTCCGATCTACTCAATGACGGCCTAATAGAACAGCGTGATAATGATTTCTATTTGACAGGTCAGGGCCAGGTATCATAATAGTTTGTATGCAATTGCCTGGGAATAAAAACACACGTCTGAAAAAAGTTCGTTATCGACATCTTTTTTTATGGGGTATCGCAGTACTATTATCGGTTACTTCTGTGTCGTTCGCATCAGCAAGTACCGTACATGCCTCTGAACCGACCGCCGAGCGTCTTCAGCTTATAAAAGGGCGTTGCGCAGACCTGAAAACGCGTCTAACTTCAGTGCAAAAAACTGAAGCGGCCGACCGTATTAAGCGAGGGCGTTCATATGATCAAGATCTTCTACCATACATCTCAGCCTTTAATAGTCGAATCGCTACCAACAAAGTTGATGCCCCTGAATTAATTCGTATTGCCGCTGATTTACAAGATGTTGTTGGTCGTGCGCAGTTTGGAAGTCAGTATAGCATCTATACCGATGATTTGACGGGCGCGATACATTCCGACTGTCAGAACACGCCCGACACGATGAATGATTGGCTTGATAAAGCGCGTATTGATCGCGCAACACTTGCGCAATCGGTGAAGCAAGCCGACACGCTCATAACCGAGTACATTGCCGAGCTAGAGAAATTGAAAGCTCGCTATACGCCCGTCATTAATTCGTCTGCCCCGACAACAACTGATACACCAGGAAGTAGTAATTAAGTATGTCTGTAGAAGTGCCAACACCGACAACGCCGCGACCACCAACCGACGCACCAGAAGAGCCCGAGAATGTTCGCCGGTTTGGTTTGCCGCTTGCTTTAACAGTAGCTATTGGCACGGCTCTACTGCTTACTGGTATTAATATGGCGCTTTATTTTAGCAGTAATTTGTCGAGGATAGATCTGAGTAAGCCTAAATATGCCGATATTCGTAAAGACTTACGTCCGTCAGAAGATGCCAGCAGTCAGCCTAAAGTTGACACCACAAGCCCTATTACGAAAGATGCAGTACAGGCTCAGATTGACAACCTAACGAAGCGACGCGATGAACTGCGTAAGCTGGGTGGTTTTGATTCGACAGTACTTGATGATGCGCCGCTTGGCATAGATGCTGCTGATGTTCCCGCTGGCGACCAGACAACACCAGCTGCACAGCAGTAAAGATTAGCGTCGTTTCTTGGGAATTGGCGCCGCAAATGTCGCCAGTGGTGTATGCGCAAGATGAATGTTATTTCTTTGAAACGCCACAAGCAAACGACGACGCAATTCACCGGTTACTGACCATTGCTGAGAGGGCTGGGTTTTGCCTGCAATCAAGACCTCGAGCGCTGCATCGGTAAATGTGCCGATGTTGATGAAATGTGGCGCTTCGAGAATGCGATCTTTCCAGGCGTCAGATTCACTCATTTTAAGTCCGGTCTCGTCAATTATTTTTGCAAGCTTATCTATATTGGTGTCTGGTATGACGGTGATGGTGAAGTTCACTTTACTGAAGCCCATCGTTTTATTAATGACGTGGGTAATGGTGCCATTTGGTACATAGTGGACGTTACCGTCAACGTCACGCACGACAGTTGAGCGAACGGAGACTTTCTCGACCGTGCCGCTTGCGCCTGTACCGGTATCGATGTCAATGATATCGCCAACACGATATTGGTTTTCGCTGATAATAAAAATACCGGTCAAAAAATCTTTGATAACTGATTGCGCGCCAAAACCGAGCGCAACGCCAATGATTCCCGCGCTTGCGAATAACGGTGTGAAATCAAGATTGGGAATGAGCGCCTTAACAATAATTAGGATGCCAATCGCCCAAATTGTGGTGTGAGCAATGGCAATGAACAAACCAATCAGCGTATCTTGACGTTTCGTCAGGTCCCCTTGAGTAATTTCAACGTGTGAAAAACGAGTGTTGCGAACCGTGTGGCGGACAATCTGATCAATGAGCATGCCTATAAAATGATTGGCCATAACAACCAACAGAATTACCGCAACAATCAGAATGCCTTGGCCAAGTAGCCACTCGCTGACATTTTTCCAAATAGTAGACGTTAAGAATAAGTCGATTGATTCCATTACCGTATAGTATAGCGCGCTTTTACATAAGCGCTTAGTGTTTTGCTGTCGCTATTTGTTCTCGAAGCCAGCCGTCAACGCTACCGGCGCCCATAACGATAACAAGTTTACCTTCTTTTTGAGCTTGCTTGATGGTTTGCCAAAGGCCATCGTCCAGGGCCGGATACTGGACGGCGGCTCTGTTGACCAGATGAGCGCTCAGTTGTTCAGGGCTAAGGATTGCTTGAGCAGGATCTTCGCGGCTCAAATAGGTCGGAAGCCAGTAGATTGCTTCGGCATCGCGCATGCAGTCGGTATATTGGTTTTGCAATTCGTGCTGTCTTCGGTTTTGATGCGGCTGGTAGACAAGAACGATGTGTTCATTAATTTCGCTTGCCATTTGCAAAACGGCTGCAATCTCGGTTGGGTGATGACCGTAGTCACTGTAGATATTTTCTTCAAGCTGCTCAAAACGACGATGCGTGCCAGGGAAGCGCTCGATAAGACCGAGGATTGATTCGACAGGCGTACCGGTTGCTTGACTCACCGCAGCTGCCGCAATGCGTGCATTGTGGCGATAATGCTCACCGAACAAAGGAATGCCGTCAGTGGGCTGCTCTCTGCTCGTCAGGGTATGCACATTGGGCTCGCCGAGAACACCAACGTAATCTGCATCGTGTTGCCACATGAAGACGACTTTTGACTGTTTTATAAATGTTGCGAATGCGTGCTGATATTCTTGCTGGGTCGGATATGTCTCGATGTGATCGTAGTCGATCGAAGGGATTGCTGCGATGAACGGTGTAAAGTGGAGAAAGTTGCGATCAAACTCATCACATTCGTACACGAAAAAAGTGCTCTCGTCATCATAAGCGCCACTGGGACCGAAAGAAATTGGCGCGCCAATAGAGTAGCTTACTGGGCGGTTGAGTGTTTGAAACAGCCAAACGATCATAGCCGTGACGGTCGTTTTGCCATGAGTGCCCGCGACGGCAAGTAGCTTGAGCTGTTTATCTTCGATGATCGCCGCGAGTAGCTCATCACGCTTGCTCGTCTTTATGCCATGTGACTGTGCAAACACAAGTTCAGGATGCTCGGGCGGGAGAGCCGACGTGTAGACAAACCAGTCGATTGGTCGAGCGGCATGCTCACTCTCAAGTGCGCTACCATCTTGGCCAATGTGAATGGTAATTCCACGAGCCTCAAGTGCTTCGGTTATTGAGCTTTTTGCTAAGTCAGAACCAACAACGGAGTAGCCTGCATCATCGGCAATCTCTGCGAGTGGACCAATACCAACACCGCCAATTCCAGAAAAGTAGATACGCATATGAAAGCTATTATGATGTAATTACAATAGCTTCGCAAGCTCCTCGTATTACTCAATCAGGCTGGCATGCGCTATACTTACACTAAAGATACTTATGCTTATAAAATGAATAAGTATGGGCTAATATTTTTATGAGACCTATTTTTACTTCAATCATCCGTCGACTCCTATGGCGCCAGCATTTCTGGCGCAAAGTTGATTTTCCGGAGCTTGCTGAGCTCTATGCGGTGCGTATGCTTCGCTCGGTGGCATTGAACCTGATAGGTGTTTTTGTGGCGGTTTTCTTATTCCAAACAGGTTACTCGGTACTGTTTATCCTTGGCTTTTTCGCATTGTACTATGTCGTTCGAGCATTGTTGTGTTTGCCGGCTGCGTATCTTGTTGCATTTATGGGGCCAAAGCATGGTACGTTGTTTAGCAACTTGATGTTTATCCCTTCGTTTATCGCGCTCTATCTCGTGCCCGACCTTGGGCTGCCAATGCTTATTACCTACGGTGTTTTGCAGTCGTTTGCTAACTGCTTGTTCAACATTAGCTACAACGTCGACTTTTCAAAAGTTAAACACGTTGAACATATGGGCAAAGAAATCGGCTTCATGCAAATTATGGATCGTTTTGGCACGGCGTTGAGCCCGTTATTTGGTGGTTTGATTGCTTTGATGTTTGGGCCACAAGTGACAATTATCGTTGCTATCGCTTTGTTTGCGGTCGCAGCAGTGCCACTATTCTTTACGCCTGAGCCGGTGGCAACGCATCGTCAAGTACGATTTCGGGGGTTTCCTTGGCGTGACTTTAGTCGACCATTAATGTCGCATATCGGCATTGGCACTGATGTTGTAGCCTCGACTGTAATCTGGCCACTTTTCCTTGTTATTGTTGTTTTCACAACTGGCACCAATGAGGTATACGCTCAGATCGGTGGTATTGCTTCAGTCACTATTTTGGCATCGCTACTCATCGCAAAAGCATACGGAGTTTTGATTGATAAAAAGCGTGGCCGCGAGCTGCTACTGTACTCGGTAATTGCTAACAGTACACTCCATTTGAGTCGTTTCGTCATCACGACACCGTTGACTGCGCTGGCATTTAATGTTGTGAATGAAGTGACGACAACGGGATACTACATGCCCTATATGAAAGGTTTGTATGACACCGCCGATCGCGATGAAGACTTCCGCATTACCTTTGTAACGCTCTGTGAAGTCATGGCCTCGATAGGCGGCGGATTAATACTCGCAATCGCTGCGCTTTTGGTATACATCGCGGGCGAGACAGTTGGTTTACAGATGCAATATGTCGCCGCCGCGTTATTAGGACTATTGATCGCCGCACATGATTTCCCAATCTATCGCCGTAGCTAGTGTTGGTGCGCTATACTAAAGTCAAACAGCAGGAGTGAACATTAGGGTGGGCCGAGTCAAGCGTCACATACATCATCATTATCGGGTTATCCGAGGGCTTAAGCTATGGCAGCTAACACTAGTTGCTATAGCTTTGACTGCTGGCGGTGTATTGTTGCTCCGTTCAAATAGTATTGAAGCCATACGACTCTTCAACAATGTCAAAGCAGCCGATGTCGCGCTCAATGATGCCGAGACAAACAAGGCGTTGCATGCTTTTCAGCAGTACGTTAGTCAGCATATGAACACTCAGCTTGATCGAGTCAGCCTCGAAAAAACCTACGAACGAGACTACAAAGCTGCGGTGGGCAAAGTCACCAATAGCGGCTCGGTCAATGATGCGAAATATCAAGAATCGGAGAAAAACTGCCAGGCGGAACTACGAAGAACCGCTTCATTCTCGACGTATGCGCAGTGTGTTGCAAACGCAGTTGGGCAAACTGCGCCCGGCCAAGATCCGTTACTTGCGGCCGATTTGCCACAGGCATACCGCTACGAATATGTTTTTATTAGCCCAGATTGGTCGCCCGACGCCGCTGGCTTGACGTTGCTTGCGGCGGCGGTCTTGTGGAGCATTATACTCGCTCGCTTACTCCTTGAGTTGGTCCTGTCGCTCATTGTGCGTCGCCGCCATGATGGTTAAGCTGAGGGCAAGGCGGCTCGCCAAGCAAGCGACTACTGGTGGCTGCTTAGAGCATAAACCTATTGACAGCTCTGGTACTAAGGATATAAGGTTAAATTCGTAAAGCCTGCTAAAAGGAGGAGAAACGATCATGGCAGATACTGTAGCTTACGCTCACACGAACTCAAAAGGGGTAACATACCACCTTCACAAGAAAGATGTCACACTACGTGGTGGCAAAAGTCAGACGATTTATTTCTTTTGTAAGGACGAAAAAGGTGCAAAGGGCGAACCAACTGACCTGCCAGCAGGTTACGAAGTGACTGAGAACCCACGCAATGGTTTCTTGACTATCAAGAAGACCGTAAAAAGCTAAACACTTTAGACACACTTAGATTATTCAAACATCCTCATGGTCTATGCATTAACTGCAGCCGTGAGGGTGTTTTTTGTATCTGTGGATAAATACTATCTGTCGTAAATTTCTCATTGCCATAGTGCTTACGTTAATGCTAGAATTAAATCAAACAAACAGCGCTTCAAGCAAAACGTTTCGGGCTGTTTGCATTCGGGCAAATGGCCCGAAATTTTTATTTTTAAGTTTTTCTTGCTACGCTGTTGGGAGACATACAAACATAATCATCATACAGGGCGGTTAATGCTAAAAAAGCAGATTAAAGCCAGCATTACGAATATCACCGGTATTATGCCAGCGATCAAAGCGCCAGACGAAGTACTCGGCGAGCTTTTTTCTGATGTTCAACTACGTCGGATCCACCCTGACGGCAAGACGTTTGTCGATTTGGTATCTGAACGACGATTGCAGCAGATTGCTAAAGCCTACCAAAAAGCGAAACTCGCGCCTGGGTTTGATTTGCATGATTTTGTGAACGCTCATTTTAAAGACTACATGGTGCAAGACACTACGTACCAAGCATCGTCTGATCGTTCGGCAACTGATCATATTGAAAAGCTATGGCCAGTACTGACGCGCAGCACTTACCGACCTCGTGGTTCGTTAATGCCATTGCCGTATCCATATATTGTGCCAGGCGGCCGTTTTTTGGAGCAGTTTTACTGGGACTCATACTTTATCATGATCGGTCTCGCAGCTGGCAATCATTATGAAATGATCGACGACATGATGAAGAATTATGCGTACATGATTCGTAAGATCGGCTATGTACCGACTGCCAATCGTACCTATTTTTTGACACGTTCGCAGCCACCCTTTTTTGCGCAGATGGTTCGCCTGCTTGCTGCAGCTAAAGGCCGGCGCACCTATGTGCAATATTTGCCGTATTTGCTCGCAGAATACCGCTTTTGGATGAAAGGCAGTAAAGAGGCGCGTTCAGGGGCAAAAGCTTCTCAGCGGGTCGTACAGATGCCAGACGGCAGCCTTTTAAACCGTTACTATGATAAAAAGCAGACTCCACGGCCCGAAAGCTATAAAGAAGACGTTGAGGCGGCGATGCGTGCACATGGCCGTACGCCAAGCCAGGTATATCTTGATATCCGTGCCGGTGCTGAAAGCGGTTGGGACTTCTCATCACGTTGGTTTCGCGACCCGCAGGATATCAGCACGATTCACACGACTGACATTATTCCAGTCGATTTGAACTGCTTGTTATACGGACTTGAGCAGACAATTGCCACAGCATATGGCGTGCTAAAGCAAAGTATTCTGGCAAAACGATTTGAAAAAAAGGCTGCAGCGCGTGCGGCAGCTATCCAAAAGTATTGCTGGCACGAAGACAATGGTTTTTATTATGACTTTGATTTTGTGGCCGAGCAGCAAACTGGCGCCGACACGCTAGCGGGCGTTTACCCATTGTTCTTGCACCTTGCCTCGGCGACTCAGGCGTCACGGGTGGCCGACCGTTTAGAGTCGCATTTTTTGCAGGCCGGAGGACTCTCGACGACATTGACACACACGCCGCAACAGTGGGACGCGCCCAATGGCTGGGCACCGCTACAGTACACATCCATCGTGGGCTTGCGCAATTATGGTCTGAATCAACTAGCGAATGAAATAAAAGATCGCTGGCTTGCGGCCAACGATACGGTCTATGCCGCACAATCGAAATTTGTTGAAAAGTATAATGTTTTTGAACCGGGCAACCTTGGTGGCGGCGGTGAATATGAATTGCAGGATGGTTTTGGTTGGACCAATGGCGTCTATATGGCACTGATGCTTGATAAGGAAACGTAGAAAGAAAGTGGGGGAACTGCCCCAGACGCACCTGGATGGCGCGTCTGGGGAGCTCCGTGAACTTGGTCAGTCTCGCTTCTTGCGGCGCTTGACGCCCAGGATCGCCCTGAGCAGTCTAGGCGCCAAGATGTAGGCGATCGCGATGCGGCAACGCTCCAGGAAGGAGCGGTAGAGCATTGCGCGTAGAGTCATGACGCCGTAGGGCTCGATGCCCAGCGAGGGGTCGCCCTCTCGCTCTTGCGCGTGGATGACGAAGTCGGTGCTGTCACGAGATTTGACCAGCAACTCGAATGAATCGAGACTGGGCTCATCGACGTCCAGGCCGCTTTTGTACGTTGCGACGGCCATGCGCCACTCCAGCATGTCGACCGACTTGGCGAAGTGCTTGTACAGCACCTCCATGTCGATGATCATCTGCTCGGTCAAGACAGGGGCCATGTGACCCCTGAGCATCCTCTCGGGGATGACGCAAGTGACGAGCTGGAACAGCGTTCGGTTGCGAGCCTGCTTGCCGTACTCGCGGAACAGCGGGTGGATGTACGCCAGCTGCCCCGGGTTCGTGTTTTCACGGGCGCGAACCCACAAGAAACGATCGACATCGAGGTCGGGCACGGTCTCGTACCTGCAGTTGGGCGCGCCGCTCAGGACGGCCACCGCCTTGTCCATCGCCGCTTCGGAGAGGCAGAAAACCTTTCTCTCCGACACGATCAGTTCTTTGGCAAGGTCCGCCTCCTTGGCAGCCCTGCGCAGAAAGGCGAGCGAGTTGTCAATCATAGCACCTTCTTCGGGTAGTTGTTCACGGAGCGTGGGCAACACAAAAAAACAGTGTTACCCATCTATACTATTGTAACATAAATTAGCTAAAAAAGCAACTAACTGTAGCTTGGTGGTAACTCGAATTCGCTCTCGCGGTCATTAAGCGTTTGCAGCATATATTTAACGGCATCTGCTGGGTGCGTGGCGCCATTTGGTGCTGATTCGGTGTCGTCAATATCGAGGTTGCTGGCAACGTATTTCATATAGAAAGCAGTTACCGCAACATTATGGGTCTCGGCTTCGCGGCGGAGCACTTTAGTGAACTCATCTTTGGCGGCTTTGACTGCTAGATCGAGTGATGATGGGGCGTCTGGCTTGTAATCGGGGAGTGCCTTGGTGGTGGCAATGTCGAGAATTGAGATAATATGGCCTGATTTTTGGATTGCCATTGCCTCAAGTGCCAGTTTTGATAATTGAGCGGTACCCGTAACGACGGTGTTAAACACCTGGTTGAGCTGTTCTGCTGGCGTATCAACAAAAGAGGTGCTGGTGTAAATACCGGCGTTATTGATCAATATATCGATTGTATCAAACTTGTTCTTTGCTGCGCTTATGAGTTGCTGACAGTCATCGAGTTGAGTGATGTCGCACTGCTGTGTTAAAAATTCGCCCTCAAGTCGACTGGCGGTTGCATCAAGTTGCGCCTGGTTGCGCCCGGCGAGCACTATGTTATAGCCTGCGCGCGATAAGCCGATGGCGAATGCTTTGCCAAGGCCGTGTGCGGCGCCGGTAATGATAATCGTTTTTGTCATAAAGTAATGCCTGTTTAATCTTCTATCATAGTATCGCACTTTTCCGAGCTCCGTGTAGCGCGGGTATGTATTTTATTCATACAAATTATTGGCTAATAAGTCATTAAAGTTGTAAAATATATTCGCTGAGCGGATGGTCCGCAAAAGCGAACATTTCAGGAAGGAAGTGATGACTCGTGGCATCTGTTGTTAGCCTTGCTGCCCACCTTGTGGCGTTGCGAGCACTCAGAAAGCGCGAACCGCTCATGATGTTCAGGAAAGTGGTGATTGTTGCCGCTCCGGAGCACGTGAGCCGGATTCTCCAGGCTCCAAAGCATTTCCCGCATCGAGACCCGATGTCGGCGTTCGTGCGCGATGCGTATCTCGGCGGCGCGTTGTTCACGTCGATCGAGCCCGGTCACCACAACAGCGTGGCGGGTGTACTCAAGGGGCATTTCAGTCCTGCGCACTCGGCGGCGCTATTCGACACTGCCCGTGCCGAGTGGCTGCGTGAGATGCAGACATGGGGCACCAGCGGTACGGAGATCTACAGCGCTGCTGTGCGCTTCAGTGTACGGCTGCTGCTGATCGACCTGTTCGGCGACTCGCTTGATGGGCATGAGATGACCTCGGTCATCAAGGCCGCGGGCGAAGTGTTCGAAGAGATGGCGGCTCGCTTGCCGTGGTCGCTGTCTCAGAAGACGAAGCGGCGGTCGGACAAGCTCAATCGAGGTGCTCGAAGGCGTCTCGACGCGCTGGTATTCACCATCATCGACAGACTGGCCGAAGGGGCAACCAACGCTGATGCAACTGATGTGGTCAGCCGGATGCTGGCCGAAGGCTTCACGCGTCAACATGTACGCGACGAGGCTGTCGGCCTGCTCGTGGCCGGGTTCGACTCAGTGGCGTCGGTGTTCGCCAAGATGGTGCGATACCTTTCGCGCCATCCACTCGAGTTCAGGCGTTTGAAGGCCGAGGTCGACAACGCGCTCGGCGCTCAGCCGCTGACCTACGAGAAGTTGCATGGCCTGACGGGCGTGCAGGCGTTCGTCGTTCGGCTCACCGACAACAATCCGGCATTCCCGATGTTCTTCGTCGGAGTGGAGCAGGACACCGAGATCGATGGTGTCATGGTGCGCGAGGGGATGACGCTGATCGTCAATCTCCTGGCGCATGCCAAGTTGCTCGCGATGCACGGCGTTCCACACATGGCGACACCCAGGCCTTCGCAGTACATGCCGTACGGCGCCGGACCTAACCAGTGCATCGCCAAGCGGCTCTCCAACATGCTGCTGATGGTCATGTTGACGTCGTTGCTGCAGGTCACGGTGTCGATCAAGACGCCGTGGCGCACGCTGCTCAAGCCGGACAAGTACGCCATGACGCTGATCGCGTCGGACAAGGGCTTGACTGAGCTGCGCTACGAGAAGTGGGCCGACTCGGTGCTCTATGACGGCGTCCCAGCCTGAACCTTCCTGAGAACGGGACCCGCCTACGCACTGTGCGTGTGGCGGGTTCCGTTGGAAATTTTTATGAGATTTATAATGAAAACCCCGTCTCAATTGAGACGGGGAGCGTGAACCAAGGGGGTGCGATCCCGCCACCTTCTGCTTTCGCAGACGCTCTACATATGAGCTATTGGTTCTATGGCTGTCAGGCGAGGAGGTCGAGTATGGCGATGCCCATTACACCGCCGACACCAGCAGACATGCCGGACGTTAGTACTGCCATGCGATATAGCGCATCTACTCGCTTTACACGCATAATGACGAACGCGACGAGACTCACTACGCACGTGCTCACGGCAAGCCACATGAGGACTTTTGATGCTCCTACGAGCCACAGCGCGATAGTCAAAATCATGAAAACCGCAAACACAAAAATGCTCGTTCGCGTAAGCAGCCTGGCTTCTCGGCGGGTGATACCGAACATCTCGACTCCTTAGATCTGACAATGTCGATATTATTATATAATCAATTTTAGTAAGTAGCAATCTGGTGGGGCCGACTGGATTTGAACCAGTGACCAATCGGTTATGAGCCGACTGCTCTAACCGCTGAGCTACGGCCCCGTATGATGAGAATTGGTTGGTATGATGGCAGTACTATCGGCAGGCACCAACTTTGCTCAGTATACCAGAATATTGTAATTTAACAGCGGTGCGCATACAATAGTAATAAGAAGACTCTAAAAATAAAAAACTACAATTTTATCATGCGCCCAACTATCACCGCGATCAAGAAACGCTTTAGCCTTAGTGGCTTGATTGGCGTTGTTTTAGTGCTTGTTGTCGGTATGTTGGTAGTCGGTGCTGTCCAGGCGATCCAGGATAACTTTAAAGAACAAATTCGTGTCGATAGCACTGCCCAGGAAGTGGCGTTACTCGAGCTAGAAGTTGATACGAAAAAGTTTGAAAATAAATACTATCAAACCGATGAGTATGTCGACTTGCAAGCGCGACGGCTACTAAATAAAGCCTCGCCGGGTGAGAAGCTAGTGATCTTACCCGATAATGGGTATGAAAACAAAAGTACCACTACCGGCTCTATTGCACAGGCTGCAGTGTCGAGTGAACCGCCGCTAAAAGACCGAAGTAACCTTGAGCAATGGCTCTACTTCTTGTTTGGTAACAAGCAATAGCAATGAGACAAATACATTACTAGCCAATATATTGACTAAAATAGCAATACATGCTAAGATATGAATATTAGAGCGCGACAATATTTGTCATGACTCACTATAACGCGGGGTGGAGCAGTCTGGTCAGCTCGCGTGGCTCATAACCACGAGGTCGTAAGTTCAAATCTTACCCCCGCTACCAAGAAAAGTGTCCGACATACGTCGGACTTTTTTCTTGCCAAATTGTAGTGGCGGCTAGCCTAGATTTAAGGCTGCCTTGAGCTGCTTTTGGTCATAGCCACTTATTTTAGCGGTTATCTCGCCACTGTCATCTTTTATAACAGTGAAGGGGACGCTGATCATGCCGTCGTTAAGCGTCATAAACTCGACCATGGCCGCTGCGTCTTCGTCAGTGTTCACCTTGTCGTAAGCGACCTTTTGTTGATCAAGCCATTGTGTTAAAACATGGCATGATGTGCAGGTTGTTGTGGAATAGATTTTTACGCTCATATAGATGCTCCTTTGTGTGATGATATTTAGCTACCGAACGTGAAGACGTTCAACTCGACGCCCTCGGGAACGTCCATTTCCAGTGTACTGCCCATGGTGAGCTTGGGGAATTTGACGAGACGGTATAGCTTTGCTTCGCCAACTGTCACCTTGCTATTGACCACGTCTTCGCCAGCATTGCCAGTGCTGCTGATTGGCTTGCCGTCAAGGCGAAGCGTCAAGTCTTTATTACCGTCTGGTGAGCTAGCGACAACATAGACGTTCTTGGCATTAACGTTGAAGCGGATCGTACTGTTACCACGGGCGGTAATCTTCTCCGTATCTGTCTGCCATGTGCCACCGAGTGACCAATAGTTTGGCTTTACGTCTTGAATGGTGAAGTTTTGGGTTGGTGCTTTTGCAAGTCCGGTACTACCATTGAAGTTGCTGGCTTTTTTACTGCCAAGATAGGTCTCAGCGGTTTGCTCGCTGGTGATTGGCGGGCCCGTGTCTTTAGTGACGGCCATACTGTCGTCGAGTTTAGCGCCTTTTTCTTGAAGTAGGGCACGAATCGCTTCTTCGCTTTCTTTGTATTCACCTTCACCGTAGTGGATGCGACGGATATTGCCCTCAGCGTCAATCAAATAGCCAGCTGGCCAGTATTGATTGCCGTAGGCATTCCAGGTCGAAAAGTCATTGTCGAGCGCAACGGGGTAGGTAATGTTCTGGGCTTTGACGTTGGTTTCGACATTGGCACGAACCTTCTCAAAAGCGAATTCTGGTGCGTGAACGCCAATGACAACGAAGCCTTGGTCCTTATATTTCTCGTACCACTTGATAAGGTACGGGTTGTTGCGGATACAGTTGATGCAAGAATAAGTCCAAAAGTCCACCAGAACAACCTTGCCTTTAAGGCTGGCGATAGTCTGCGGATCACTGTTGATCCAGCCTTGCAAGCCAACGAATTCTGGCGCTTTTGACGGCGTGACGTTAAGAATCTTGCTGGTGTCAATTTTTTGAGCATCGTTCGTCGGAATAAGCTTTGAGCTGAGAGCATCAAAGTTAAATGGCGTGTGCTCTGATATCCAGGTCTGGAACTTTTTGTCGTAGCCGGTCATGATCATCAAACCAACGATGATGAACAAGATGGCAATAGCGCGCTGGAACCAACCTTTAGGATCACTAGCAAATTTGATTTTGCCGACAAAGCGTTGGCCGTAGTAACCGATAAGCAGAAGCACTGCACTTAAGCCAACAACATAGGCAACGATATAAATCATCGCGACGCCAAAGTTGACTGGCAAAACGGTCGCTAGAATGTATGCATAGACAGGACTACAGCTTGAGAAGACTGGACCGAGTGCAGCACCGATGATGATTGGTCCGGCGATACTGTTCTTGTTCTTGAAGCCTTTACCGAGCAGGCTTTGCGCGCCGTGTTCAATACCGAAGCGGCCGATGAATTTAGCGTATAAGCTAGGGAAGAGGGTAATGATACCGAGTGCGACGATAATGCCGCCTGAGAAGGCTGTGATGGCGCTTGGCGGTATATTAATGAATAAGGTCGTTGCTTTGAGCAATAATGTGAATGTAATAAGTGAAGCGGCAAGCGAGATGGCAATAATGATCGGTCGCTTTTTGTCCGCGACACTACCAGTGACCGATCCACCAATAATGATGGGCAGTAATGCCAGAACACATGGAGCAAGCACTGTCAGCATACCGGCGACAAATGCGCCGAGGACGAGTAATAACATCTAAAATCTTTCTTTTTACGAAGTGGTGAGTGCCAAAACGGCCGCGCTCTGGTCAGTTTCCATTAGGGATGGAGGGCTGGCAGGGCAACGGCCGTTATGTAAGCGTCAATAGACTACTGTGGCATTAAGACTGAGCTAATAACGTGTGTAACACCGTTGCTCGAGATAACATCTGGAGTTGCGATATCAACTACGTCGCCCTTTACGTCTTTGATCTTAACCTGGCCGTCAGCGACGACTGGAGTTAAGACACCGCCCTGTACGGTCGTAAGAGTTTCGCCTTTACCTGCCATTGCACGAAGGTCAGCGGTCGTGTAAGTACCGGCTACAACGTGGTAGGTTAGGATAGTGGTAAGAAGCGCTTTGTTTTCAGGCTTTTGAACAGCATCAACTGTTTCTTTTGGTAATTTACCAAAAGCGTCGTTGTCTGGTGCAAATACGGTGAATGGACCTTCGCCCTTAAGTGTCTCTACGAGACCAGCTAGTTTAACCAGGCTGACAACGGTCGTCACATTTTTTGCGTTGACTGCGTTATCGACGATGTCGAGTGTGCGTACCATTTTGGCACCACCAACAGTTGTACCGTCGCCGCCAGTCTTTGACATTGATGTGTCTGGCGCTGATGTTGCAGTCATAGCTGCATTCTCAGTGTCTTTTTGGCTGTTACTCATGGCGTACCCTACTGCGCCACCAATAACTAAACCAAGAACGAGCGTTGCGAATGCAAGCATAATATTCTTATTCTTGTCGTTCTCTGGCATGTTTCCCCCTCTTATATAAGAGTATAACGTTATATTGTTACTATTTACTTTACTAAGTAAATATAATGTTATAATATGACCAAATGACAACGAAAGCAAGTGCAGAATTGTATAAAGCTGTGGATAATTCGGCAATAACACCTATCAGCCTGACGCACATCACCACCTATCAATCAGGGGTTGTGCAGTCTGCTGCTCACCGTGCATTGAAGCGCGTAGTTGACGCTGCCTTAAAACCACATCACTTAACAATGATGCAGTGGCTCCTTATCGGTACAGTGTATGAAGCCGGTTTGCCTGGCATGCGTATGACTGACCTTGCGAATCGTTTAGGCACAACACTCCCTTATGCAACAACAACCGTCAAAGCACTTGAGCAGAAGGCGATTCTGCAGCGCTCAAGCGGCGGCACCGACAGCCGAAGCCGAATTGTTGCGCTCAATCCCGAATATGCGCCCAAAATGACGGTAATCGAAAAAGACTTACGACAATACATGCGCGAGTCAATTTATGCCAAAGTAACCCCTGAAGAGTTACGAGTTTACATAGGCGTACTATATAAACTTGCGTCTGTCTAAAAAAAGTATTTCTCTTCTATGGACTTTTCAGCTACAATAGGGGGTGCAAGTAATCGGTCGATTTGTATATACAAGAAAGTATTTAGAATAGAGATATAATTAGTGAAACTATTTGTTGGTAGTTTACCATTCTCGACAACTGACGACGACCTACAGCAGCTTTTCGCTGCTCACGGTACTGTTGACTCAGCGCGTGTCATGACTGACCGTGAGACAAACCGTTCACGCGGTTTTGGCTTTGTTGAAATGTCAAACGATGATGAAGCGAAGAAGGCCATTGATGCACTGAACAACAGTGAACTCAGCGGCCGCACTATTGTAGTCAACGAAGCTCGCCCACGCGAAGAGCGCCCACGCCGTGATTTTAACGGTGGTGGTAGCAACGACCGTGGTGGTAGCTTCCGCCAGCGTAGCTGGTAGTTGATTACTTAGTTTAAGTGGTTTTAATCACTTGCAAAAACACACCTCCTTTTGGCGGTGTGTTTTTGTTTAGGGTTTTTGCGCTAAAAAATAGACAGCTTCGTTGTGACGGGGCTCGGTTCCTCTAGGCCAGTGAAACCACGGCGTGGGCTTTTCGGCGTAATATAAAATTCTCCAGCCTGCATAAAGCTGTTTTAATTCGTTCGTCTTAAATAAATATGGCCGCTTGCCAGCTGGATTTTTATCAGTGTATGCGGCGATCATGATAACACCGTCTGGTTTTGTCCAGGCTTTCATCTTCTCGGTCATGCTCACAACTTCTTCGGGTGCAAGGAAATGGAGCACCATGTCGCAGATAACAAGATCAAATTGCTGGTCGGGTGTATATGCGTTAATGTTTGTTTCTATAATTGTTACAGGTTTTTTAAGACTTTCGTTAGATTGAGAAAGTTTGCGCAAAGCGTCAGCATCACTATCGACGACGATGACATCAAAATTGTTTCTTGCAAGAAATAAGGCATCTCGACCCTCGCCACCACCGATGTCTAACGCATTACCAGTGCGCACATGCTTTAGCGCGGCCTCAACAAGGGGATCTTGCTTGGTGACGTCCCAGAAATCTTTACTCATACCTTAGCGCAGGCAACTCGCACCGCCTCGCTCCAAGTCGGGTAGGCGTGGATAGTGCTCGCGATGTCGCTGGCTTTAAGACGTAATTGTACAGCGAGAGTAAGCTCGTGGATCATTTCACCGGCGTGTGGCGCAACAATACTCGCACCAATTAGGGTGCCATGGTCATCGGTGAGCACCTTAACGAAACCATCAAATTGGTTAGCAATGTTCGCACGTGAGATGATGCTGAGAGGCGCGACGGCCTTGCGATAGTCGAATGCTCGTTTGATACATTCTTCTTCGGTCATGCCGACGCTGGCAACTTCAGGTGAGATAAATATGCAGCGCGGCACGGCGTGGTAATCAACGGCTGTTTGGCGCTTAGGGTGCAAAATGTTATGAGCAGCAATTTTACCTTGGTAGATGGCCATATGAGTAAACATATAAGGGCCAACGACATCACCGACGCCGTAAATATTTGGTGCGCTGGTTTGCAAGTGATCGTTAACGAAAATGCTGCGTGGCGCGTACTCGACGCCAGCGTTCTCGAGGCCAAAGTCGGTCATGGCGAGCTTACCAGTCGCGACCATCAGCTCGTCGGCACGAACCGAATGTTTTTGACCGGCCAGCTCGAAGGTAATGCGTTTACCAAGGCCTTCTTTTTCGATTAACGTGACGCGGGCGTTCATGGTCAGTTGCATACCGTAGCGCTTGGTGAAGACGCTTGCAACCAGATCGCTAACTTCACCGTCTTCGGCTGGTAATAAGCGTGGTGAAATATCAATGATATGTACCTTTGTGCCGAATGTCGCGAATAGCTGGGCAAACTCGCAGCCAATTGCCCCGCCGCCGATAATAACTAATGATTTTGGTGGTCGATTCAGTTCGAGCGCTTCTTTATTGGTAATGTAACCAACCTCTTTTAAGCCATCGATTGGCGGTACAAAGGTTTTGGTGCCGCTCGCAACGATAAAGTTCTCTGCGGTGTAATGCGTGCGATTAACAGTTATCTCATGCTGGCCGAGAAAATGCGCTTCGCCTTTGACCACGTGAATGCCAAGTCCTTCATAGTACTTTTTGCTGCTGGCGGCGCCCGTCCGCTCAACGACTTTGTCCTTCCAGGCTTTAATGCTTGGATAGTTATAACCAAGCGCACCACTACGAAGCCCATACTGCACACCATCTTTGGCGGCGGCGTAAATATCGGCCACATTGATCATGGCTTTAGTAGGAATGCAGCCCCAATTCGGGCATTCGCCGCCAAGTGTGCCTGCCTCGACAAGCGCAACTTTTTTACCCGATGCGTTGGCAATTGTGGCCGCGACGCTTCCACCGGCACCGCTGCCAATGACTATCAGGTCGAAATCGTACTGTTGGTTCTTTGCCATAGTGCTTCAGCCTCCTTTGGCTACATCGTGAGTCGGTGGTGTTTATATAAGTACGCTGCATCAGGGTGGTAAAGATCCAAGTGGCTCGCAGCGATGCGTCGAATGTCGGCTGCGGTAACTTCGTGTTTTGTATCGAGCCACGCACGAACTAAGCTGCAAACGCGTTCAGCAGTAATCTCGGCCGAGCCGACTGGACAGCGCACCGCAAGACAGCTGGCGTAGATACTAGCGTATAGTTTACGCTCATCGTATTCTTCGCGGTGGCCAGGGAGGCGCTTAACAATCGTCGCGGTTATGGTCATACGCTACTTCTTGTGGTGTGAGCGAGAAGTTTTATTTTGGCATGCAGAACATTAATAGCTGCCGCCACATATAAAACGAAGCCTGGGTTAGTGATTAGATCGAACATTTTTGTTTTTGCTTAACGCTATTGTTTACTATACGCGCGACATTTACGACTGTCAAACAACTGGCGTATAGTACACTAATTACTATGCATAAGCTTAGTAAAAATAAAGCCTTGGTAGTTATATATACCGCTGAAGTTATAGTGGTTCTTAGTTGTATCGGGCTATTCTTATACTTCAACTATCTCCGAACAAACGGCCCAACCGTTGAGATGACTGAACCGATACGTGACAGCAGGCAGCTGGCGCCGCCCAAGCAATAATTAGTAGTGCATGGCAAATTGGCCGCTGGCAATGTAGAGGCCAAAACAGATATAGGTAAGACCCAAAAAGAACTGCCAAAAGCGTTTGCTTTCGATGCGCCATTTATGAATACGCACCGGGCTTGTCCCGCCCGCGAGTACCGACATTGCAACGATAAGCGGGGCGCTTGCGGCAAGTGCGTAAGTAAGCATGTGTTGCGAAATCGTTGCTTCACTGGCGGAGGCGCTAATGGCAATGGCACATAAAACCAGTGGAAAACAAAAGATTATTTCGTAAAAGACCGCCAAGAAGCCTGCCACTGCGATGCTGCCATAAGCTTCGGCGAGCGTTTTCTTCTCGGTTAGTTTATATAATTTTTGTACAAAACGGCGCGGCACCCAAAGAGCAGCGCCATTGTTATCGCGAAAGTAGGCAAGCATAATACCAGCGCCGGCGATGCAGATAAGCGCGCCAATCGTCAGGTAGGTCGCTTGATTGATACCGAGTTGGGAGAGTAGTAATAATGAAGCTAATGCGAGCGTACTAAGGGCCGCAAGAAATCCAAGCAAGAAAAATCCAGCCAAGGGCACGGTATGGCTCTGTCGATTTCGTCCAAGATTGTGGGTAAGGGCGTGCGTGAGTGTTGCGAGCGGAAGTTGCAGACTGGCATGTAACAAGCCAGCAGCTGCGACTAGATAAACCAAGAACCCGTTGCCAGTAGTGAATTCGTACATGCGTCCCCTTATAGTGCTGTTTTTGATCGCAAGAAAGTGGCGGCGGCCACTTTATATTTGTCGGGTATGTCAAGCTCTTCAAACTCATCCGGCGTGCACCATCTGAATTCAGAATGCTCTGGGCTGAGCGTTACGTCTTCGCTGTCGGCGACGGCGCCAAAGATTAAACTAATCATAAAGGTGCCCGGCTCTTTCATCTGCGAGTGAACGTGTAACAAGCGAATAAGGTTTACCTCGACGCCCGCTTCTTCTTCAATTTCGCGGAGTGCACCGACGGTTGGGTCTTCGGCCATAAACAAGCCGCCACCAGGCAAGTCCCAGCCGCCAGGGCGGTGCTTGTCGTTGGCTGCTCGTCGGATGGCGAGTATTCTATTTTTTTCGCCAAAAATCAATGTCTTGGCAACTAACTTTGTATGCATAATGCTTATTCTAACATTGGGCGGGCTGTTTCGGATAATGCTTATGATATATTTAAGATAAAGCTAATATCACAACAAAAAGGATCGTGCAGCGATGAGTAAAAATTGGGTGAGGAATCTTGTGGGCGGTGCGGTATTGTCGATCGTGGTGAGCGTAGGGTATGTGACGACGGTAAATGCCGCGGCAAACATTGACACCAGCCCAATGCTCCCTGACTACACGTACGCACATCATGACGGCAGTTTTACGCAAGCTAATTGTGAGTATGCCAATGGGTACCCTGCGACATACGCTGCAACTCGCAACGCTGCGGGTGTTCTAGCCAACTCATTTGTCCGACAGACAAGCAATGATTGGTACGCACCATACTGTAGTGTGATCGGCATGACACCTGGCGCCGATAGTACATTATTTGCATATCAAATTAAGTACACACCGCAAGGATTTAATAAGCGCCTGATTGCGCAAAAGAACAACACAATGACTTGGGAGGTTCACCCCGAAGCGTGTGTTGGTGCAGATGCGCCAAACAATCTTGCAACTATTGCCTATCCAACGCTTGGCTATGACAACACGCTTTATTTTATCGCCTATGCACCGAGTGGTTGCGCGCAGCCAACAAATAAGTTGTACGCCGTTAATGCTGCCGATGGGCAAAACCGTTTTGAGCCGATTTCGCTTGAGAGTGGCGACCCAGGCGGAAGCGCACAGTTTGATCATATTTTTCCTACCGCCAATGGTTTCGCAGTGCTCGACGGAAAGCAAATTAAACAGTTTGATCGCTACGGCAAGAGTTTGCCAATAGTTACTAAAACCATGGCACCTGATTCAGGCCAACATATTATTGATGCAGTTGGTGATAACACTGGCAGAATTTATGTCCGCATCAATGAAAACGAAATTGTACAAGGAGCTTCGACCGGGTCAGGCGATAACTGTCTGGGCATTGCTTCAATTTTATATATTAACGACGACGCAAGCTGTCATGTAATCGACTCTGGGCAAGCCTATAAGGTGAGTGCGATGAAGGTCGCTCCTGATGGCCTCGTGACGATAGGCGGAAGCAACACGGGCCCGAACACGGATGATGACGTTCTCGTAAAATATTCACTCACAGGCACCCAAGCGTATTCCGTCGATCTGAATCAAGGATTTAGCCAATACAATAACGTGTATAGCTATATTCCGCAGGTTGATGGGGCGGGGAATGCCTATGTCGCCTCTAAGGTGCAAAATTATTACGCTACTGTTAAAGATATTGCTTTACGAAAAATTACTCCGTCTGGCGTGGTGACAATGCTATTTAACACGGATACGCTCAATACTCCTAACGGCAAGAAGTACGCAACGCTGAATAGGCTAGGGCTTTACAACGGTGGGGTACAGCTGACATTGTGTCAGTACCCAAACTATATTAGCAACACCTCTTGTTCGCAAACAGGCACATCGGCGACTAACATTTTTGACAATGGAAACTCAGATCAGTATCCACGTAACGAGGTGCTGGCGGATATCCACAGTGCTGCAGACACCGATTATGATCATGATGGGCTTAGTTTTGATGCCGAGCAAGCGCAGGGGACTTTAGATACTAATCCTGACACTGATAATGATGGCCTCAACGATTTAATTGAGTCAACGAGCAATCCACTACGGCAGGAGACATTTTGCAATAACGCGCAAACGCAGTGTGCATATCCTAATCCTCTACAAAAAGATATTTTTATCGAAACAGATTATGTTACGAAGCCGGGTGATAACAATGGAAACGGCTATTACACGTCGCAGCCGACTAAGAATCAGCTTGCACCGATTGTCCACGCTTTTGCGGCTAAGAATATAAAAGTGCATTTTGATACGGGGTATTTGCCACTTGGCAATGATGACAAAGCTGGGCCAAATGATGATATTGGTAATTATGGGGGTGGGAATTCGGTGCCTTATTATGGAAGAGATAAAGTACCTCTTACTGATGAGAACGAAATTAACAATGCCGTTAGTTTACTTGACTACAAGCGAGGTGATTCGCAGAAAAACCGAATCTCTCAATACAGCCATAATTATCGCTACGGGGTCTGGAGGTATTTATTGCTTGCAAATAAAATAACTGATGGTGGTTGTAGCGACGGAGTTTATGGAAATACCATAGCAGGAGATGATGACACGTTGGTCGCAGCTGGCTTGGCGGCAGAATGCTCAGCGGAGAGTGATGTCGATCGGGACAATTTACTCAGCAAGATAATAATGCACGAACTCGGTCACGAGCTGTGTTTATCCGATACGTCTAATTATATACTCCAGTCGCCGGGTTGTGTGTCTGAAAAAATAGATAAAAACGATGACGCTTTATTGCACGGTAACTATTTAAGTCTTATGCACTACGCGGTCCTTAATGCAGCGGACAGCTATGTGGAAAGTATTTTCCCATATGTTGGCCAGCTACAAGTTGGCTACTCAGATGGCACCCATGGCGCAGGAGACCACGACGACTGGTTTGCTATTCAAAATCGCGGAATTTCAGATTTTAGCAAGCAGAAAGTTTATATGTACATATTCAACGACCCAACTGCACCTTGTGGAGTGGTATGCTATTAAGGTAAGGATCATTTTTGTGAAAAATATACCAACTATTAGAAATACTAAACTAATTATAATTTATTTAATTTCTTCAATTCTTGTTATCCTGGCGCTTGTGAATCTTTTTGAAAAACACAACACCCCAAGTGGCACTCCAGCAGAGAAAGGAGCCGACTCTGGGACTAGTCAATCTCGTAAGACCTCCACGGCACCGTCTGTAGCGGACATTGCCGCTGCTAAGGATCTAGGTAGCGTGTCAACTCAGCCTGCCCCTGCCGGATGGATGGCTTATCAGTCTGACATGGCAGGAGTGGCACTTTCGGCTCCACCTTCAGTCAAAGTCACGCCGATAACACTTTACGACGTAAAAGGCTCAGTCGAAAGCTACGGCTTAACTATTGGAGACAGAGGGGATACAGCGAATGGATCGTGCGGCATGGGTACGTCGAAGGTGTTAATGCAATCCTTAATTGAAGAATATGAAAAAACTAATTCTGGTGATGATGGCAGGATAGATCAAAATATCAATCGATCATGGATCAATATTTATAAAAAAGAGAAGTTTACTTTCAACGGCGACAAAGTCATAAAATACGGCACAACTGAACGCAATGCAGACAGTGAAAAACGAGTATATGAGACTAAGTACTTTGTTGATAGTGGTGACAAAAGATATGTGTTAACGTGTACTTTGATGGGTAACCTTGACGAGACAACTGTAGACACTATGTTCAAGAGTGCATCTTTCAATTAATTAACTATGTCTTACACTGATAACTGGAAAGATTGCCGTAACCACTTCATGAAAAAACACGTAATAATTACAATTCTTTACAGCTTATCTCTGCTCATCATCGCGTCTACAGTAGGATTTATTGTTACTCGCCAAAATGTTACTCAGAAAACTCAACTTGTGCCACCAGTGCACCAGACTCCTGTGCGCAACAAAGCCTCGACACAATCTAATATACCCAAGGTTGACCATGTGGAAGTGATTGAAAGCTCTGCGACTCCTGTGGGATGGGATGATCATGAATCATATGATAAAGCCATGACAGTCTCCGCGCCCGCAAACATAAAGGTGCAAAGTACTGCAAATATAGACACAAACGGCAACGCAAAAAACTATGGATTTGTCATTGGAGATCAGTCTGATCCTAATAGTGGCTACTGTGGGTTAGGGTCTTCTGATGATTCATTTGTACAGCTTACAGAGTCTTATGAGCGCACGAACAGTGGCGATGATGGTAAAATCGACCCCACTGCTAATCGTTCTTGGCACAACATCTATGAAAAAGATGAATTTACTTTTAACGGGGTTAAGGCTGTGCGATACGCATCAACAGATAGAAACGCAGACAGTGATAAGAAAACAGAAGATGTTAAGTATTTCGTCGATGGTGTAAAAAATAGATATATTTTTACTTGTGTACTAAAAGATGCAATCACTAAAGATGTGGTCGATACAATGTTTAAAACAATCTCGTTCAAGTAAATCTTCTCAATATAAAAGAACGGCCATAAAAGCCGTTCCTTCAGTCAATACAACATGGTAGCAGCGACAAGGCTTGAACTTGTGACCTCAGGCTTATGAGTCCTGCGCTCTAACCAGCTGAGCTACGCTGCCATATAGTATTGATTGCATTTTGTTGCTTGCAACAGCGGTGATTATAGCAGGACACGCAATAGATTTCTAGAGTGTGGTAAGTGAGGCCCTATTTTTCGGCGGGGCCTCGGGCGCCTTTTGCTGCTGTGCGACTGCTCTACTGCGACTTGCGGCTGGCGGTACGTGCGTCGCGCTCATCGAGCATTCTGGTCGCGGCTTCGCGGACGCGTTGATTGAGCGCGGACAGGATGGCCTGTCGGTCTCCTGATATTCCGGCGGGCCGCAGGATTGCAACGGCCGAATCGAATGTGACGTAGCCACCTGACATCCTGCGCGGTTTGCCATCGGGCTGCCGTAATCCGAGTGCATTCCACTCATCGGCACTGGCGAAACCTGCGAAAGCCTCCAGGCGCTGCCCGTCCCAGCCGAGCTCTTCGAGCAGGGCGAGGGCAGCAGCTTCTACTGGGCCAGGCTGCTTGCTTCCTTTGTGTTCGCGGTTGGAAGTCGGGCCAGACATTGTGGCTCCTCTCGAAACGTTGTCAACAAGGGTATAATAAAATGTTCATATGATATATGCAAACATTTCACAAAAATATAACATCTACGCGTATAATTAGATATAAAGTAATAGGAAAACAGACAGCATGACCAATACACCGCACGGCCCACAACCCAATCACGAACATCACCAAAAATTTGAACCACCGCGTGCAGCACCGTTGCCACCAAAGCCCGACTCTTTTTTTAAGAAGCAGTTAAAACTCGCATCAAGCACTGCAGTGGTGACGTCGGTCGCGACGTTTGTCATTGGTTTTTGGACCAATCTATCAATTATTCTGTTGTTTATCGGCATTGCGATTGTTGGGGCAGCAGCATTTGCCTCATCAGGTGGGACGAGCGGTGACGTTGTTTATGGAAAAGAGGGTGCATCGCACAAGCTACTGTCACTGCGACTAACTGGCCCAATTGAGGGGAGTAGTGATGACAGTGGGAGTGGTGGTATCGGCAGTTTGTTCGGTGCACAGTCTTCGGTGTACGGTTATGATGTTAAAAATCGCTTGCTGAAAGCCATCGATGAGAAATATGACGGTATCATACTCGAGATTGATTCGCCTGGTGGCACAATCTTTGGCGCAAAAGCGATTAGCGATGGGATCGAGCAGTATCGTGCAGCGACAAAAAAGCCGGTGTATGCGCATGTGCAAGGCCTGGCGGCGTCGGGTGCATATTGGGCTGCAGTCGAAACGGATAAAATTCTTGCTGATGCTGGCACCGGTACGGGTAGTATTGGGGTGATTTACGGACCATTTACCTATTACAATAATCCGACTGCCGTTGACGGTGGCTTGCTCGGTGGTGGTGTTGTGACACAGGGTGGGATTGAAGAGACGTACATTACTGCAGGCGAAGGCAAAGATGCGGGCAACCCATACCGTCGTTTAACTGACAAAGAAGTCGCAGTGCTCCAAGAAAGCGTTAACGATAACTATGAACAGTTCGTTAAGCATGTGGCAGAGCGTCGTGGTATTAGTGAGAGCACAATTCGCGACTCCATTGGCGCACACTTATATGGCGAAGACGGCGCGCTGAAGCGAAAACTGATCGACGGCGTTGCGAGTCGTGAACAAGCGTATAACCAACTCGCAGAAGCAGCGCATCTCAAGTGGGGTGAGTACGAGGTAGTGCGTGATGCGCCAAGTGCAAGCAACCCTTGGGACAGTTTCTCTGCGAAATTCTTGGGTGGCAAGCCGGCTGCAAGCGCGCAGACAAGTGCAAGTAGTGCATTGCCAGGTGTTTGTAGTAGTGTTTCGACACCGCTTGCCTATCATGGCGACTTAATGCAACTCTGTAAGGCAAAATAAGACTATGGCAGTTACGCCAATCCATCAGCTGCAGTTTGTTGCGTCAGACCACCCGTTTGACGACGCTGTTAAGCTATTGGCTCGTGAGCTAGCATTAGTGATAGAGGCTGGATCGCGCGCAGTGTGGTTCGTGTCGGGTGGCTCGGCGGCTTTGGTGGCGGCAAAAGTCTCGGCACAGATACCGGCAACCAAGAAACTACTTGTGCTGCAGGTAGACGAACGATACGGCCTACCCAATCACCCTGACGCTAACTGGCGGTATCTCCTTGAATCTGGCTTTGAGGCATCAAAGTTTGTTTGCATGCCAATGCTTGGTGATGATGATTTTGAAACAGTCATCACTAAGTACGATGCACTGCTTGAAAAGGTACTCTCAGAAAGTGCTTTTTCAGTCGGACTATTCGGTATAGGCAAAGATGGACATACGGCTGGTCTGTTGCCGGACAGCGCAGCGCTCAAGAGCAAGGCGCTTGTTGCGGGATTTCAAGGGCCAGATTATCAACGTATCACTATGACGCAGCCAGCGATTGCTCGTCTCGATCTGGCCGTAGGCTACGCTGTTGGTGCAGACAAAGAGCCGGCATTACAAGATTTGCAAAAAGATATAAGCTTCGCCAAGCAGCCAGCGCAAGCATTGAAGGCTGCCAAGCGAGCGATTATCTATAACGACCACATTAATACGAAAGAGACACACGCATGAAATTAGGATTTGTTGGATTAGGAAAAATGGGGTTACCAATGGTAATTCGTTTACAACGCGGTGGGCACGAAATTGTTGTTGTTGACCATCACCAAGAGAACATTGACGCTGCAGTCGCCGAAGGAGCAACTAGCGCTGAGGCTTCAACCAAGCTTGCTGAGCTATTGCCGGCGCCAACACTCATTTGGCTGATGATTGCCGCCCACAAAGTTGACGAAGAGCTCGATAGCTTACTGCCGACATTGCAACCCGGTAGTATTATCGTCGACGGTGGTAATTCGGACTACCGCAATACACGTCGTCGTGCTGCGCGCTGCGCCGAGCTTGGCATTACCATGGTGGATGTTGGTACAAGTGGTGGCATTATGGGCTTGGAACATGGCTACTGCACGATGGCAGGCGGCACCGATGAAGCCTATGCCGTAATTGAGCCACTCCTCATAACTCTTTCGCAGCCAGGTGGCTACGGTCATTTTGGACCAACCGGAGCAGGCCACTACGTTAAAATGATTCACAATGGTATCGAATACGGCATGATGCAGGCCTACGCCGAGGGCTATCGATTGCTAAAGGACGGCAAAGACTATCCTGGAGTCGATCTCGCGGCGCTTGCGGCCGTTTGGCAGCACGGCAGTATCGTGACAAGTTCACTGAATGCAATTATGCAGTCCGAGCTTGCAGCAAATCCGCAACTTGAGGGTATCGAGGGCTATATCGCTGAGTCTGGCGAGGCACGCTGGACACTGGAGACCGCTCAGGCACAGAACATTGCCATGCCGGTTATCGAAGCGTCGCTTGCAGTCCGCGTCGCGTCACAAAATGGAGATGTCAACTTTGGTACCAAATTACTTGCAGCAACCCGTAATGGCTTCGGTGGCCACGCGATTAACAAACAATGAGCAACCAAACTACCATGACTGCACAGCCGACCTCGCTCGTTATTTTTGGCATAACGGGTGACCTTGCTAATCGCAAATTATTGCCATCGCTCTACAATCTCGACAAGTATCAATTATTACCGGATGCTTTTCATGTTATCGGCACCACGCGTCGCGAGCTAACACTCGATGCTGTATTCGAAAAACTACAGACAACACTTGGCGAAAACTACGACGAGGTGGTGTTTGCTCGACTAAAAGCTCGTTTTGAGATTGTTACCATGGACATGACGCGGGATGAAGATTATGCGCACCTACGCGAAAAACTTGATGACGCCGAAGACGCCGCTGGCATATGCATGACTCGCCTTTTCTACCTGGCGGTGCCCGCGCAACACTTTATTGAAGTCGTCAATAAGCTCGGCAACAGTGGGTTGCAACAAGGCTGTCGCCATGATGATCAGATGCCATCACGCTTACTGATCGAAAAACCATTTGGCTACGATGTCGCATCGTCAGAGCAGCTTATTCAAGCGCTCGAGCAGCACTTTACCGAAGATCAGCTCTATCGAGTCGACCATTACCTGGCAAAAGAGACAGCGCAAAATCTGTTAACTTTCCGCTTCAGGAACCCGCTGTTCAAGTCGGCATGGAACACCGAGAGTATTAAATCAGTTATGATCACGGCCGCTGAATCAATCGGCATTGAGGGCCGCGCTGACTTTTATGAACAGACTGGTGCACTACGCGATCTTATTCAAAGTCACTTATTGCAACTGCTGGCGCTCGTTGCGATGGATGAGCCGGAGTCGTTTACGTCCGAAGCAATTCATAAACAGAAGCTGGCGCTGCTGCAGGCCATCGAGCCAATCGCAAGCGAGAACGTTGATGAGCAGGCCGTGCGCGGCCAGTATGTTGGCTATCGCTCCGAAGTTGAGAATGCCGATTCGTTTGTCGAGACTTACGCAGCGCTGCGTCTAACAATCAATAATCAGCGCTGGCAGGGTGTGCCAATCCTATTGAGGACTGGCAAGGCAATGATTACTAAAGTCATAGAAATTACGGTTGTCTTTAGCGATGAAAGTGAACATACCAATGACAACGCTTTGACAATTCGCTTGCAGCCAAATGAAGGCGTAGTATTGCAAATGCTCGTTAAAAAACCTGGCCTCACCGACGACACTGAACCTGTGCAGATGGAATTTTGTTATGATCGCAGTTTTGCAGCCAACGGCCAAGACACTCGCCCCGACGCTTACGAACGGGTACTGCTTGATGCGACCCGGGGTGACAAAACCTTATTTGCAACCGGCGATGAAGTGCGTGCTAGTTGGCGTATTATTGAAAACGTTATTCAAAAATGGCAACAAGATGGACAAGGGTTGCAGCTCTACGAAAAAGAGAGCTGGGGTCCAGATGCTGCAGATCAGCTCGCCAGTGCCGCTCATGTCGATTGGCTCACTGACGCTATGAACATATGTCCGGTTAATGTTGCTTTACCAAACCATACACCTGAGGAGGCTTAATAATGGTAGTACTCGATTATGACAAAGCACTACAAAACGACGAAAATTTTCAGTCGATGCTCGCAAGTACCGTGCAATATAGTGGACATCTCCGGAATGTCATAGAAAGCGGTGTTTACATCGCGGCCGAGAGCTCAATTGTGTTGCCAACTGATGAGGCGTTACTCGAGAAGGTACAGGCATTGGCTGAGCATTATAAAAGCCCAGCGCTACGTTATCACGTGGTGATCGGCATCGGTGGCTCTAACCTTGGCACAAAAGCAATTTATGATGCTCTTTACGGCTATGCTGATGTGCTTGAATCTGCACGTATGCCAAAGATTCTGTTTGCCGAGACGACAAGTCCAGATTGGCTGCAGATGTTTGGGCGTCTTGCGCAGACACTTGAATCGCCAGAGCAAATTATTGTCAGTGTTATTAGTAAGTCTGGCGGCACATCCGAGACGCTGGCGAACTTTGAAATTATTGTCCAGACTCTTGCGGCGCATTTTGGTGAGACTGCTGCAATCTTGCCAAGGGTCGTTGCGATTACCGATGAAGACTCGGCGCTATGGGAGCAAGCAGGTGCACTTGGCTTGCAGCGTCTACCACTGCAACTGCCAGTTGGTGGCCGATATTCGGTGTTGTCGGCAGTAGGCCTATTCCCATTAGCTACAATTGGCTGTGACATTGTTGCGCTCCGCCGAGGTGCGGCCGAAATGCGCACGCTATGCGTCAGCGATGACACGAGTGAAAATCTTGCAGCACAATCAGCGACAGTGCTTGCTCATTATCACTCAAAAGCAGCGGTTATTAATGACAACTTCTTTTTCAACCCTCAGCTGGAGTCGCTTGGCAAATGGTATCGTCAGCTGATGGGCGAAAGTGTCGGCAAGCAGGACTCTTTGAGCGGCGAGACGGTACATGCAGGTATTACGCCGACGGTATCGCTTGGCTCGACCGATCTACACTCGGTTGGCCAGTTGTATCTTGGTGGGCCAAAAGATAAGATCACGACATTTGTTTACACGCAAAAACATGGTGATGTTGCCGTACCTGCAGCCAGCGACAGAGTTTTGCCAGAGCTAGTGC
Source organism: uncultured bacterium (assembly GCA_903821365.1). Lineage (GTDB taxonomy): Bacteria > Patescibacteriota > Saccharimonadia > Saccharimonadales > Saccharimonadaceae > CAIJKY01. The sequence continues at coordinate 83,251 of CAIJKY010000013.1, read as the reverse complement.
CGATCATTAGTGGCAAAAAAGCGAGCGACATTATGCAAGCCATTTTTGACGGCACACGACTCGCTTACGCTAATGCTGCCTTGCCATCAATGACTGTCATGCTCGACACAATTGATGAGTATAATCTTGGCGCATATTTACAGTTCAAAATGAATGAGATGATGTACTTAGGTCAGCTGATGAATGTAAATAGCTTTGATCAGCCGAATGTCGAGCTTTACAAGATTGAGACAAAGCGGATTCTTACAGGCACGAATAGTTAAAATCAAAGCCATCTTTGATATATTGCACCATAACCACTCGGCCTCCGCGCACTAATGGTGAATCGCCACATTTGCGAGCGGCTATGGTTGGATTTTCGCCACCAGCAAGCCAACTATCAAGTGAGTGAAGAATGCTCCGTCGATCAAGCGTCCCAACTATTTTCCCCAATTGATGTGATGTCGAGTAGATGCCAAGACGAATCTGTCTATCTTTGTAGTAACTTGCCATAGCTTCAAGAACTGCAGTATTGTTTGCCAAGCCCTCGGTAGAGCCAGTTTCCCAAGAGTTCATTGTTTCGACATCGAGCCACCACATGTAAGAGCGTGGATTGTCAGAGACAAATGCGCTGCGTGCGGCTGGCTTAAAGCGTTGCTCGACGGCTTCAACCGCACGATTCCAGCCATATTGCCAGGCACAAGCGCGCGTTACAGAACCATCACATATGCCATGTGGATTTTTTGTTATGCGGCCTGAAGGATCGGCGTTGTTATCTGGCCAGCCTGAAATTGTCGAATCATGTGGGTTACCTGTGTTGACATATAGTTGGCTCCTGACTTGACCGACACTTTCACCAGTCGAGGTATGTGCCCATCGTAATTGCTCCGCAAGGCAAGGATTAGTGTTTGATGCAACTCCGCCGTTGACGCCAACTATGCCAAATGCTTGCCCCCGAGGTAATTCTTTGCCGCATTGTGGAAACGAAATATCATTGCCAACAAGGTGATGTTTTTCGGGAAGTGGCAGCGCGAAAACCACACCAAAACTGTAAACGGCAATCGCCATAAATAGTGCTACTGCGCTATAAAAACGCAGCTTTCTCTTGGGGTAGGCGATTATTTGTGATGATAGATTCATGCACATTCCAGGATACCATGCTACCTAGTACAAATGCCTTAAGCTGTGATGCCGTGGTATAATAGGAAGGTTAAGTGAATCTACGCAGATGATTTATTAGTCTGTGTAGGCCCAGGAGGCACATGAAAATTGCTACTATTGTTCGTGGTTATTTGCCGGCACCGCGTCCGGACGACATGATCTACGCGCCAATCGATCTCGCGATTGCTATTACCGAGAAACTCGTCGAGCGCGGCCATACCGTCGACTACTACGGCCCAATCGGCTCGCATCTTCGAGCAAGTAACGTTGTGACGCTCAATCAGCGTGCTCGTGTTAAGAATTATGAAGAATTCGCCCAACTACTAGGAGACTCAGATATGCTTGCGCATAACGCTCCTGGCATGTGGGATAATTTTTTTGTCCGCGAAATGTTTGAACGAGCAGCAAAGGGTGAATATGATTTACTGCACTTTCATCATCCAGAGATGGCCCTGCCATACGTTCATCTTTACCCGAACGTGCCAGTGGTCTACACGCTGCACGATCCAGTGACGCCATGGATGAAAGAGTTACTTGAAACGTATATGACGCCAAATCAATACTTTATCTCGATCTCAAACAATCAGCGTCAAGCGGCGCCTGACCTTCCGTATGTGGCCACCGTCTATAATGGTATTGATATGAATCGTTTCGCTTATTCAGAAGAAAAGCATGATGATTACCTCCTCTTCGCTGGCCGCATCGTCCCTGAGAAGGGGGTCAAAGGGGCAATTCAAGTTGCTCAACAAACTGATAAGCAGCTCTTTATCATTGGCCGTGTTTACCCCGATCAACAGGGGTATTTTGATCAGCACATTCGGCCGCATCTTAATGAGAAAATTTTGTATCTCGGCTTCGTCGCTCAAGAACAGGTAGTTCGCTATTACCAAAAAGCTAGCGCTTTCATGATGCCTATTCAATGGGAAGAGCCTTTTGGCCTGACGATGGCTGAAGCAATGGCTTGTGGTACGCCGGTGCTCGCACTGCGTCGCGGTTCCGTGCCGGAGGTAGTTGAAGATGGAAAGACTGGTTTTGTCGTGGACACGCTCAGTGATATGGCGGCGGCCGTTAGTAAGCTTGATCAGATTCGCCCTGAAGATTGTCATGCGCACGTCGTTGAACACTTCTCTGCTGAAATCATGGTTGATCACTATGAACGTGTTTTTGAAGAAATTTTACGTGGCACTCAGCCTGAAGGTGCTGATGACGCTGCTGCACGGAGCGCAACAGTCCTCCGTGAAAGCTTGAAGCGCGGTGCCGAGCGGGCTCGCAATTTACTTCGTCGCAAGCAGTAGTATTGACCATTCTTTATATTTGTGCTAATGTAAACAGTATTGTTTAAATGAATCCGGGTTTCTTTAAAAGAAGACGTTACGTTGTACCTGATGTTCATTCGAGCAATTGTTCGAAATTTATTAGAACAAATGACGGACGAAACGGTATAACTTAAAAACGAAAAGGATTCATTTTTTATGCCTCAGAATAATTACGCACCGCGCTCACGTAGCGCTCATTTTGGCGGTCGCCGACCAGGTGGTTTTGGTGGACGCGGCAATAGCGGCGGCGCACGCCGTAAAAACGGCAACAAACAACTTATCGACCCAGCACGTTTTGTGCAGGCGGCGAAAATTGTTGAAGCCGAAGTATACACTCCAACGCACATGTTCGCTGACTTTGCTATTAGCGACCTATTAAAGCGCAATATCGCGACCAAGGGCTACACGGCTCCATCGCCAATTCAAGATCAAGCAATTCCACTGGCTCTTGAAGGTAAAGACGTGCTTGGTATTGCAAACACTGGTACTGGTAAAACAGCTGCCTTTGCATTGCCATTGCTGAACGCAATTCTTGAAGATAAGAGCAAGCGTGCACTTATCATGGCGCCAACCCGCGAACTAGCTGCGCAGATCGAAGAAGAACTTCGCGCTTACGCTCGCGGCAGTGGCCTCTTTGGCGCGCTCGTTATCGGCGGCACCTCAATGGGCAAGCAGATTCGCGAACTCCGTAGCAACCCTAACGTCGTTATTGGTACGCCAGGTCGCCTCAAGGACCACACGCAACAAGGTACCCTCGATTTGTCACAGTTCAACATCGTTGTACTTGATGAGGTTGACCGCATGGTAGACATGGGCTTTATCAACGACATTCGTATCTTGCTTGGTATGATTGCCGATGACCGACAGTCACTGTTCTTCTCGGCTACAATGGAGCCAAAGGTTGCGAGTCTTATTGAAACCTTTATGCCTGGGCACATTACGGTCTCAGTTAAAACTGGTACTACCAGCGCCAACGTTGACCAAAATGTTGTGCACTACGGCCTTGAAGAAGAGAAGCTCGAAAAACTACACGATGTGCTTATCGACCCAGTTGTCGTGAAAAGTCTTATTTTTCACGAAACTAAGTATGGTGCTGAGCGTTTAAGCAAGGCCTTGAACGATCGCGGCTTTAAGACCGAGGCGATTCATGGCGGCAAGAGCCAGAGCCATCGTCAACGCGCGCTTGATGCTTTTAAAGCAAACAAAGTGACAACGCTTGTCGCTACTGATGTTGCAGCACGAGGTATCGATGTCTCTGATGTAACACACGTGATCAACTACTCGATTCCAAACACCTACGATGACTATGTTCACCGTATCGGCCGTGCGGGTCGTGCAGGTCGCAAGGGCTTTGCACTGACATTTGTTCGCAAATAGATAGTACAAAGTAAGACTGAAAAAGGCGTTCTAGTTGGACGTCTTTTTCTTATGCAAACGAGACAGTCGCAAGAGCTTGCATGAGGGGAGTAAAATAAAAAGGCATGAGTATCTTTGAACGACCCATCACGTTTGTGGATATCGAAAGCACAGGAGGGAGCTACCGCACCAGTAAAATACTTGAGGTAGCGGCTTTTCGTGTTGAGAATGATACGGTTGTTGATACGTTTCATACGCTTATCGATCCAGAAGTTGCCGTGCCTTATTTTATTACGAATATTACCGGCATCAACTCGGGCGATGTAGTGGGGAAGCCAACATTCGAAGCAATTGCGCCACAACTGGCTGCAATACTTGATGGCGCAATTTTTGCAGCGCATAACGTGCGGTTTGATCTATCATTTGTGAAAAATCAACTTGAACAGACGGGCATGCGGTTTAATCCACGATTGTTTTGCACGGTGCGTTTATCGCGAGCTTTGTACGCGGGCGAAAAGAGTCATAGTCTTGAAAATATAATTAAGCGTCACAATTTACCAGTTAATGCGCGACATCGAGCCTATGAAGATGCGCGCGTACTCTGGGAATTTTGCCAATTGGCATACCGTGAGCATGGGCCGGCGGCGTTTGCCGAAGCGGTCAAAAAGCAAATGAAAAGCCAAACTGTGCCGCCGAATCTCGATGCTGCGCAAGTAGCGGCACTGGATAATTCACCCGGTGTCTACGTGTTCGAAGACGCCGCAGGCCAGCCGATTTATGTTGGCAAAAGCATCAAACTCAAAGAACGAGTATTGTCGCATTTCTCGGGTAGCACCAAGATCACCAAAGAGATGAAAATTTCGCAACAGGCGCATGGGCTGCGTGTCGTCAAAACGGCGGGCGAGATGGAGGCTTTGCTATTAGAATCGCAGATGGTTAAAGAGCTATTGCCTCTATATAACCAACAGCTACGGCGGAGTCGCCAGCAAGTGATTTTGCAAAAGCAGTATAACGACGAAGGCTACATCATGATCACCCAAGCCACCGTTAATTTGGCTGATCTTGAAGATTTTTCTAATGTGTACGGCGTTTACCCAAACCGTATGAAGTCGAAAGAGGCCTTGCTTCGACACCAAAAAACATACGGTCTGTGCCCAAAGCTTCTTGGCCTAGAAAAAGGCAAGGGCGCCTGTTTTTGGTATCACCTCGGACGCTGCGCGGGTGCTTGTGTCGGCAAAGAATCACCCGAGCAGCATAATGCCCGCGTTGAAGACGCAATGGCGCGGAGCAAGCTTGAGAGCTGGCCGTATGCAACGCCGATGGTGATATCCGAAAACGGTGATACACCTGCTAAAGCCGGAATTGTAGTTGACCAGTGGTGCGTGATAGGGCGGGTGAGCTTTAAGAAGTCGGGACTGAAAGTCGAGACGGTCAAGAAGCTATTTGATCACGATACGTACAAGATTTTACGGAGTTTTGTGCTGCATAAGCCGGAGCGGATTACGATTGTGCCGTACACAGTTGATTAGCTAACTGGTAACTCGCTAATCGCCGCATTGTCCATCCGCGCCTGTTGGTAAAAGTCATACGGCTCGCCACCTGCAAGTAAGTTGCGGATCATGCGGCCGGTGCCATTATGGCAAACAATGAGGGTTGTTTCGTCGCCAGCGGCCGCTTGGATCTTTTCGATGGCGACATGAACACGCTCGGCAAAGTGGTCAAGCTGCTCGATATTTGGAACATCTTCGGCAAGTTCGGTGTTGCCATTGCCGTAAGGGGTCTCGTCGTAATGCTTAGTCTCGATGTCACCCAAGAAACGTTCACGTAGTTCTTCGACAAGTTCAATCCGTTCATGCGGATACTCAATCGCATCGGCAACTATCTGAGCAGTTTGATAAGCGCGACCCATTGGTGAGCTAAAAATACGTTGAATGTTAAGGTCTTTGGCATGGCGTCCCGCTGCGGTAGCTTCAATAATACCCTCTTCACTTAAGGGGCTTTCATGTTGACCGGCGATAATATGTTCAGCGTTTGCGACACTTTGTCCGTGGCGCATGATATAAATATGCATAGTACTGACTATTGTATAGTATTTAACTACTGATGTGTGCAGAACAATATGAAACTATATCTAGATACGATTGATACGAATAAAACATACGTTGTTGGTGTTTCTGGCGGCGTCGACTCGGTCGTGTTACTGGACGTACTGAGTACGATTTTTCAAGGTGCTAAGGGCTCGCTGGTTGTTGCTCATGTGAATCATGGGCTACGGAATGATGCTGATAATGACGCGGATTTCGTGCAAGCGCTTGCAGTAAAGTACGGCTGCGAATACACCTCCAGCACTTTACCGCAAGCCGAGCATCTTAGCGAAGAGGCTGGACGATCTGCGCGCTACGCACTGTACGCCCAGGCAAAGAGAGATCATAATGCAGCCGCAGTCATTACCGCGCATCACCAAGATGATGCGCTAGAAACAGTGCTGATCAATCTGCTGCGTGGCACTGGATGGCGCGGTTTGGCTTGTTTTTCAGATAGGGAAGATTTTATTCGGCCGCTTATCAATGAGACAAAGGCAGCGCTGTACGAGTATGCCGTACTTCATCGGCTTGAATGGTGCGAGGACAGTACCAATCAAGAAGACACCTATTTGCGCAATCGGGTTCGACATCATCTTGTGCCGTACATGAACACCCGATCGCCTGGCAGCCGTGAAAAGTTATTGTTTTCACGGACGGCGCAGCTTAACGTGCGCACTGAGATCGATGCGTTGCTTGAGGCGCTCGTGCCAAAGGATAGGGCGTCTTTGCCACGAGCGTATGTTGCGGCCGAAGACATTGTTGCGATAGAACTGTTGCGACACTTTTTAGCACTGAGCGGCGCACCGCAAACAGTACCCCAAACGAAGCGGGCACTGATGTTTGCACGCACTGCAACCAACACAAAGCTTTTTTCGCTCAATCGACAGCTTTTTTTGAAGATCAACAGAGATAGCTTGGTTGTGGTGCGTCGTGAAAGCTGATAATATACAGGGTATTACATAGAGCGAAAATGAGGTAATACAGTATATGGCAGCCAAACGACCGACGAACAACCGAATGAATGGGATCGCTAAAGGCTTTGTCTTTTGGGCGCTTATTGCCGTAGTCGGATTAATCATCTGGGCCACCCTCCAAGGTCCAACATTGCAGGACAAACCACTTAGTGACATTGTCTCACGTGCTAACAGTGGTCAGATTAAGAAAATTGAGCAACAAGGCAGTACGCTGCTCATTACTCCCGAAGGTCAGACTAATCCAACCGAAAAAGCAATCGTACCTCCGTACACGAATGTTAAAGACCTAGGGCTTGATATTAGTAAGGTCCAATATGTCGGCAAAGAACCAACCGATAACTCGGTGCTGCTTAATTTTGCAACAATCGGCTTTGCGACATTGCTTATTGCTGGTATCTTTTTCTTTATGTTCCGTCAGGCGCAAGGCCAAAGCAACCAAGCGCTTGGCTTTGGTAAAAGCAAAGCTCGCCTGTATGGCAATGATAAGAAAAAAGTTGTTTTCACTGATGTTGCTGGCAACGGCGAAGCAAAACAAGATCTCACCGAAGTCGTCGATTTCTTGAAGCATCCAAAGAAGTTCCAAGAGGTTGGTGCCAAAATTCCTAAAGGCGTACTGTTAGTTGGTCCTCCGGGTACTGGTAAAACTATGCTTGCTCGTGCAGTTGCGGGTGAAGCGGGTGTCCCTTTCTTTAGCATCTCTGGTTCTGAATTCGTTGAAATGTTTGTCGGTGTCGGTGCAAGCCGTGTTCGTGATTTATTTGCGAAAGCCAAAAAGAATGCACCATGTATTATCTTCATCGATGAGATTGATGCTGTTGGTCGTCGACGTGGTTCTGGTATGGGCGGTGGTCACGACGAACGTGAACAAACACTGAACCAAATCCTTGTTGAAATGGATGGGTTTGAACAGGATACGAATGTTATCGTGCTGGCTGCAACAAACCGTATGGACGTGCTCGACCCTGCGCTACTCCGTCCAGGCCGTTTTGACCGACGTGTGAGCATCGGCCTGCCTGAACGTAAAGACCGCGAGGCGATCTTAAAAGTTCACCTCAAGGATAAGCCAGTTGAAGAGTCGGTTGACATTGATTCACTTGCTGCCAAGACTGCTGGTTCAAGCGGTGCGGATCTTGCCAACATTACCAATGAAGCTGCGATCATCGCTGCGCGCCACAATCGCAAGACAATCACAAACGAAGACTTTACGAATGCCTTTGAGAAGATTGCCATTGGCCCAGAACGCAAGACTAAAGTTATGAATGATAAAGAAAAAGAGTTGACGGCATATCACGAAGCTGGTCATGCAATTGTTGGTCACATCTTGCCTGACAGCGACCCTGTCCACAAGGTGACCATCATTCCTCGTGGCGGTACCGGCGGCGTTACCTGGTTCTTGCCGCCAGAAGACCGAAGCTATACCTCGATTATCGAATTTAAAGACGTGTTGGCTCGTGCACTTGGTGGCCGTGTGGCTGAAAAAGTAAAATATGGTGACGACCGCATCACAACCGGTGCTGGAAGTGATCTTCGTAAGGCAACTGAAATAGCTCGCGATATGATTATCGAACAAGGTATGGGTAAGGAATTGCGCGACCAAGTTTTCCATGAAGACAACGGTGGCATGATGTTTGATCGCATGGTACATGACCGTCCATACAGTGAGGACACTGCCAAAGTGATTGACACAGAAGTTGCACGACTAATTACTGAAGCTGCTCACCGCGCCGAAGCGGTCATCAAAGCTAACCCAAAAAAGCTCGACGAACTTGCCCAAGCTTTGATCAAAAAAGAAACCATCGATGGTGATGGGGTGATCGAAATTTTGAAAGGTGCGGAGCTACCTGAAGCTGCTAAGCTTTACTAACTTTCTCCGGACGCCTCTTTTGTAAACTCGTATGACGCGCGCTCAAAAACTACTGACAAAAGCTAATGTCAAATTTAGTGTCACAATGGCGGCAAGTTTACTTGCGAGCTCGACACTTGTTGCGGCAGTGCTTGGTTTTGTACGCGACCGGCTATTGACTCGTGCCTATTATGGTGACTTGCCAAACTATATGGATGCCTATCTCGCGGCATTCCGTATCCCAGATTTCATGTATTTTGTACTTGTATCGGGGGCGCTCAGCGTTACGTTTATCCCAGTCTTTAATGCGCGTCTCACTACCGGCAACCGCCGCTCGGCATGGGAGCTGAGCTCGAGTTTGCTTAATATGCTGGCTATTGTAACGCTAGTAGCATCGGTGTTGATCATGATTTTTGCCGAGCCGCTTATTCGCTACGTCGTAGCGCCCGGCTTGCCAGATGATGTTCGTGATCTTGCAATTGCTATGATGCGCGTGGTTGCCGTTAACCCATTCTTGTTTGCGATATCAAGCTTGCTTGCTAGCATGCAGCAAGCGCAAGGGAGATTCTTCTTCTTTACACTGGCGCCCGTCATTTACAACATCGGCATCATTATCGGTATCATGTTCTTTACTCAAGAGCTGACCATATTTGGCACAACTGTCTGGGAAGGTGGCATTATGGGTGTGGCACTGGGCGTGGTCTTTGGTTCTATAATGCAGCTCATTGTCAGTAGTTTTGGCATGATAGGTATGAAGTTTGATTACCGGCCGTTGATCTTTCGGAAAAACAAAGGTTTTCGTCAGGTGCTTGGTCTTTTGCCTGCTCGTTCGTTCGATCAGGGTATCGATTATTTTACGACGCTTGTTGAAACGAATGTTGCCTCACGTATTGGGCAGGGTGCGATCTCTGCCTATCAAATTGCACTCAACCTACACATGATGCCAATTAACTTAATCGGTGTCGCGATCGCAACGGCATTCTTTCCGAAAATGACCGAGCGGATGGCCGAAGGACGTATTGATTTATTTAAGAAAGAATTGCAATCGACGCTGAGGGTGATCATCTGGCTTGCTTTGCCGGTCGCAGCATTTACATACTTATGTCGTGGTTATATCGTTGGTTTAATTCGTGATGGCGGCGACGCGACAATAGCTGGCATTCTTGCAATTTTGGTTGTGGCAATCCTCTTTCGATCAGTGTTCCACATTGCGTCGCGTAGTTTTTATGCGCAACAAGATACGAAAACGCCGCTGTACATTTCACTGTTTGTTATTACGCTTAACATTGTTTTGGTGATGACATTTTTCAATCTTGGCTTTGGCGTCTATGGGCTTGCGACAGCGCAGTCTATCGTGGCGGCAACAGAGGTGATAATTCTCTTCTTCATCATGTCGCGGCGACTCAAAGGCCTACTAAGTCGTAGCTTTTGGCTTGGGCTGGTTCGTATGATATCGGCAACAGGCTTGACGTATCTTATAACCTATGTGACAGTTAACATAATCCCTTTCACAGCGACCGATTTAACATTGTTTGCAGTTGTGACCAAATTGCTGCTTATTGCTATGGTGAGCTTTAGCTCGTATCTATACTTCAGCTGGCTTTTGAAGTTGCCAGAGGCGATACCAATCATTAATAAACTTCAAAAAGCTATTTTCCGCTCATATAACGGCGCTGATGGCAGCAGGTAATTATAATGCAGTCAAATATTCGTAATTTTTGTATCATCGCACATATTGATCACGGCAAGAGTACGCTGGCTGATCGTCTATTAGAGGTGACCGGCACGGTGCAGGCTCGTGACATGAAGGCGCAAATGCTTGATTCTATGGATCTAGAGCGCGAAAAAGGCATTACGATTAAACTCGCGCCTGTACGCATGAACTACAAGCGTGACGACGGCGCGTACCAGCTCAATCTTATTGATACGCCTGGACATGTTGATTTTAGCTACGAAGTCAGTCGCTCGCTCGAGGCCTGCGAGGGCGCTATCTTGGTGGTTGATGCAAGCCAAGGCATCCAAGCCCAAACGCTCGCAAATGTTTATTTAGCAATTGCCGCTGATTTAACTATCATCCCAGTGCTCAACAAGATTGATCTGCCCGCCGCTGATGTGGAGCGTGTCTCCGGTGAAGTGATGAGCCTCCTTGGTTGCCAGCGTGAGGATATTCTTTTGATTAGTGCAAAAACTGGCATGGGCGTACCAGCAATTCTTGATGCGGTTGTCGACAATGTTCCCGCGCCGCGTGGCAACACGACGGCCGCCACGCGAGCACTTATCTTCGATAGTTATTATGATGATTACCGTGGCGTTATTTTGTATGTGCGTGCGGTCGACGGCATGATAGCCAAAAATAGCCCAATTCGCATGTTGGCAACTGGCGCTGATGGTATTGCGCTTGAAGTCGGTGCTTTAAGCCCGCGTATGACACCGTTCCAGGCCATCCAGACGGGTGAAATTGGCTACATTGTCACTAACCTCAAGAGCACGCGCGAGGCTCGAGTTGGTGATACCGTGACACTGACAAAAGCTCCAGCACTGCAAGGATTACCGGGCTACCAAGAAGTGCGGCCGTTTGTGTATGCTGGCTTTTTCCCTGAAAGCAATGAATATTATCAAGAGCTTAAGGATGCAGTTGAAAAGCTCAGTCTCAGCGATTCTGCACTACAGTTTGCGCCCGAGAATTCACCAGTATTAGGCTTTGGCGTACGAATAGGCTTCTTAGGTCTGCTTCATATGGATATTGTGCGAGAGCGTCTAGAGCGTGAATATAACCTAGAGCTGATTGTCACTAACCCTAGTACCGACTACCAAATAAGTTTGCTCAGCGGCGAAGAACTGGCGATTCAGAGCGCGGCTGAACTACCCGATGTCTCAATGATCAAGGAAATCCGTGAGCCATGGATCCAAGGTGAAATTGTTGTACCAAAAGCCTACGTTGGCAGTGTTGTGCAGCTGGTTGTTAATCGTCGTGGTGTTCAAAAAGATATTAGCTATGTCGACGCAAAGACTGCCGCAGACGATAACTCGGGCCTTGCGGTCGTTAGCTTTGATGCACCACTCGCAAATGTTCTTACTAATTTTTATGATCAGCTAAAGAGCGCTACTAGTGGCTACGGTAGCTTTAATTATGAGCTGACCGGTTACCGGGTCGAGGATCTTGTGCGAGTTGACTTTTACGTTGCCGGCAATAAGGTTGATGCGCTGAGTGTTATGGCGCACCGTACTGAGGCGCAAAGCCTTGGCCGTGTAACCGTCGAAAAGCTTAAAGAAGTTATTCCTCGTCAGAATTTCCAGGTTGCACTACAAGCGGCAATTGGTGGTAAGTTTATCGCTCGTGAAGACCTGAGCGCGTACCGCAAAGATGTCACGACGGGCCTGTATGGCGGTGACGTGTCGCGCAAAAAGAAAGTACTCGCTAAGCAAGCAAAAGGTAAGAAGCGAATGAAGCGCTTTGGAAAAGTTGATATTCCAGCAGAAGCTTTTACTGTTTTATTGCAGCGAGACTAGTAAGACTGGCGATAATGTCTGCCTCGACTGCGTGAATTGTCTGGCTGCCGTCAATCTCAATCAATACGCCAAGATCTCGGTAAAAGTCAATGACGGGTTTTGTTTTTAAGCGGAATTCTTCAAGACGTACTTCAAGCGCATCGGCGTCGTCATCATGTCGTTGCCCGCGAAAGCTGCCACGTTGACTGGCCTTCCAGCGTTGCCATATAATGCGCTCATCGAGCGTCAGGAATACTACGGCTTTCAAGTGATGCTCAGACTGCTGTAGTGCTTCAATGACACTCGTTTCTTCACCATGCCAACGCCCGACCGAACTAAGTACCAACGGTCGTTTATGATATTCTGGCCGCCCGAGATAGGGCAAGACTATTTGCAGGTAGTCTTCAATCGGCACTAGGCCACCATCGTGCATGATTTTCTTAACATGCTGTGGGATGATGCTGCCACGCAAAATATCGCCGCCACCAACAAGAGGCGCACCGAGGTGACGAGCTAGTTTTTCGCCTTGTGTGTCCTTGCCGGCGAAGGGCATGCCGAATAAATTAAGGCTGCCATGTCCAAGCCAATCTTTAATGTGGGTGATCTGTGTGTGCTGATTCATTGATACAAGTACTATATTGGCTCACCACTGAACTGGCAAGGGGAGAATGCTAGCACTCTTGACTGTCGAGTGCTAGAAGCGGTACTATACATACGTTATGACCGAACGACAAGCACTTATACTCGGTGCCATTATTGAGCAGTATGCCGAAGTGGCAGTTCCCGTAGGCAGCGTTACGCTTGCTAAGCTATTCAATGTGTCAAGCGCAACAATTCGCGCAGAAATGGCAAAACTTGAAGAGCTTGGTATGATTGCGCAGCCACATACGAGTGCTGGACGTACGCCAACAGATAAAGGCTATCGGTTTTACGTTAATCAACTAACGGCAGCGCATGAGCCACACACAACCCAATTCAATCGCAGTACGAGAGCGATTGAAGCGCGCGTGACGCCTCACGCTGACCGTGCTGACAGGGCTATTCGTAGCGCCGTTGATAGCTTGGTTGAACTCACGCATAATCTTGGCATCGCGACAATTGGCGACCAGCTTTACATGAGTGGCATCGGTAATCTGTTCAGCCAACCCGAGTTCCTAAGGAGCGCGCATGCGCAACAGGTGGCGCGCTTGCTCGATAATCTAGAGCCTTGGCTACGCGAGGCGGCGCCCAATGAACCACTGAATGTGTATATCGGGCGAGAGAATCCAATTGGGACAGCGTCTGATGTCACGTTGATTATCAGTCGGTTCCGGTCACCATACTCCGATAAAAGCTACATCGGTGTGCTTGGCCCTACGCGTCAGAGTTATGCCCGGGTGATGCAATTGGTGCGACATGCTGGCGCGATGTTGGAAGAAGTATTGTAGGGCATTGTCTTGGCAATATGTTAAAGATTGATATAAAAGGGAGTAATCATGGCGAAAGATAAAGCAAAGCAACAAGAGCAAAATGATGAAGCACTTGCTACAATCGAAAATCTCGAACAACAACTTGGCGAGATGACGATTGACTTACAGCGCAACCGAGCTGATTTCGAGAACTATCGTAAACGGACTGATGTTGAAAAAGAGAATGCTCGAGTGCAGGGTGCTGCAATGGCTATCTTAAAATTACTGCCAGTCGTTGATAATATTGAGCGTGCCATTAGCCATATACCCGACGATTTACAAGACAACAAATGGGCCCAAAGTGTCAATGGCCTAACGAAGCAGCTTGATAAATCTATTGATGGACTTGGTCTTAAGCGGATTGAAGCTAAGCCAGGCACTCTATTTGACCCTGAACTTCACGAAGCGATTGCAAGTGAAGATGGGGAAGCAGATGAGGCGAAAATTGCCGAAGAACTGCAAGCGGGGTATGAGCTTAACGGGCGCGTCATCCGACATAGCATGGTTAAAGTGACGCACAACGACGAATAAAGCAACTAATAATTAGCACTCTTGACATGAGAGTGCTAATTTCATACCATTAGTACAGTTAGCATTCACTATGACAGAGTGCTAAAATATTCATAGAAATTTAATATATGATTGCTACAGTAACGTTGCCGTAGATGTACAGACGCAATCAAGAGGAGTCACATTTTATGGGAAAAATTATTGGTATCGATCTTGGTACGACAAACAGTGCCGTCGCTTATATGCTCGCCGGCAAGCCCGAGGTTATCGCAAATGCCGAAGGTAACCGCACGACACCAAGCGTTGTCGCAATTAAAAAAAGCAAAGACGGCAAAGAAGAGCGACTCGTTGGTCAGGTTGCGCAGCGACAACGCGTAACAAATCCAAAGAACACTATCTACGGTGTTAAGCGTCTAATTGGCCGCAAGTTTAGTGATCAAGAAGTACAAAAAGATCTTGATATTATGCCGTACGAAATCATCAAGAGTGGTGATGGCGTTAAAGTAAAACTCGGAGAAAAAGATTACAGCCCTGAGGAAGTATCAGCAATGATTCTGTCTAAGATCAAAGCTGATGCCGAAGCTTTTCTTGGTGAGCCAGTGACCGAAGCGGTTATTACGGTGCCTGCTTACTTTGACGACTCTCAGCGCCAAGCAACGAAAGACGCTGGTAAGATTGCAGGACTTGAGGTCAAGCGCATCATTAACGAGCCAACTGCTGCTGCACTTGCCTATGGTCTTGATAAAAAGAAGAGCGAAACGATTGCTGTTTTCGACTTAGGTGGCGGTACATTCGACGTCTCAATCCTTGACCTTGGTGATGGAGTCTTCGAAGTCAAGTCAACAAATGGCGACACGCATCTTGGTGGTGAAGACTTTGATAACCGCATTGTGAACCACTTCCTTGAAGAGTTCAAAAAAGAACAAGGCATTGATCTTAAAGATGACAAAGCGGCCATGCAGCGCCTCAAGGATGAAGCTGAAAAAGCTAAGAAAGAGCTTTCAAGTGCCAGTGAGACAGACATCAACCTGCCATTCCTTACTGCAGATGCTGATGGTCCAAAGCACTTTGAGTATAAGCTAACCCGTGCCAAGCTCGAAGAGCTTGTCAAAGATCTGATTGAAAAGACAGCAACTCCTATCGAAAAAGCGCTGAAAGACGCTGGCCTTAAAGCCAGTGATGTCGACGAGATTGTGCTTGTCGGTGGTATGACTCGCATGCCAGCGGTTGTCGAAAAGGTAAAAGCTATCTTTGGCAAAGACCCGCTTAAGGGCGTTAACCCTGACGAAGTTGTGGCTATCGGTGCTGCAATTCAAGGTGGCGTGCTTGCAGGTGATGTCAAGGATGTGTTGTTGCTTGACGTAACGCCACTGAGCCTCGGTATTGAAACGATGGGCGCAGTCAGCACAAAACTGATTGAGCGCAACACGACTGTTCCAACGAGCAAGAGTGAGACATTTAGTACGGCCGCTGATAATCAGCCACAGGTTGAGATTCACGTTTTGCAGGGTGAGCGAGAAATGTCAGCCGACAACAAGAGCCTTGGGCGCTTTGTGCTTGACGGAATCGCGCCTGCGCCACGTGGCGTGCCCCAGATTGAGGTGACCTTTAATATCGACGCAAACGGCATTCTCAATGTTACTGCCAAAGACAAGGGAACTGGCAAAGAGCAGTCGATTACTATTCAAGATAGTGGCAACCTCAGCAAAGACGATATTGAAAAAGCTGCTCGCGAAGCCGAAGAGCACGCCGATGAAGACAAGAAAAAGCGAGAAGCTGTTGAAGCCCGTAACCTACTAGAAAATGCTATCTATCAGGCAGAAAAAATGCCTGACGAGCACAAGGATAAGATCAGTGATGAAGATAAAAAAGTCATTGCTGAAGCCCTTGAAGAAGCTAAGAAGCACAAAGATAGCACAGACACTGCTGAGTTAGAAGCGGCGACCAAAGAGCTGATGGAAAAAATTCAGACCATTGGCGCTAAGATCTACGAAGCGGCTGCAAAAGAAGAGCAGGATAAAAAGCCTGCCGACGCAGACGCTAAGGCTGATGGCAAAAAAGACGACGAGCCCGTTGAAGGCGAAGTTGTCGACGATAAAAAATAGCAAGGTATCGTAAACTAGCACTCTTGAACTTTGAGTGCTAGTTTACTACTATGGAATATATATGGCGAAACGAGACTACTATGAAGTGCTGGGCATCGCCAAGGGTGCGTCGGCCGATGAAATTAAGAAAGCTTTCCGAAAGCTAGCTGTTAAGTACCATCCTGACAAGCAAGGTGGCGACGAAGCGAAATTCAAAGAAGCTTCTGAAGCCTATGAAGTGCTTAAGGACGGCAGCAAACGTCAGCGCTATGATCAGTTTGGTCATGCAGGTGTCGGCGGCAACAGTAGCGGTCCTAGCGGCAACCCCTTTGAAGGTTTTGGCGGCGCAGGCGGTAGTCAGGGCTTCCAGTTTGATTTTGGCGACGGTGGTTTGGGCAATATGTTTGGTAGCTTTTTTGGCGGCCAGCAACGTCAACAACAGCAGCGTGAGCGTCGGGGCAACGATGTCGCCACCGAGATAGAGCTAACGTTTGAAGAAGCGGTGTTCGGTGTTGAAAAGCCACTGACGCTTACTATGGAAGACATGTGTACGCACTGCAAGGGGACGACTGCCGAGCCGGGCTACGATCTGAAAACGTGCGATACCTGCAAGGGCTCTGGCCAGCAGATGCGTGTCATGAATACGCTTTTTGGTCAGATCCAGCAAGCAGTGCTTTGTCCTACGTGTGAAGGTCGCGGCAAAGTTCCAAAGAAGGTCTGTACTGTATGTCGCGGCAAGGGCACGGAGCGTCGCCGCCAGACGATTAAATTGAAAGTTCCTGCTGGTGTTGACGAGGGTGCGACTATTCGCCTGACTGGCAGAGGCGAGGCAATTGCGCAAGGCGAAAAAGGTGATTTATATATCTCGATAAAAGTTCGACCTCATAAAGTTTTCACGCGTGAAAACGATTTGATATTGAGCGAAGTACACATGCCAATGGTTCAGGCGGCGCTTGGTGCTAATGTAGAAGTTGATACAGTTGATGGCCCACTTACAATCGAGGTGCCAGCAGGAACGCAAAGTGGAACTGACTTTAAACTTTCGGAGCACGGCGTACCTCGCATACGTGGCAGCGGCCGCGGAGATCATATTGTGACGATTCGTGTTGATACGCCGACTAAGTTGACCAAAAAGCAAAAGCAGATTCTTGAAGAGCTCGGTGCGACATCGGGCAAGCGTGGCCTGTTCGGGCTATAGTTGTAGATTCCAAGCTTTGCGCAGGCGCTTGCTTCCGATATACTTAACCGTACAATGAACAACAAGCAAGTAATGTGGGCATTGATTGTCGGCTTTGTCGCATTCTTCTTTATAGGGTCTTGGATATTATGGGCGCTTTGGCTTGGCTTCTTGCTTTATGCGTGTCTACGACCCGAGGCAAATGGTCGTAATGCACAGCAGCCAAACCCTCAGATGCAATATGTTGCTGCGCTTCAAGCAGCGCTTGCTGCTACAGATGATGAATCTGAAAAACGGGGTCTACGACGCGCTCTTGAGCTCGGCTGGCAGTATGGACTGCCTGTGGCTGATCCAGGGCATTATCAAGCGGCCCAGATTGCTACGCCGCTTCAGCCCGGGCATCAGCTTACGGCGCAAGACAATAGCCCCGTAGCTGCACCACCCAAACCCACTGAATCGCCGCTGCATAGGCTGCGAACGCACACTGACCAAACAGTGGCGATGCTTTACTTAGGCGCATTTCTACTTGTCACAGCTGCGGCACTATTTTTGGCATATGCATCCGTTGATAATGGAGCGCGCTTTGCAGTCCTTGCTGTCGGCGCGTTAGCATTTTATGTTGCCGGCTTGTCGCTGTTAAAGTTGCGCTCAAGCCTGCACCCTGCAGCGATCGTCTTCGTTAGTATTGGCATACTTTTGCTACCGATATGTGGCGTCGCAGCGCATTCATTGCTTGGCATTGATAGTCGGCTTAGCTGGGCAACTACTTCCGCCATCGGAGCTGTGCTTTATATCTACGCCGCAATCAAACTGCGCTCAAACACACTTGGCTATATCAGTGTATTATCGTGGGTCTCCGTTATCCTGTCTGGCGCCAGCCTTGCAGTTGCGCCACTCTATTTCTACAGCTGGCTGATTATTCTTTCGAGTATCATCTTGTACTTGCTTCGCCCGCGCCTACGCGGCAGTCTTACCATTGCTGCAGGACCTGTTGAGCGTATGGCGCAGCTATTAGTGCCATTAACAGTGCTATCTGGTTTTGTATTAACGAGCCAAGCATTGCCGCTGTGGCACACAGGCGTCTCGCTTATCCTTGCAGCATTTTACTACGCGATAGTAGCTCGTGACTCAAGTCAATCAATTGCTAAAAACTGGTACGCCATAGCGGCGCAAGGTACGGCGTTGCTCGGTGGCATCACCTTATTCCATACTGCTGTTTCTGATGCCCATCTTCTCGGATTGTTACTACTCCTGTTGGGCGGACTCCACGCACTCTGGCTACGATTCCAGCTACGCCGGCCATTATTTGCTGACAGCCGGTTGTATGGCGTAGCTTTGTACACGTTTGCAAGTGCTTTAAGCGTGCTCGCGCTACTCTTTATTTTTGACGACCGCTTCTTGCTGAGCCTTGGGCTAATTATCGCAGTGGGTATTCATGCCGTACTCTCACGGTTATGGCGAAGCATGGCGTACGCGCCCATTGTGGCAACGGCATTATTATTTGCATTACCATTTTCTATCGCTGAAGCGGCCACGTCTGACGCATTGACGAGAATTGCTATTATTAGCGTTGGTTGTTTCATTGTAGCGGCGAAACTTTACTATATTCGACACTTGCTAAGACAAGAGCCGGTGATGGTGCGTATTCTACGTGTAGGTGTGCTCGTACTCCTTGCAACTGCTTGGATGGCGAGCCTGGGCAGCGATATCTGGTGGTTGACGCTTTCAATGCAGATTGCGACATTGCTCATGTTAGAGCGAATGAGCCGCTATGAACACTGGCTGGCATTGAGCGTGCTTACTCCATCATTCGTGCTAGCTGCCTGTTTGAGTCTTGCTGATGGTCTGCAGTTGCATTTCACGGTGCAGCAAGTGATGCTCTCGGCTGTGCTGATTACAAGCGTATACAGCTTACTGTATGCCGAGAGAAGTGTCCGCCCGAAGACGCAATACGCGATGTTTGCATGGACGATCGGACTAGGTCTTGTTGCTTGGTTTATTGCCTCTGTCGCTATTGCACCTGCATTTATTGCACCACTTATACTACTCACCTATGCAGTTATTGCGCTGTATAAGCTCACCCAATATCAGGTCTCTCTTGAGTGGCGAACGGTAGCTGCAGCAGCGGGTGTGATTGCCGCCGAGCAAATTATTTTGGCATATGGCGCACCGCTTGGGCTAAGTGCACATTTATTATTATGGGCACTATTTGCAATTGGTTCCGCAGTTTGGCTTGAAGGATATTTACAAAAAAGCGCACAATACTATGCGCTCGCGGCAGCGGCCTTGGTTTTTACCGCCGCAATGATCATTGGATTCGTCGCAGTGTCGGGTGCATCGATCTATGTTGCTGAGCAGCCGTATACTGTACTGCTACTCACTGCTGCCGTAGGGGCTGTCGCGTATTTCGTGCGTCGAATGAGTTTGTTGCCAGAAACGCTTCATGCCTATCGAGCGGTATACGGCGCGGCAATCGCTGGAACTGTTGTTGTGGCGCTTGGCCAGCCATCTATATTACTCGCAATTATTGTGTTGTTAAGCGCGGCGCTCGTGACATTGGCTTTATCGTACAAGGACCAATCGCCGACACTCGCGGCAGCGGTGCCGCTATTATTCAGTCTCGCGGCTTGGCAGTGGCTGCTGCTTTTGCTTGGTGCCGAGCGCTCTACGGCACTATATTTCATACTGGCACTCGTTATTGGCGCGGTCTTTGGCTATATAACAATTCACTTGATCCGAGCTGAGGGCGAGCGTGCAAGAGCGCTTATTGTCACGACAGCGACTCTTGCGCTCTTTGGTTGGCTCATTGACTTCGCAAATCCTGGACTATTGCCCCTTGCGATAGGACCACTACTACTAGCGGCAACAGCTGGAATGCTTCTGCTCGAGGGGCATCGTTTGCGCCTGTCGTCTCTGCAGATGCTTGTGCCAATTGCTTTCACTCTGGTTGCGCTACAGCAATTAATGTGGCGCGCGATGCCTGAAACGTCATGGTTAATTTATACGCATATATGGGCTGCATACCTTGCGCTTGTGGTGTGGAGATTGCGTACCCGAAAAATGATACAGTCGGCCGAGCTAACAAAGTACGCAGCACTTGCAGTCTTCTCTCTGCCAGTCGTGTATCAAACTGTTGCCGACCCAGAAACATACGCGTTGATCTTGCTCGCCGAGCACGCAGCCCTGCTGGTTGTTGGCGTATTTGATCGTCGTGCGTATCTTATCTACTGGTCAATTATTGTAAGTATTGTGGCGGTCATATATATGGCACGCAGTTACGCATTTGTGCAAGTAGGCATTATCGCCGCAACGTTAATCGCTTATGGCATCTATCGGCTGGTTCATGCTGAAAAAAATTTAAAACAGTAGCATGTTCGCACATCGCTTATTCAGCCGAATTCAAGATAGAAGCATTGAAATTATTTAAAAATGTGTTAGTATATTAGTAATATATCACTATTGCTAAAATCAGTATCTCATTCATAATACATTCCATGCCCACGAAACGCGATTTCCATAAAGTTGTCATAGGTCGATCAGAAGTGCTTACTTTTGTTGATTTTGGCATCGCGCAAATTCCCGCCAAAGTTGATACCGGTGCCTATCGATCGGCAATTCATGCGAGTGATATTGTATGTGATGGCACGACGCTATCATTTACATTACTTGCCGGACATCCAAACGTTGGCGTAACAAAACAGGTCGTCACAACCACCTCGTTCCATCAAGTTGGTATTACTAACTCGTTTGGGCAGAGCCAAGATCGCTATGAAGTGAAGTTAAAAGTAAAGCTTGGGCCAAAAATTTTCACTGATGGCTTTACGCTCACTGACCGTTCAAAAATGACCTATCCAATCCTGCTCGGACGTAAGCTGCTCAACGATCGATTTATTATTGATCCAGCAGAAAGCAGTCTTGACCGTATAACCCTACAGCGTCTGCTTGGTATTGATTTTCCTAAAGATGAAGAAGAAGGCCGCGACAAATGAAAATAATTATCCTTTCCAATGGTTCTGGTAACTACACGACAAAGCGTCTCAAAGAAGAGGCTCGTGCGCGTGGGCACGAAGTCCGTGTTATCAGTTATAACAAATGCTACATGACTGTTGAAAAAAGCATGCCTATTGTTTACTACAAGGGCGAGCCGCTCACTGGTTATGACGCAATCATTCCTCGTATTGCTCAAAGTTACACGCGTTATGGTAGCTCGGTTGTTCGGCAGTTTGAGATGCAGAATGTCTACACTACCGCCAGTTCAATCGCGATTAATCGTTCACGCGACAAGCTACGAACATATCAGTTACTGGCAAAAGCTGATGTCGGAATTCCTAAAACAGTGCTCGCACGTGAGACTGCTAACTTCGAAGATGTCATATCGCTCGTCGGTAAGACTCCATTGATCATTAAAGTAGCACGAGGCACACACGGCAATGGTGTAGTGCTTGCCGAAACGCCAAAAGCCGCCAAAGCGGTAATGCAAGCCTTTTTTGTTGAAGGCGTAAACTTTTTTGTCCAAGAGTTTATCAAAGAGGCTTCAGGAACTGATATTCGTGCACTCGTGGTGGGAAGCAAAGTGGTTGCGAGTGTGAAACGACAAAGCCTTGATGATGATTTTCGTTCAAACACACACCAAGGTGGCGTAGGGACGATTATCAAGTTGACCCCAGATGAAGAAAAAACAGCCATTAAGGCCGCTCGTACTATGGGACTTTCAATCTGCGGTGTTGACATGATGCGCTCTGATCGAGGACCCTTAGTTCTAGAAGTTAACTCGTCGGCAAGTCTTAAGACTCCAGAGCTTATCACTGGGCGAAATGTTGCTGCCAAAGTGATCGAATATGTCGAATTAAACGCTAAAAGGCGCAACAAAAAAGACAAAATCGGCGCTTAAAATGATACCATAAGGGTGTATGGCATCCGCAGCACTCGCTATCGTTTTTGGAATATTGTTTCTGGTCGCTTACTTTAGCAAGCGTCGTTTTGGTATCCTTGCACTTGGCCTCTGCGCCGGTGCGCTGTTGAGCCAGTATTTTACAAGCTCTGCAGCAGCGCTGATTGAAAGCCAAGGGGTTCAGCTTATCGCACCACCGCTCGGCACGGTAGTTGGGGTAGGGCTGACAATGCTGCCTGTGTTATTTTTGCTGACGAGCGGACCGGAGTACGCACAAAAGAAATCGCGCGTTTTTGGTGGACTGCTGTTTAGTGTACTGGGAATACTTTTCATGGTGCCAGTACTCAGGGCAACAGTGGCGAACGATGCGATTGTCGAAAAGTTCTTCATGCTTGTAACAAACTACGGCGGCGTGGTGACTGCGGCACTAATTATATGGGCCGTACTCGACACAATGTTTGCTACGAGCAAGAAATCTGGCGGACACCACGCGAGTCACCATTGACAATAACAGATATAAAATGATATATTTAGCACGCTATGGGACCATAGCTCAGCTGGTTAGAGCACCTGCCTTTTAAGCAGGGTGTCCTGGGTTCAAGTCCCAGTGGTCCCTCCACGATTGCACTATGTGTTTTTTGAAAAGAGCCGCATTTTGGGCTCTTTTTTGTTACTATGACGGTAGAACCCTATCTATTCATAAAATCATTAACTAAGGAGAAATAAACTATGGATATGAAACTCGAATTAGTTCCACTTCCAGTGACCGATGTTGAGCGTAGCCTCGCCTTCTATGTTGAAAAAGTTGGATTTCACCTCGATCACGATGTGCAGCCTGGGAACGGTATGCGTGTCATACAGCTTACTCCTCCAGGCTCGGCCTGTTCGATCGTCTTTGGCACTGGTATGGGCAGCGCAAACGCTCCTGGTTCTATCCAAAATCTGCACTTGGTAGTAAAAGACATTGCGGCAGCGCATACGTTGCTTCTTGAACGTGGTGTTGAGTTAAGTGAAGTACAAGACATGGGCGGTGTTAAGTATGCATATTTTGCAGATCCAGATGGCAATAGCTGGGCGTTGCAAGAAATTCCAGCACGATAGCAATATGCTATAAAAGACTGCTGCAATGAAGTCTTAATGATTGAAGCGGCCATGGTTTGGCTGGGCTAGACATCGACGTACAATGGCCGCATGGCGCGAAATACTGTTCATCGTACTACTGTTATGTCGTGGCTATTCGCAAGCGTTCTCATTGGGCTTGGCTTGTGCCAAGCGGGGCTGCATATTGTCTCAGCGTGGTTACTCCTGCCGCTTTTTATCATCTCTGTCGGTGCCATACTTCATAAAAGCTATGCTGCATGCATAATCGTCGTGATTGCTGGTGCCGGCATGGGTATTACGCAGGGAACGGCATTTCAGCAATCAGTCATGCCGTATCGTGACTATGTTGGGAAAACGGTTGTAATCGAAGGATTGATCAAAGAAGATCCTACGTACTCCAAGAATGCCGCAAAACAGTTTTCTATCGAACAGATAATTATTGTGCAAGATGGACATCGGCTGCGACTTACGGGCGATCTTTTCATCAGTACGCCATCCTCGCCAGACATAACGCGTCACGATCGAGTACGAGTAACAGGTAAGTTAAAAGCAGGCTTTGGTCCGTTCCAAGGTAGCGTATCGTATGGTCAAGTCCAGGTAATTGGTCATGAGCAAAACGTTTTCGATCACGTGCGGAGTCGGTTCGCTGCTGGCGTTATTGCCGTGTTGCCGGAGCCACACGCGAGCTTGGGGCTTGGTTTCGTGATAGGCATGAAGGCATCATTGCCGCCAGACATGAATCTTGCGTTGCAAGAGCTGTCGTTAACGCATATGGTCGTTGCAAGTGGCTATAATCTTACGGTGTTGGTGCGCGTCG
Source organism: uncultured bacterium (assembly GCA_903821365.1). Taxonomy (GTDB): domain Bacteria; phylum Patescibacteriota; class Saccharimonadia; order Saccharimonadales; family Saccharimonadaceae; genus CAIJKY01. The sequence continues at coordinate 59,021 of CAIJKY010000013.1, read as the reverse complement.
CAAAACGCTTAAGACAGAAACAGTCACGGCTTCAAACATTGCTGTTGAGCGTAGGCCTAATCATGATGTTCTTAATGATTACTGGCAATAGTCCAAGTATGGTACGAGCGGGTTTAGTAAGCGGAATATCTTTGGTTGCCTGGTACTATGGCCGTCAAATGAAACCACTTATCGCACTGCTTCTTGTCATGTCGGCAACGGCGTTTGCTTATCCGCCATACCTTTGGGGCGATATTGGCTGGTGGCTCAGTTTCAGTGCTTTTGCTGGTATTCTTTTGGTGGTGCCGTTGGTGACGAGTACTGTTTGGCGCGAAGGTGAGCCGCCAATTATTTTACAGATTGCATTGGAAGCATTTATCTCAGAACTTATCACGCTGCCTATAATCTTGCTATTCTTTGGTAATTTATCGATTCTTGGGCTTCTTGCCAATGTGCTGATCGTGCCCCTTATTCCGCTTGCCATGTTGCTTGTGGCGATAGCGGGCTTTATGGACATGGCGCTTCCGGCGGTAGCAGCGTTTATTGCAGTGCCTGCACATGCGCTACTGGCGCTTATTGTCTGGATGGTGTATATCATGAGCGCAGTACCGTGGGCTTCCATTGAAGTGCATATTTCAGCACTTGGCCTGGTGCTGTGGTATTCGATGATGGGTATTGCGGTCGCTATCTCGTGGGCGAAGCTGTCGCGTCAACAGCGACGACAGGCACTGCAAAAGCAGATAATATGAGCTATATCTGGTATAATAGCAATTATGTCTGGACACTCTAAATGGTCAACAATTAAGCGCCAAAAAGGCGCGAACGACGCCAAGCGCGGCGTACTATTTACCAAGCTTGGTAATCAAATCGCAGTCGCAGCACGCGGCGGTGCCGACCCTGCAATGAATGCGACTCTTGCGATGGCTATTGAGAAAGCAAAGAAATCTGGTATGCCACTGACCAATATCGATCGTGCAGTGCAACGCGTCACCGACAAATCCGCTGCAGCACTCGAAGAGGCAACCTACGAAGGCTACGGCCCGGGCGGCATTGCCATTATCGTGGAATGCGCAACTGATAATAAAAATCGAACATACCCAGATGTTCGCAATGCTTTTGCCAAGAATGGCGGTAACGTCGCAGAGGCAGGAGCAGTCGCATTCTTGTTTGCGCGCAAAGGGCATATTCGAGCTAATTTCGTTGGCGACAACGACGAAGCCATGCTTGCAGCAATCGAAGCCGGCGCTGAAGACGCTGAGATTATTGATGATAATGAGCTATCTGTCTATACTGACCCAAAACAGCTCGCAGCGGTTCGTGATGACTTGCGCGCTCGTGGCTTAAGCTTGGAAAGTGCAGAGCTTACATATGTTGCCAATACCGAGATTGAGATTACCGATGAGACCGTTGCCGCAAAGATCATGAAGCTTATGGATGCGCTTGATGAGCTTGCCGATGTCGTAAACGTTCACGCTAACTTCACCATCGCTGAGTAACTCATTGAAAACAGTACGCATTCTTGGTATTGATCCAGGGACTGGTATCTTAGGGTTTGGCGTTATTGATTTTACAAATAATAAAGCACGGCTTATTGATGCGGGCGTTGTCCGTACAAAAGTTCACCAAGCGCTCGATGAGCGGCTGGTCGAAATATATGAAGCAGTGCAAGAAATTATCGCTGCCAATCATCCAACGATGATGAGTATCGAGCAATTATTCTTTTCGCGTAATGTCACCACGGCTATTAGCGTAAGCCATGCTCGTGGCGTGGCGATGCTTGCGGGTAAACAAGCTGGCCTTAGCATCGCTGAATATACGCCAATGCAGATTAAGCAGACGGTCACGGGGTATGGCAAGGCCGATAAGAAACAAGTACAAGAGATGGTCCGTGTGACGCTTGGATTGACCGAAGTGCCAAAGCCCGACGACTGTGCCGATGCCTTGGCTGCGGCGATAACGCACGCACTCATGGCTCGAATCTAGCCTACTTACACTCTTGGACGCTTCCTTTCCATTGCAATTCGTTGGCTTGCCAATAGACAATGCCAATGCAGTAATACTTATTGTCCACGAGCGGTGATTTGTAAGCCATTTTAATAGAGAGCACATCGCTTCCATCGCTGTCGTTACGATTAATTACTGCTCCGTCCTTTTTCGTGACGCTATAAGTCGTCTGATTCCAGTTTGCCGTAGTGAATGCCCCGTTTAAAGTGTCCGCCGCTGTCAGTCCATTTCCAGCTGATGGGTTAAGTCGTAGCTTGGCGTAAGCCTTATCTTTGAAGCAAATTATTCTTGAACCCGATTTGGTGGTATCGGTACAGTTTGTCTTGGCGTCGGTATAGATGAGTGGGATATCACTGGGCAATGTCGCATAGGCGTTTGAAATACGGTCAGACACCTTTTGTAAGTCGTTTGGACTAATACGTAGCTGGGCATCTCGCTGCTGGCTAATAGCCTCTGCTTGGCTGCTTGCGGAATGCATGGCAACGGTCAGGGCGGCAACGAAACCACCGACGATGACAACGACGGTCACTATCCGGAGCAATGCCCAGGCTTTCCAGGGAAAAGGGCCATCGTCTTCTAGTTCGCTCGAAATTTCGGGGGGTGGGGAAACATTTTTTACCATAATCTTTATCTATTCTATATTTTATTTTCCAAAATTCCCAACACTTCACTATAATAGCAGTGATATGATTGCGCACGTCTCTGGGGTTGTTGTTGAAAAGTTTCAAAATTCACTTATCGTGGATGTTGGTGGCGTTGGCTATGAAGTGTTCGTATCGCTACTAGAATACGAAGCCGCTCATTTGCATGCACCCATAAAATTATATACACATCATCAAGTGCGAGAACAAGAGCAAAGCCTATTTGGCTTTTCAAGTCTTGCTGCAAAGCGATTATTTGAACTTTTGACAACAGTGCAAGGAGTTGGGCCAAAAGCTGCACTTGCGATTCTTAGCCTTGCGCCGAGTGAGCAGGTACGAAGTGCAATTGCCAATGGTGACGCACATTTTCTACAAAAAGCGACCGGAGTTGGCAAGCGTGGCGCTGAACGAGTGGCGCTTGATCTTAAGGACAAGGTTGGCTTGCCGACAACAGCATACGAGCAAGTGAAGCCTCAACAGCAGACACTTGCGCCGGCCGATGATGCCACTGAGGCACTGATGGCGCTTGGCTTTAGTCTTGCGCAAGCCGTCGAGGCATTGCAGGCAGTCGATGCCAATCTGCCTGTCGAAGAACGTATCCGTCAAGCATTGAAGGCGCAATAATATGGCGATTGAACGAATTGTCGATACTAGTGCGCCCGCTGAAGATCCGGTAGAAGAAGCGCTCGAAGTCACGTTACGCCCCAAAAAATTCAGCGATTACATTGGCCAAGAACGACTTAAGGCTAATGTCAAACTTGCGATTGACGCAGCGATTAAAAGGGGTGAGCCAGTCGACCATGTCTTACTTTATGGCCCGCCGGGTCTCGGAAAAACAACGATGGCAAGTGTTATTGCCAATGAAATGGGCGCGGCGATCCGCATAACGGCCGGGCCAGCAATTGAGCGGGCTGGAGATCTTGCAAGCATTCTAACCAATCTTGCTGAGGGAGACATTCTTTTTATTGATGAGATTCATAGGTTGAGCCGCACGGTTGAAGAGGTGCTTTATTCGGCGATGGAAGACTTTAAGCTTGACATCGTTATTGGTAAAGGGCCTGCTGCCCGCAGCGTCCGACTTGATCTGCCAAAGTTCACGGTTATCGGTGCGACAACTCGAACAGGTAGTCTTGCGGCACCACTGCGTGATCGTTTTGGTCTTATTCATCGACATGAATTTTATACTACTGACGAGATCGCGCGTATTATTCAGCGTTCAGCTACTATCTTAGGTGTCACGATTGCCCCCGAAGCGGCCAGTAACCTTGCAACTCGTGCACGATTAACACCACGTATAGCTAACCGCTTACTAAAACGCGTACGTGATTACGCCGATGTTAATGGCGATGGCATAATTGATACGGTTATTGCCGAAAAGGCACTAACACTATTAGAAGTTGATTCGCTTGGACTTGATCCAGCGGACAGGCAATTACTGCTCGCAATCATCGATAATTACAACGGTGGGCCAGTCGGACTTAGCACAATCGCGGCTTTGACTGGTGATGAAATATCAACCATAGAAGACTTTTACGAACCCTATTTATTACAGATTGGTTTTTTGGAGCGCACACCAAGAGGTCGCAAAGTAACGCACAAAGCTCGCCGACATTTAGAGAGGCCGCAAACTGAAAACTGATGACGAAATAGCTTATCTCCTGGTATACTAACAATATGCCAGATGAGAAAACCACTTCTCCCGGAGCGATGCCGAAATCAAACGGCTACACTCCAGTGATACCAGTTCAGCCAGCTAATAACACCAATCAGCAGAATAATGCAAATGGGGACTCACCCCAAATGGTGTACTTGGCTCGTCCGACTATTCCCGAAGAACCTGAAATTCCTGAAGCCGCTCAACGCAAGCATGAAGAGTCGAAACGTCTTTATCCTGAGCTTAATTTAAGCAGAGGTGAATTTGTTATTAGCGCAATCCGCCGCCACCCCATTGGATTGCTTTCGATATGGTTTGTGACTGGCTTCATCATCGCCATAATGGTCGCTATGTTGGTATTTGTGCTGCAAAATCAAGCGACATTTGCTGCGACGTTGGGAATGAAAAACAGCACCGCGCTTACCTTTGGTGCCGTCATGATGCCTTTTCTTGGTATCGTTGCATTAATACTGCTTGGAGGATTTGTCTCCAGCTATGTTTACACTCAAAATAAGTTTTTCTTGACCAACGAGAGTGTCATACAATTTATTCAAATAAGCTTATTCTCACGCAAGGAACAGACGATCAGCCTCGCTAACATTGAAGACGCGAGCTATCGCCAGCATGGCGTACTACAACATATATTGGGGTATGGTAATATCCGCTTGTCAACTCAAGGTGAAGAGACGACATACCGCTTTAGTTATGTTGCGAACCCTCGACATCAAATTGCTTTACTCAATGATGCTGTTGAGGCGTTCAAGAATGGGCGCCCGATTATGGGCAATGAGCTGAGCGAGTACTAAACGCCTTTAATCACTGCTTTGATTGACGCGAATAAAGTCATCTTCTTTTTCGAGGTTTGCTCGCAGCTCGTAGCGGGCGCAGGCGTTGACGACACAGTTTCCTGGCGTGTAATGCAAGTCTGACGCTTGATCGCCTATAGCGCGGCCGTAGGGGTCTTTAATGAGCTCATCATTAAGTGACGTTAGATCACTTGCTGTCAGATAAGAAGGATACGACTGGTTTTTCTTGAAATAGACTTCTTCAAGATAGTAATGAATGGTATTGATTGCGACTTTTCGCTTTGTATCACGCTGGCTGGCTCCCATGTATTGCCATTGGCTAAATACAAGAACGCACGCAATGACAATAGCAGCTGTTGCGACCATTCCTTCGGCTAGAGTGAAACCAGATTGTTTATGCATGTAGGACTATTCTAACAAATTATCAGGCGTTTAAAGTACTTAAAGCTAAAAAGCTTAGTATATAATGAGTTACGGACATGGTTGCATTCGTGGCGCGGCCGGTATAAGGTGCCTAAGGGTAAAGTAAGTGCATTCAGCACGGCAGTATATTACAGGAGGAGTCACATGGCAGATAAGCAAAAGCAGACAGCACCCGCAAACGATACGAAAACCGGCAGCAAGGTAGAACCAAAGCTCGACGGTAAGAGCAAGGCGCTTGGCCTTGCAATGGATCAAATTACGAAACAGTTTGGCGACGGTTCAATTATGAAACTTGGCGATGCGCATCGCGCTGATGTTGAGTTGATCTCTTCGGGCGCGCTAAGCCTCGATTTAGCACTTGGTGGTGGTTATCCAAAGGGTCGCATCATTGAGATTTATGGTCCAGAAAGTTCAGGCAAAACGACGCTCACGTTACATGCGATCGCTGAAATTCAAAAAACTGGTGGCACAGCAGCATTTATTGACGCCGAGCACGCACTTGACCCAAGTTATGCACGCAAGCTTGGTGTCGATACTGACAATCTACTTGTCGCTCAGCCTGATAATGGTGAGCAAGCACTTGAAATATGTGAGACATTAGTTCGCAGCAACGCAGTTGACTTGATTGTCGTTGACTCGGTTGCCGCTTTGGTGCCACAGGCTGAGATCGAAGGTGACATGGGCGATAGCCATATGGGACTTCAGGCACGCCTTATGAGCCAAGCACTACGTAAGCTCACGGGAATCATCAACAAGAGCAAGGCAACGGTTATTTTCATTAACCAAATTCGTATGAAAATTGGTGTGATGTTTGGTAATCCCGAGACTACTACCGGTGGTAATGCTCTTAAATTCTATGCATCACTGCGTCTCGATATTCGCCGTACTGGCCAGATCAAAACGGGTGAAGAAGTTATCGGCAACAGAACCAAAGTTAAAGTGGTAAAAAACAAGGTTGCGCCTCCATTCCGTATCGCCGAGTTTGACATTATGTATAACGAAGGTATTAGCTCCAACGGTGACGTGCTTGACCTCGCGGTCGTGCACGGTATTGTTGGTAAATCTGGTGCCTGGTTCGATTATAAGGAAGCAAAAATTGGCCAAGGCCGAGAAGCTGCAAAGACATATTTGAAGCAAAATCCAGAAGTGAAAGCCGAGATTGATGCGGCTGTGCGTAAAAAAGTAGCACTCGAAGAAACCTAAGGCAAAATAATGCCTGAAAAACCATGGCAGCCGTATGCACCAAACGGCCAAAGAATCGAAGGCCAACTTAGCCTGAAGGATGCCCGCCTGGGTGCACTGCACGGAGCAGTGCACGTATGGCTATGGCAGCTTGACGGGAATGGTGAAAAAAAAGTACTGCTGCAGCGACGGTCTGCAGCAGTAACTACCTGGCCTAACTGCTGGGACATTTCAGCAGCCGGTCATATTGATGCTGGAGAGGCCACTCTTGATGCTGCGTTGAGAGAAACACAAGAAGAAGTGGGGCTTAGTGTTGATAAATCTGCGCTCTCGCTTTTATTCGCCTTTCGACAACGCATAGTTTACGATACCATCATCGAGAACGAGTTACAGTGGATTTACGGGCTGCAACTCACTGAAGAGCATATTTTTTTGCTCCAAGCAGATGAAGTCTCTGAAACGATGTGGCTCCCTTTGAGTGATTTAAGACGTCTTGCTAACGGTGAGCTAGAAGGTCATGACTTAGTTCCTCATGGGGATGTTTATTTTCAAAACGTCGTACGAGGCCTGGAACTATCTGATTGATGAAAATAACGGCAATTAAAGCAGCGGTAAAAACCAAAGGCCGCTTCAATATTTTTGTTGATGGCGCGTACAAATTCTCGCTTGACGAGTTGCAACTCGTCAGCACTGGTGTGCGCACAGGCAAAGAATACACCGAGGCTGAACTCACGACCCTTTTGGAAGAGAGCGCCTTCGGCAAGGCGTACGCTCGAGCGCTTGAGTACATCATGCGTCGCCCTCGCAGCGAAAAAGAGCTCCGTGATTATGCCTGGCGCAAAAAATGGGAGCCTGCGATGACCGAGAGGGTCATCGCGCGGCTATTCGAAAAGCGGCATCTCGACGATGCTGCTTTTGCGGTTGTGTGGGTACGTCACCGTTCGCTTGGCCGTCCGACAAGTTTACGAAAACTGCGTCTAGAACTTCGGCAGAAAGGTATTGCAGAGGAGCATGTCGAGACGGCTCTTGCTACCGGGGATGGCTTTGATGAAAAAGATGCGCTGCAAAGGCTTGTCGATAAAAAGCGAGCACGTTATCCTGACCCACAGAAATTTATCGCGTATCTTATGCGCCAAGGCTACTCGTATGACGCGGTTAAACGAGCTCTCAGCGATCAACCAGCTGACGACGAGTGATTATCGCTGTTGGCGTGATTACCTTCGGCTTGTGGCTTGCGGAATGGGTTCTCGAAGTTTGCGAGACTCCGTACGGGGACTTGCTTTTGAGATTCGGCTACCGTCGGAGCTGCAACGACAATCTCATGATCAGTGATTTCACGGATCTGCTGACGGCCTATGAGTAAATCACCGCCAACCCGAGCGCCACGAAGGAATGAGGCTTTCACATTAAATTTCATGATGGTGAAGTCCGTGCTATCGACAACATAATCACTGACTTTGCCTAATTTGTGCTTATGCGTGTCGATAACGCTCATGCCAATAAATTCAAAACCGTAGTGTATTGTTTCGTTGAGCCGTACCAAATCATCGCTTAGCGGCATGATGTCGTCGCTATCATTGACAATCATTCCAAGAGAACCAAACTCACGGATGTCAGCCGCATGTAATACTGAGGGCTTCACCTCTATAAGTGGACCATCAACGTAGAAGGCAACAAGTGTAAGGTTGCGGGGGTCAATAATTGGCCTCATAGCGACGCCAAGTTGGCTTCCGGTTTGGAGACTCATAATTGGGCAGTTTTCGAGTCGTTCTTTCCATAAGAGCATAGCATCAGTATCAAGCATTTTGCAGCCGACTTCAAGTGCCGATTGAAGGCTGACTGGCGAGTCTCACTTATTAAAACTACTGGCCAGTTGCTGGGCGGTCGTCTATTGTAAGTCCACCATGAAATACATACAAAAACAAATCATATGCAGCATGGTGGCAATAATAGTAGTTATCCCATTAACAATCAGCGAGCAAGCAGCGGCCGCAGTGGCAACGCAACCTTCGCAAATTGAGACGACCCCACCGCCGCGTAAGGCAATTATAATTGCCGAAATGAAAGCAGCGGGGGAATCGAATACCGATGCCGACTTTGTTGAACTTTACAATCCCAACGATGTCCCGGTCGACATGACGGGATGGCTGTTGCAGTACCGCACTGCCAGCACAACGCCGGACAAGGCTTGGGTGGATAAGTCTAGCACAGGCAAAGATCAAGACACGAAAGCGAGACTTGGCTGTGGTGTCCAGTGCCAAGTTGTAATCGCTGCGAAAGCACGATTCGTTATTGCTTCTCCATCTGCCAACCTGCCGCGCGCCGATTTTGTGCCTGCGACCAATCTCGGTTTTGCAAGTACTGGTGGCCAAATACGTCTTGTGTCTGTCGATGTTGTGCACGGCACGACCCTTCAGGAGGACTTATTAGGCTACGGGAAGGTATCAACAACTGGCCTCGCAACAGCGACGGCCGAAGGAACGCCTGCGCCAATGCATTCGCTTTCGGGCAGCCTGAAACGAACCATTGACCAATCGAATGAATTAATTGATACAAATGATAATGTTAAAGATTTTGAGTTGAGTCTGGTTGCCACGCCTGGTATGGCTGATATGTATATACCGCCGGTGACAAGCGGCGATCAAATTAATACCGAAGTGCCAGAGCCGACTATGAGCGCTGAGGCCGTCGGGATTCTACGGGAAGCTATAGCTATCAATGAGTTACTTCCCGATCCGGTTGCGCCATATGTCGATGCCGAAGATGAGTTTATTGAGCTTTACAACAAGAGCGATGAAGTGGTTGCAATGGGTGGACTTATCATTACTGTTGGCGCATCAAAAACCAATACCTATACTATTTCTAGCAATATAAATCTTGAACCTCATGAGTATTACGCTGTGTATGCGAAAGAGTCAGGCCTTACCCTGACTAATAGCGGCACTAACATTACACTAGCGGCGCATGATGGTACCGTGCTGCAATCGGTAACCTATCTAGTCGCAAAGCCTGGTCAATCTTGGGCGCTTGCTGACAACGGACAGTGGCAGTGGACGCTGTCGCCAACGCCAGGTGGTGCCAACACTATTACGTTAGCGCCGGCAGTGGTGCCCAGCCTGATAAAGTCGGTGAGCAAGAAAACAACCACAGCCAAAGCACCTAAACCACCAAAAGCCGCAGCTAAACCCAAAGTGCCAAAACAGCCAAAGCCTAAAAAAGCAAAACAAACGACGAAGAATACGCTAACAACACCTGAAGCGAAGGCAAAACAAGACGCCACTGTATGGGTTGCTGGCGGTATGGCAATGGTGACAAGTGGCTATCTAGCATATGACTATAGAGCCAGCGTTCGACGACTTTGGGACTGGGCAAGGCCAAGTAATTAATAATTGGCGCAAAGTGTTGTGCAAAACCCAGGCTATAAGACATAAGCATATTGACAGCCCAATACGCTACCAGTACTATTAGTGTTAGAACAGGCCTAGCCTGGCTTACAAAATAATATAGGGGGCATTAAAAATGCTACAAACATTAAAAACACGACGTCAAGCCGGCTTCACAATTGTCGAGCTTTTGATCGTGATCGTTGTTATCGGTATCCTTGCGGCTATCGTATTGAACACCTTTAGTGGTGTCCAGGCACGCGCACGTAACACCGAGCGCCAGACTGACATGAAGAGCTTGGCAAGCCAGCTTGAGGTGTTTGCATCTGACCCAGCAAACGCTAACCCAGGCAACTACCCACTTGGTTCGACAATCATCCAGCCAGCAACGGTTGTAGCAGTACAAGGTATTCTCAAGGGTCTTGATGCAAACGCGCTTCAGGCACCTGGCGGTAGCGGTAACACGCTGAACGGTACTGCAACGCCAACAACTATCCAGTACGGCTACCTTGCCTACAACGCCGGTACAACAACTCCTTGTACAACAGCAAGCACTTGTGGCAAGTACATCCTTTACTGGAATGAAGAAGCCATCAACGGTGCTGGTGGTGGTGTTCAGACAAAGACAAGTCTTAACCAGTAGTTCTCTGCTGTAACTAGACTAGTGTTAGAAAAGCTCTGGCCTTACGCTGGAGCTTTTCTAATTACGACAAAAGCATAGTGGGCTATTGAGCCCCTATGCTATATAATAAGCATAATGATTATGTGGGCATATGAGCCAGTTATTTTTTAAAGAAAAGCCACTTGTTGGGCTTGATATTTCGCAAACAAGTGCTAAGTTTGTGGCGCTCTCGCAAAAGCACAACGAGGTCGAAGCCTACGGCTATGTTGAACTTGATAGGGCAAAAATGCAAAACGTCCATGACGTAGAAAGTCATCTGCGCACCCAGCTGACCGAAATGATGGATAAGCACTCTCTTGGTCACATGCCGAGTCGTCAAGCTGCGGTTAGCGTTCCAACGTACCGTACTTTCACGAGAAGCATCACGCTGCCTCGTGCTGCCGAAAGCGACTTGCTGAGTGCGATCCAACTTGAGGCCGAGCAGTACATTCCCGTCAGTATTAATGAGCTATATATTGATCATCAGGTGATTGAGAAAAAAGCAGATTCTATCGAAGTACTGATGTCAGCCGTGCCAAAGTTATATGTTGATGCCACTATGTCGGCATGTTACGCCGCAGGCATCACGCCAGTACTTATTGAACCGGGTATTATTGCGGTAGCGAGGCTAATTGAACGTGCCGAAAGCGGTGATTTGCCAACCGTAATCCTTGACATCGGCGCCGACTCAACCGACATCGCAATTCTTGACAAGTCAATCCGTGTCACGGGTGCTGTTGATGTTGGTGGCCACACAATGACAGCCTCTTTGATGAAGACGATGAAAATCACTGAAGAAGCCGCTCACCTACTGCGCATACAGAGTGGTCTTGCAGTTGGTCCAAAGCAAGCCTTGATACGCAAAACGCTTGAGCCATCTTTGCAAAAGATTATGAGCGAGACAAAAAAAGTCATGCGTTATTACGTTGAACGACTCGGTAATAAAACCAAGATCGAGCAACTCATTATTGTTGGCGGTGGCTCTAACATGCCAGGACTCGGGGACTACTTTACTGAAAATATGGTAATAGCTTCACGCGTTGCGAGCCCGTGGCAAGTGCTTGACTTTGGTAAGCTTAAGCCAATTCCTAAGCAGCTGCGGCCACGATTTATTACCGCTATTGGGCTTGGCATGATTGACTACAAAAAGGTGTGGCGATGATCAATCTTTTACCTCCCGATTCCAAAAAAGAGTTTCGCGCAGGGCGCATCAATACGCAACTCATTCGTTACCTTACGATACTCGCCATCACGGCAGTCTGCGTGATCGGAGTTTTTGGTGTGTCATTCGTTCTCAACGAACGCAACAAGGCCTCATACGTTCAGCTCAAAGAGGAGAGCGACAAGAAGCTCGGCAGCCTTAAAGACACACGAGATAAAGTACAAGCCTTTAACGAGAACATCAAGCAAGCTCGAGCCATCTATGGTTCAGAAATTATTTTGAGTGACGTTGTTGCTGGTATTGCAAAAGCGCTCCCACCAGGCGCAGTCATTGGCACGTTGACACTTGATACAAAAACGCTTGCGACACCAATTACGTTGACTGTCCGGCTCGATAGTTTTAATAAAGGAGCGGTTCTTAAAGAGAATTTTGAAGCGTCAGGCATTTTTAAAGATGTAAAGCTTGTTGGTATTGAAGCTGGCGGCAAGACTGGTGGAGCCAGCGTGAGCGGTGATAAATACCCATTTAGCGCAACAATCACTGCCACTCTGGTCCCGGCGAGTATCAAAGCCGCCCAAGCAAAGGGGTCACAGTAATGAATGCTCGTAAGCTAATGCTAGTACTACTGGCGAGCCTCGTTATTGTCTTTGGCGCGGCTGGATTTGGTACATACTACGCGTATGGTATGTTGCAAGAAAACGTTCGTGCTGCCAATCATGTTAAGATTGATGCCGAACTAAATGATCAAGCACAGGCTAGTCTTCAGAATGTACAAAAGCAATTTAGTGATCCTGCAGTTGAGAAGCTCCTCACCGCCATGTCACAAGTCATTCCTCCCGACAGCTATCGATCGCAGTTTGTCGCTGATTTGTATAAGTATGCGAGCGATGGGGGGATAAGCGTGACCGGCATAACCTTCCTTGACAAAGGCGTTGTTGCCACAATTACTCCTGCTGGCGTCGTGACGATGCCGCTCACTATTACCATTGGCGCTGGTTCATCGTACGATAACTTTACTGCTTTCGTTAAGAAATTAGAGAACAACTTACAGCACGTGCAAGTTAATACGTTAACCATGCAGCCTGATGCAAATTCACCTGACTTGCTATCGAGCGCAAGTTTAAACGTAGAAGTATTCATCAAGAAGAAATAATTATATGCATATGAAAACATCACCCGAAGTTGAGAAGTTCATCAAGCAGGCAACAGCGACTGGATTAATCGTTTGGAACCCAATAAAGAAGCGACTCTTCTTCGTCTTCTCGGTGGCGATGGTGCTGTCACTGAGCTTTGTCATTTACATGACATCGTCGCTTTTTGCTTACGATGACATTGATTATCGAGAGACTGAAAAAGCTTCTGTTGTGCAGGTGCGACTTAATCAAGATAAGACGGTCGTTGATAAAGTGTTGCAATTACAGACCGCGAATAGCGGCCCTGTTATCCCGGATTATGCTCCGGGTCGTGACAATCCATTCTCAGAAATCAAGTAGGTAGCTTGTCTACTTGATGTTTTGAGAGATGCTACTAATTGGACCGAGTACGCTCACCGCAATCACACCCACCATGCCGCCCATCAGCACGATCATGACCGGCTCGATAACGCCACTAATGCCATCGATAGCAACGTTTACTTCTTCTTCGTAGAAGTCGGCCACCTTCACTAATACGGTGTCTGTTTGGCCGGTTTCTTCACCGACGGCAAGCATTTGCGGAACAATTGCAGGGAATAGACTGCTACCCGAAAGGCACTCCGAGAGTTGCTTGCCATTCTGCACCTGATTTGCGGCATCCTGAAGCGCCTTCTCATAACTACGATTACCGATGGCACGACCGGTTACTTTAAGTGCCTCTAGCACGCTCACGCCAGCGCCCATAAGAGAGGCGAACGTACGGGCAAAACGAGCAACAGCTACTTTCTTGATGATAGGGCCAACGGCGGGCACTTTGAGAATAGCAGCATGAAATTGCTCTTTACCTTTGTCGGTCGCAATGTAGCGGCGGAACAAGATGAAAAACAGAATAGAGCCACCAATGACAATATACCAATACGACTGCAAGAAGCCACTTATGGCGAGCATCCCCTTCGTTAGAGCTGGTAGATCAGCATTTGGGCCGCCAAGGTCTTTGATGATGCCACCAATTTTAGGGATCACGAAGAGCATGAGTACAAAAAAGGCGCCAACGGTAATAAAGACCAGCACCATCGGATAGGTCATGGCACCTTTTACTTTCTTGCGAATGGAGGCATTGCGTTCTTGTTGTGCTGCGACACGTTTTAGGATTTCTTCAAGGATACCCGCAGCCTCACCTGCGCGCACCATGTTGACGTAGACATCGTTGAAGGCTTTTGGATGTTTTGCAAAGGCATCGCCAAGTGAGGTACCACCTTGAACATCACGGAGCACATCGGCGAGAATCAGCTTTAGGCCAGCACTTTCGGTTTGTGATTGAAGTGATCCAAGTGAACGAAGCAAAGGCACACCTGCGCTAACCATGGTACTGAGCTGACGGGTAAAGATGACCAAATCTTGACTCTTAACACGGTTATTGCCAAGCAAGCTGTTGATATCAAAGCCGCCTGAACGTTTCTCGCTTGTTATAGCGAGTGAGACGGGTTTGAGCTGTTCTTTGTAGAGAGAGTTAATTGCAGCACTTCGATCGACAGCTTCAAGCTTACCATTTACTGTCTTGCCATCAGCAGTCGTTGCTTTGTAAGTAAAATGTGCCATTATTCTCGCGTCACTCTCAGAATTTCTTCAACACTTGTCTCGCCACGCAGTGCTTTAATAAAACCATCGTTTTGCATCGTCACCATTCCTTCTTCAATCGCCGTTTTTTGTATGTCATTGCTTGTTGCGTTGCCAACAATCAAATTCTGGATCTTCACAGTATTTGTCAGGACTTCGTAAATGCCCATGCGGCCTTTGTAGCCAGTCTTGCCACATTCGTCACAGCCACCAACTTTAGCGCGCCAAAGCTTTTTAATTGTTGTCTCGGTCGTACTATAGTCTCGAGAATCGCCACCAAGCTTTTCGTCAGCGGCAGCTATTTCAAGTTTGTGTAAGTTTGCAAAGCTCGTGGCATCGTTGAGTTTGAACACGGTAGATAGTTCTTTGAGCTCTTCTGCGGTTGGCTCATGCTGTTCTTTGCACGTTGTACATAGTTTTCGGACGAGGCGCTGTCCAACGACAACCCGAACGGTCGAAGCAATTAAGAAAGGCTCAATGCCCATATCGAGGAGGCGGGGCAAGCAGGTCGCGGCATTATTTGTGTGCAGTGTTGAGAAGACAAGGTGTCCGGTTAGTGCCGCCTGCACCGCCAAGTTGGCGGTTTCGCTGTCGCGGATCTCACCAACCATGATGATGTTCGGATCTTGTCGCAGAAGAGCACGTAGCCCCGCGACAAAAGTCATACCAGCTTTTGGATTGACCTGTGTTTGATTCGCACCCACAATCTTGTACTCAACCGGATCTTCAACAGTTGATATGTTAACTTCTGGACGATTAAGAATACTCAGCGAGCTATATAGGCTCGTCGACTTACCCGAGCCGGTTGGTCCAGTGACAAGCAACATCCCATGCGGCTGAACAAGGGCGTTATTGACGGCTTTCAGCGCTGGGCCCCAATAGCCAAGCTCTTCGAGTGTGGCGGCGCGGTTGCTTTCATCGAGCACACGCATGACAATCTTCTCGCCATCGGTGATTGGTAGAGTGCTGACACGCAGGGCGTATTTTTTGCCTGCTACGACGATCTTGAAACGACCGTCCTGCGGGACACGCCGCTCGTCGATTTTGAGTGCCGACAAAATTTTAATACGACTGATCAAGGCGTTCATGATGTTGCGAGGTAGGCGGTTTGCCTCTTTTAGCACGCCATCAATACGGTAGCGAATCTGGACGTATTCTTCGCGAGGTTCGATATGTAGGTCGGAGGCGCCTGAACGAATGGCGTATTCAAGGAGCAAGTTAACTGTTTGTGCGATTGGTGAGTTCTCGGCTATGTCTTCGTCGGAAACTGATTCTTGAGCTTTTTCTTCACTCTCAGATTGGATCTCAATCACCTTGTCGATTTCTGAAGCAACACCTTCTCGATAGTTCTCAAGGGCTAAAAGAATATTCTCTTTTGGTGCCATGTACAGCTTGAATTGATTACCAATATATTTCTGCAAGAAGTTGACCGCTTGAACATCCTCGGGGTCTTCCATGGCGAGGAGCGTATACCCGTCTTTGTTGCCGAAAACGACAGCATTGTACTGACGTGCAATACGCTCAGGAATGACACTAAGCGTTTCTCTGGTAATAGCATGCGCATCAAGGTCGATAAAGGGTACATCAAGATAGCCTGAGTATATTTTTGTCAGCTCGCTGTCGCTAATAAGCTCTTTGCTAATCACCGTGTTAAGCAATGACTGATTGTCTTTTTTAGCAACTTCTTGAAGGGTCTTCAAACTATCGTCGGTAATTTTACCGGCAGCGCGGAGCAATTGAATGAGTGTGTCTTCGGCTATTCGCATAACTGATAATTTTAATGCCTTGATGACATTGGCGAGGGTGACCTATCTATTAGTGCGATCTTTGTTTGAAATGCTATGAATGCATGGACGTATACCTTACTAGCATAACCATTTTGAGCAGAAAAGTACAGGTACTCCGGCGCTTTTTTGCTATACTTATGGGCATATGTCCTCAGTAGTTACCCCACCATTTAAAACGACACTACGCTCGATTGTAACGGCCGAATCGATGCAGTCTATTGGCAAAGCCTTGGGCGCTGTCTTGAGTGGCGGTGAAGTCTTCGCACTTAACGGCGATGTTGGAAGCGGCAAGACAACCTTCACAAAGGGCTTAGCCGCTGGTATGGGCGTGACAGACGTTGTGCAGAGTCCAACTTTCACGATTGAGCGGCTCTACGCAGCGCACAATGCTATGCAGCTTGCTCATTACGATTTTTACCGCTTAAGTGAGCCGGGTATTATGCGAGCTGAGCTACAAGAAGCCGTAACGACAGAAGGGAACGTTGTTGTCGTTGAGTGGAATGAGACTGTCGAGGATGTCTTGCCAGCCGAAACGACAATCCACTGCACATTCTCGCATGATCCGTCATCGGCTCGTACGATTGAGTTTGTCGTGCCCACTAATTTTCAGCAAGTTATTGCTGTACTGAAAGAAGAACTGCAATGATCTTGAGCGTACGAACCGATAGTCCCATGGCTGAACTCACTCTGCGAGATTTAGACCAGGTTGTTGCAAAGTCGCAGGATGAGCTGGGACGGCAAATGGCTAAAGAGTTGCCAGGCCGTATTATTGCTTTGCTCAAGTCTGCTGATATGACGTTGGCAGATATTACTGGCGTCATTTTCTTTAGTGGGCCGGGTAGCTTTACCGGCCTGCGTATTGGAGCTGCGACCGTGAATGCGCTCAGTTATGGCCTAACGGTGCCAATTGTGACTGAAAACGGCGATGATTGGCAGCAACTCGGCGCCGAGCGCTTACTCCGAGGTGATAATGATAAGGTCGCGCTCCCGTTCTACGGTGCTGATGCGCACATCACAAAACCACGCAAGTAAGATTGTGTTTTTGACAAACTGGCCGTACAATACACCATAGAGAATAATGTGTCGCCGTGCGCCTTTACACCATGCGCACCCACTTATGCACACGATTCTCCCCTGTTGTTTTATTCGTGGCTTGGCCATGACTGATTTGTATAAATTATATCGATACTGTCTCTTTTCGAGGAACGTACTGCATTCTCGCCGCTGTTGCTCGGCAGTATCGCACTAAAGAGAAAGGATTCGTATGGAACTACTGATAAGCAGTATTATTGCTGTAATTGTTGGAGCGGGAGCCGGCGCTGGAGGCACGGTTGTTTTGTCGCGCCGTCGCCGCGCAAATGCTGGACTTACTGCCGAGCGACTTATTACTGATGCTGAGAAAAAAGCTAAAAAAATTGAGTTAGAAGCGACTGATAAAGCTTTGAAACGCGCTGATGATGCGAAGAAAGAAGAGCGCGAGCGTCGCGATGAAATCAATAAGACTGAGCGCCGTGTTCTTGACCGAGAAGCGAGTCTCGACCGCAAACTAGAAGAGCTCGACAAACGAGCCGAAAATCTTCGCAAGGCAGATGACGAAGTTGAGAGCTTGAAAGGCGAGATCCGTGACATCCGTGTGCGACAGCAAGAAAAGCTTGAAAAAATTGCTAAGTTATCAAAGACTGAAGCTGCCGAAAAACTAATGACTATGACCGAACGAGACATCAAGCATGACCTCGTTGGTTTGGTTGGCAAGTTGCAACGTGAGGCGCAAGATGATGCTGAAGAAAAAGCTCAAGTTATCCTGGTGAGCGCGATGGAACGTATGTCTTCTGAGGTAACCGCCGAGCGTACCGTAACCGCTCTGAAATTAGAAGATGAAGAGATGAAAGGGCGCATTATCGGTAAAGAAGGGCGCAACATCCAGGCGATTCAACGTGCGACAGGTGTTGATGTGCTCGTTGATGACACGCCAGGCATGGTGGTGCTTTCGAGCTTTGACCCAATTCGTCGCCAAATAGCGCGCGTAACACTTGAAATGTTAATGAAAGATGGGCGCATTCACCCTGGCCGTATTGAAGAAGTGGTTGAAAAGGCTCGTAAACAAATCGACAAAGACGTTGAACGTGCCGGCGAAGATGCTGCGCGTGAAGTGGGCATTGCCGGTATTCCGCGCGAGCTCCTTCGCTTACTTGGTGAATTGAAGTATCGCACTAGTTATGGTCAAAATGTCTTAAAACACAGTACCGAAATGGCACATGTGGCAGGCTTAATTGGGGTTGAGCTTGGGGTTGATGTCCGTGTTGTTAAATATGCCGCGCTCCTCCACGACATCGGCAAAGCAGTTACGCATAAAGTCGAAGGCAAGCATCATCACATCGGCGCGGAACTTGCTCGTAAATACGGCGTGTCTGAAAAAATTGCCCACGCTATCGAAGCGCATCATGATGATGTCGAGGCGACGACTCCAGAAGCGTTGGTTATACGTGTTGTTGACGCATTGTCTGCAGCTCGCCCGGGTGCACGTAATATTAGCGCCGAAAACTTTGCCGAGCGTATGCGCGAACTCGAGAACATCGCAACAGGTTTCCCAGGAATTGATAAAGCCTACGCCATCAGCGCCGGACGTGAAGTACGCGTTATGGTTCGACCACGTGAGATTGATGACTTGTCAGCGATTAAACTTGCTCGCGATATTGCTAATAAAATTGAAAGCAGCATGCAGTATCCTGGCACTATCAAGGTGAGCGTTATTCGTGAAACTCGTGCAATTGAGTTTGCTAAATAAGCGTTACCAGCTATATAATACGTACATATGGCCGACTTAAGCTACAACGATATTCAGCGAATTGTTAATGATAGTAATAATCAAGTAAAAAGCACGCTTAACGATTTGAAAAGCACGCTTAACGATTTAAAGGCCCAAGTTAACAGTTCGGCAAGCAGTAATAGCGAAGATGTGCAGCGCGTGCGCCAGCATGTTGAAGAAGCAAAGCCGCGCGTCGAAGGTACGCAACAGGCCGTCCAACAGCTCCAGCAGCAGAACCAGCAAATTCAACAGCAAGTACAGCAGATGCAGCAACAGTTTCAGCAAATGCAACAAGCGCTTGTCGCGGTGCAACGGTCAATGCAGTCTGTCGATTACACCTCACAGCAAATGAATGAGTTACGCAATCGCTTTCAGGTTGTTGAGCAGTTTGCCCAACAAATGAGTGCCTATATGCAACAAGTTCGTCAGCGCGAAATGGATGACGACGGCTACCAGCGTATCACTGGTTAAGCTTAGGCAACTACTCGTTGCCGCCCGCAAACCCCATGAGCGCAACAATCGCGCTTGCAACCATCGTCACGCCGACCATAACAACAATATCGAGTTTACGATCGATTGCGATAAACGCGGCCGTGCCGAGCCACATCGTAGCAATAATGCCTGCAGTGTATGGATATTTTACGAATAGTACCATGTCTCGTAGTGGTGAGCTCATTATTTCTTAATCTCCTTTTGAATGGTTTTTTCTAATTCACGTGCGTCCGCTTCGCCTGATCTCATTTTTGATGATAGCACACCAAAAAGTTGTGGATCACGTTCGGCAACGCGGCCCAGCCAGCTGGCAATAATCTCCACGGAGCGGTTTACCGACATTGGCGAACGTTCTTCTTGTAGTATTTCGGAGTGTTCTTTGGCAACATGCTCAAGCGCCCGGCTAAATACGTCGCCAAGGATTGACGACGCGCCAAGCGATTCGACGAGTGTCAGGTAGGTTTGGGCTGCGCGAATCATATCAGCTGATTCGATACGCATGATTAATCCAAAGCGATTGTCCTTGTTGGTTAGTTGATTAATACTTTTGATAATTGTGCCATCTTTAATCATATGTTCAACCTGGCTGGTGCTGGTCTTTTTATGAAAACCAACCGAAGCTACCTCGCCGATATCACGTGCCAAATTATCGCTTTGCTTATCCGGAGGGAGTAGCTGGTTAATACGCTCCAGGGCGCGGTAAAGCTCTGGGCTGAAGAAACGCATAAACTGCCCAAATAGAGCCGGGACATCAAGCTTACCTTGGTACAGGCCGTTATATTGCTCAAGAAGGCCATAGAGCGCGGCCTTCTCTTTTGGTGCGTCAGCATAGATGCCAAAATCAATCAATCCTACCTTATCATCTCGCATTAAACGTACATTACCAGGGTGAGGATCTCCCTGGATACGTGGCAAGGTAAAGATTCCAAGCAAATACTCATAGCCAAGCACGGTTAGCTGTTTTGACAGATCACTATCGAGATAGTGGCGGACGTATTCATGCGGATCATGGCCTTGGCTTTTCATTTTTACGAGATGAGCGGCAGATATGCCATCAAGATATTCCTGGACGATAATGTTATCTGTGCACAGATCGATGAATGTTTCGGGAATAACGAAATGGTCATGGCCGCGATAGGCTTGATACATTTCGTTGGCGAATGCCGCCTCACTTTTGTAATCGGTTTCGCGGAGTGTGGCGTTTTTGAAATCTTCGAGTGGCTTCTTGATGTCAAAGTCAGTATTTGGCGATAGCCGCTTGCTGAAGCGCTTAGTGAAGATTGAGATGAGTCGTAGGTCAAACTTGAGGGTTTCTTTGATGAGCGGTCGCAGCACCTTAATAATGACTGGCTTGCCACTGCTATGCATGCCGTAGTAGACCTGGCCAAAGCTACCTGCGGCAAACGGCACAGGATTAACGTTAGTGATGTGCTTTCGTTTTTCAGCACTCAGTTCAACTGCGAGTATTGCTTCGATGTCGAGCGGCTCACGGTCAAGATCTTCGAACACGCGCAGTCGAGCGTCATTTTGACTACGTTTCATAAACTCACTCCGCAATAAAACACCTTGTAAAAACTTAACGTAGACACCACCCATGCCAATGAATTCATCGCAAACAAAACGGTACATGTCGTCCATTTGTTTGCGTCGCCAGCGGTAGTATGCACCGCCAATAATACGCGCTAACGTTGCGGCGCGCTGGCGCTTGATGCGTTGAATTGCTTGGTAGTCGTGCGTAGAGCCCATCTGTTTAGCGCCGTTTTTGACCAAATCCAATCACAAATAATACCAGTGTGAATAACGTCACCAAAATAAAGAGTTGAAGCCGCTGGGTTGAAGTCAGCACAAATAGGGAGATGATAATGGCGGCAATCCATACAATCAATATCGTGACGAAAACTGAGGCGTACTTCATAGTATTTACACTATAATACCATTTTTTAAGGTTGCAAGCCAGGTATGGCATTGTTACCTCTGGTGTGGTATAAACTATTGAGTGGTGCAACACTTTATCGGGGTGTGGCGCAGTTGGTAGCGCGCGCGGTTTGGGACCGTGAGGCCGAAGGTTCGAGTCCTTTCACCCCGACCATGATTTTGCAATAACAAAGAATCGCGAAAGCGGTTCTTTTTTATTTAAAGTTTCACTGCGAGAATAAACTATTGTTTGACAATATTCAGCAAAAATTGTTAAATATACAAGAGTGCACCCGCACCAACCGAGCACAAAGGGGTAAATATGATCGACTTGCAACCGCAGCCCGACGAGCGTCAGGTCAGCATCGAGCTGGCCGAAGGCGCGCAGCTGCGGCCTGTGTTGAAGTCTCACGCACGTCGCTACTCCACTTTTACCGAGTCGGACGAGTACGACCCGCGCCTCGCAGGTGACTTCATCGTGCATCTGAGGGTCGGTGATCAAGAGTACGGCGTCGGTGACGCACCGGATTACACCGCGCCAACCAGCACCATTCACCCGGCGCGCGTTCTCGGCGTCTCCACGATCGGCTTCTGCACCACAGAAATCATCGTGGCGGTGGACATCCGGGATGAAGCGGGCGACATTGTCGCCTACGATGTGATGATCATCCGTCCACGGGAATCGACCCAGCTCGACGCCGAAGACTGGATCATCCCACAGCGTGTCTGTCGCGTGCCAGCGACCGATGCTGGCGTCAACCAGGCCATCGAGTGGCTGCGCGCCTGACAATGTGCCTGAGGCACATACCCTGAACGGTAGAGGCAACGGCCAACCGGCCTCTACCACGTGCTCATGCGTCAATATCATATAGGTATTCTGATGAGTCTTGTGAGAGACGAAACGCAACAAAAAAGACGCGCTACGTTGAGCGCGTCTTTTTGTAGGTAAAACTTACCCTTATTTGGCGATATGACCTTTGCCACGAACCGCTTTGACGATGGCAAGTAGTACAACTGAGCCAACGATCGCTACGAGCAAGCTAGTGAGGTTGAAGCCCTCAACATTGTTGCCTGTCAGGGTACGCATTAGGAAACCTCCAATGAACGCACCAAGAATACCAACAATAATGTTTGCTAGCGCACCTTGCTGTGCGTCAGTGCCCATGATCTTTGATGCAATCCATCCTGCGAGTGCACCGAACAAAATCCATAACACTATATCTAGTAACATATATTTCTCCTTTATCTTTATGACACTATCATGCCATTAGAGTAAGGTCTGAGCTGTTAAATATATTACATCAACAGTGTTAAGCTCACGGGGTATTAGCGAGGAAATACCCTTTGAATGAACTTCTGCTGAAGCAACAACCATACGAGTAGAACCATGCCAAGCCCGATGGCGCTGTTGTAGTAGATATTGGTACTAATGGGTAATAAGGTCTGCACACCAACTAGTAATAGTCCGTGCATGGTGTAGGCCGTCAATGATCGTGTGCCAAAACTTAGAAGCAGCCAGTGCAGCCATTTCTTGATAAACGGTACTAATTTATGGAACAAAAGCAGGAGCGCCGTCACCCACAAGAAAGAAGTAATGATGCGAAGCGCCGCCACTGGGTCGCGTCCAAACAGTGGATCGATCCAGGTTCGATACTGAACGTATATCTCGCGCGACATGATAGCATGTGCTCCTTCAACTAGTGGCCAGCCGAGCGTCCAAAAAGCCGATAGAGCTGCCGTAAATGCAAAGCTACCAAAAATTGTCCAGGTTATTGTTTTTCGGGTACGTGGAGTACGCTCGGCAAACCAAGCGCGAATAGTATCAAGGTGAAATCCTGCAATAGCTGGCAAGAAGAAAAGTATTTGCCATTGCAGCCAATCGGTGTGCAGTGGTATTCCAATGAGCCATGTAATGATTGATATGGCTGCCACAACCCACTCTAATCGCTTGCGGAAAAGGTAAACAACCAGGGGAGATAGGAGGAGCATTATCCAGTAAAGCTTTAAGAAGTATGACCAACCCGCAGCATAGTTTTGACTGACAACTTGTGTAATTGCATCACGCCAATCGTACTGCGCGAAGAACATGTCCGGCCTGAGCGATGGGTCGATTTTTAGATTCCAAATAGTGACGATATAGAGCAAGCTGAGCCCAACTGACCAAGCATACAACATAGCGGCACGCTTCACGAGCTTCATTGTCACCTCACGGAGTGGCTTTTTGATATCTTTACGCCCACGAATGTAGCCGATGAGGAAGCCAGAGATGATAAAGAAACCCTCGGCTGCCGAAGCCCATAATGCACCTTGTCCTGTAAAAACGACAAACAAGCTTGGCCAGCGATTGAGGTGATCAATGATAATAACTAATATAAAGAAGCCTCGTAAATAATCGAGTGCGATAATACGTTCCTGCGGAAGACCCGCGGCTTTTGAGAGGGCTGGTTTTGACATCTAAACACTAGTGTAACAAGTATTGGCTGAGTGTGGGCTGAGCCCGCAGTGTTATAATAACAGCATGAATAACGCTACTCCATTCTCTCTCCCCAACCAAGACGGCACTATAATGTCGCTGAGTGACTTTGCCGGCCATTGGCTAGTACTCTATTTTTATCCGAAAGATGATACGCCGGGCTGTACTATCGAAGCATGTAGCTTCAGGGATACGCATGACGAAATAACCCGGCTCGGCGCGCAAGTTGTCGGCATCTCAAAAGACGATGCCACGAGTCATGACAAATTTAAAGCTAAGTACGACCTCAGTTTTCACTTGTTAACCGATGCCGATGGCAAAACCATGGAAGCCTATGGTGCTTGGGGCAAAAAAATGTTTGGCAAAGAGGGGATTTTGCGTAAGACCTTTATTATCACGCCCGATGGCAAAATCGCTAAAGAGTTTGGCCGAGTGACGCCAGAAGGACATGGACATCAGGTGGCCGAAACTTTGAAAGAGCTGCAAAGGGCTCAGGAGCAGAAGTAGTTATCGAGGTCGTCGCTTAGCGATTGCGCGAGCCTTATCGGCAAACAGATCATCAATCACATTTGGCTCAAACTCTTGGCCGCTGTGTTCGACGGCATGCTTGATCAGCTCATCGGCAAAATTCGGATTCTTTGGCAGCAGGGAGCCATGCATATAGGTGCCGTACGCATTGTTAAACACTGCACCTTCGGTCTTGTCGTTACCATTGTTGCCGGCACCTTTTTTGACTGAGCCGAAGCTGGCCTGCGAACTGTCGAGTACGGTTTTGCCACTGTGGTTCTCGTAGCCAATAACTTCGCCAAATGGCGTATCTACGATAACATTGCCGATCATTCGCTTGTTTGTCGCATGAGTCTCTAGCGCGAACAGGCCGATACCTTTAAGCTGTTTATCGTCGGCAGTTTTGAAGAAGCGGCCAAATAGTTGATAGAGACCGCAGACAACAAGCATCGGTACTTTATCGTCAGCGAGTTTATGGAGATCATTGGCGTGACGCTGCAGGTCCGCCTCAACCAAGCCCTGGCCGGAGTCTTGACCGCCACCACCGATGACGATATCAATATCGGCCGGTATTTTTTTGCCAATGTGCAGCTGCATAATTTTTGGCGTGTAACCGTGCCATTGCAAACGACGTCCAACAGTAAGCACATTGCCCCAGTCGCCATAAATGTTCATTTCTTTTGGATATAGGTAGAGAATATTGACAGTGTTTTTTGGCATGATTTGGTACTCCTTTAGATCGCTTTCTTCATATGGAGTTCTTTTTCGGCGATGCGCCGAAGCTGAAGCATCGCGGTATAGGTGCAGTAGATACGCATTGGCTTGCCACTGTGCTTGGTGAGCATGGTTTTAAAGGCACGGGCGACATCAAGCTCTATATCGCCAACTGTAACGCTATCGTATTGCATGCGCAGAGCCATATCGTATGCGCGAATACCGCTTATCATGGCGATCCCGTCTTCTTTGAGGCTGGTAAAATCAACGTCCCATAACCATGACATGTCGCGGCCATCGGCAAAGTTATCGTTAATGGCAATCATCGTCGCTTCATCGTTGTTTGCGCCAGCCGCCGAGGCAAGGGCAAGGCGGAATCCAGCTGGATTTTTGACGAGCACAAATTCAATAGGCTGCTTGTGGTAGAGGACACGTTCGCCGCGTCCAAAAGCCGGTTCTACTTTTGACAGTGCTTTGAGCCAAGTATCAATGCCGACGCGCGGCTGCACTTGGCGCACAATAGTAAGCGCTGCCGCTGCGTTTAGAAAGTTATAGAAACCACTGAGCTTGAGTTCGGTTTTGTAAATTTTACTGCCTATGCGAAAGCCAACGATCTGATCTTTAAAACCGCATAGCTCAACATCGGTATGCTGGTTGGATTTTGCTGTGTTGGCTTTTGGTGTAGGTTTTGCTGGCGTACGCATCATGTCATCGGCGGGGAATAAGTGACGGACGTTTTCGTGGGCGCCAAAATAGACGGCACTCGCGTTAGGCATTAGTTGCTTATCTAAGCGTTTAATAAGCGGGTCATCGTAATTTAATACCACGGTGTCACTGGTGCGTTTAGCAACCTCACCAAGCAGGCGCGCGGTATAGTCGATTTCGCCAAAACGGTCGAGTTGGTCACGCAGTACGTTCAAAAAAACGCTGAAACGTGGATTTACCTTTTCGGCAAACTTTACGGCGTGAGCTTCGTCTAGCTCAAGCATGGCAATGTCATAAGGTAGCTTGCCGTCGCGCTCAATTGATTCAATTAAGGCTGATACGACACCACGAGTGAAGTTGCTTCCTGTGCCGTTCGTAAAGACGCGAAGGCCACTTGATGCGAGCAACTCACTAATCATTTTTGTTGTTGTAGTTTTGCCATTTGTGCCCGAAACTAAAATAACCCCTTCGGGCAGTTGGCTTAAGGCTTCTGATAAAAAGGCGGGCTCGAGCTTTTCGACGAGCAATCCTGGGAGTGCTGACCCACCGCCGCGCAGGCGAGCGAGGCGACGAAAGAGCTTCCCGGCCGCAATAGTGTGTTTTCGTGGCATACTCACGAGCAATTATAGCAAATTACTATGCAATTCTCTTGAAATTGCGCGCGCCGAAGCGAGTCCTTAAATGATACAATATGCTTATGGTTCTCATAAGTATGGTTCGCTGGTGGTACGGCGAAGGGCTCTATGGGCAAATGCTGCGGGTGGCGCGAATGCTTGGCGCAACCTCTGATTATTTCTCGATAGTAGCCTTGTTGCGCACGTTATTTGCTCCGTTTCGACAAATCTCGGCCGGTGGCGGCACGGGCCCGCTAGGAGTGCGTCTTCATGCTTGGCTTGATAAATTAGTGTCACGTTTGGTAGGTGGAGCGATTCGCACAGTGACCATGCTTGTTGGTATTCTTATGTTGTTTTTAACAGCACTTATCGGACTTCTATTGTTGGTTGGCTGGGTGGTTTTGCCGGTACTGCCGTTAATTGGTGCGATAAGCGCGATTGTGTGGCGCGTGTGAACAATCAGTTTAATCACCCTCGTTGGCAAGCTGCTCGGTTGGCAAATAAGTTTAATGTGCCGACGTACAAAGCGGGCGCAATTATTATTTCTGCGCTGTTATTGCTTGCGGGCGCTCTGCTTATTTACTTGCACGTTTCGGTTGGCTGGCTCGTCATGAGTCTTGCAAGTCCTTTGGTGATGGTAATTGTATGGATGCAGCGAGGGCTCACGACGATTACAGTGTCCGGTGGCAATACGTTACCTGATCGTCTTGAAAGTGCAGTGCTTGGTAAATTGCCAAACAACCCTACGCCGACCCAGCTGGCTGAGGCGGCAATGCAGACTTCGAGTGGACAGTTTTTTGCCGGGCGGTTTGGTATCGGGCCAACTTTTTTGTCGCTATTGAGTAGTGAAGCGCCCAGCGCAACGCA
Source organism: uncultured bacterium (assembly GCA_903821365.1). Classification (GTDB taxonomy): domain Bacteria; phylum Patescibacteriota; class Saccharimonadia; order Saccharimonadales; family Saccharimonadaceae; genus CAIJKY01. The sequence continues at coordinate 31,497 of CAIJKY010000013.1, read as the reverse complement.
ATACGTGTGGGAGAATGCGCTTCGTTTGCACGGAAGTACTCCAGGGCCGGTGAGCGGCGCCGAAATTGTTGTTGCGTTGTTGCAAGCAATGCCTAACAACGCGCAGTTCTTGGCGCAGCTGCAACTTGATGAAGACGATGTTGTGGCCGGTATGCTATGGCATCGTCATATTCGTGAACTGATTGATTACCACAGTAAGCCACGACGCACTGGTGGTATCGCCCGTGACTGGTCGTTTGGCTATGCGCCGCTGTTACGCCGCTTTGGCGTGAATATTAGCGACCAAATTGCTCACGGAGCGCTACTCAATGTTGACCTCGAAAGTCATAATGCGGCTCGAGCTCAAATTGTTCAGCTGTTTACCCATTCTGGTCGCCAAAATGCGACCTTAGTTGGGCCACTTGGCGTTGGTAAAACAACAGTCGTAGAAGCGTTTGCAGCGTATCTGCTTGAGGCAAAGCATGAATTGCCCGCATCACTGCGCTATCGGCAGGTGATTAGTCTTGATGCAAGTGCTTTGATTTCACAGGCTCGTGGCCGTGGTGAGATTGAGCAATTGATGAACGATCTTCTTCTTGAGGCATTTCGAGCCAAGAACATTATTCTTTGTCTCGATAACGCCCAGCTGTTCTTTGAAGACGGCAACGGCTCGATCGACATAAGTAATTTACTCCTTCCAGTACTTGAAGGCGGCGCTATTCGGATAATCTTGACTATGGACGAGCAGCGTTGGCTACAGATTAGCCAACGTAACCCAGCACTGGCGACCGTACTGAACCGTATTATTATTGAGCCAACAACCCGTGAAGAGACCATGCGTGTCTTGCAGGATCAGTTGTTGCCGCTTGAGTATCACAATAAAGTTATCTTTATGTATCAGGCATTAACTGAGGCGTATCGTTTAAGCGAGCGCTATATCAGTGAGCAAGCGATGCCAGGTAAAGCTTTAAAGCTTTTGACCAGCGCGACTAATTATGCTGATGGCTCATTGATCACGGCACGCTCTGTCCAAAAAGCTATCGAACAGACAACGGGAGTAAAAGTCGGCACTGCTAACGCACCTGAGGAGCGTGATCGACTGCTTAATATGGAAGCCCTGATCCATCAGCGTATGATCAACCAAACTCGCGCCGTCAAGGTGGTGAGCGATGCTCTACGTCGTGCCCGTGCTGGTGTACGCAACCAAGATCGACCCATTGGCACCTTCTTGTTTATGGGGCCGACCGGTGTGGGTAAGACTGAGCTGAGTAAGGCGTTGGCAGAAGTGTACTTTAATGGTGAGAATAATTTGGTGCGGCTTGATTTAAACGAGTTCTCTCAAGCGAGCGATGTGTCACGCTTAATCGCTGATGCCGCTACCGATCCGCACAGCCTTACCGCGCAAGTCTCAAAGCAACCGTTCTCAGTAGTCTTGCTCGATGAGATCGAAAAAGCCCACCCGAACGTATTAAACGCCTTGCTACAGCTGCTTGATGAAGGGCTTTTACGAGACGTCAATAATAAAACGGTTAGCTTTCGTGATGCTATCATCATTGCCACGAGCAATGCTGGGGCTGACATGATTCGCCGATCGATCGATGCTGGCTATAGTCTTGAGCAGATTGAGCAGCCGTTCGTGAACAGCTTGATCGAGCAAAAATTATTCCGACCGGAGTTCTTGAACCGTTTTGACGAGATCGTTATGTTCCGACCACTTAACCAGCCTGAGCTTTTGCAAGTCATCGACCTTATTATTAACGGCATCAATAAAAACTTAGCTTTGCAAAAGGTGGCGGTTTCGGTGGCTGATGATGCTAAGCAGTTATTGGTTGAAAAAGGCTATGATCCGCGTCTCGGTGCGCGTCCTATGCGCCGCATTGTGAGCCGTAGTGTCGAGAACTTGGTTGCCAAGCAAATGCTCAGCGGCACGGTGCAGCCTGGACAGACAATCACTTTGACGCGCGACGATATTGAATCAAGCTTGAGTGGAGAAGCGGTGAGTGCTGCGCCCGTCGTGATTCCACCAGAGACTACGACGTCGGCGTAGGTTTTTGGTAGCCAAGCGCATCGATGTCGGGTTTATGTAAGATATAGGCTGCGATAATAATACTAGCGTCGTCGCGCGAGAGGTGACTGCCGTAGTAGTCAGTGGCGTCGTAATAGGCGGCTTGTAAGAGCTCAATAGCGGCGGCACTGTCAGGATCGCTCAGGTCTTGTTCGTGGCAGTAAAACAACAGCTCTTCGATATCAACATGGCCAAGCGAAGTGACTTGCTGAAGATATAGTTGCCAGGCGATTTTACGCATCAGTTGGTTTTGTTTGTGAACGCTCCACCAAAGGTTGCGGTTTCGGACACTGCCGACAATCAGGAGGCCAAGCGCAATGACCATGAGAATAACAAAGCCGATAAGTAGTAACGGTTGTTCGGTGAATAGCCAATGCCAAAAGTCGTTTGTGACTGGTGGAGTGTTCGACGCTGTCATGTATAAAAGTATAGGTTATGGCGGCCGATAAGGCTAACGCTTGAATGTCGCACGAACATAATCAATAAAAATAAGATAAGTGCACTACTTATCTTATTCGCCTATCAATTCTGGTGCGGGCGGAGGGAATCGAACTCTCTTCGCCAGTTTGGAAAACTGGAATAATAACCGTTATACCACGCCCGCATATGTTGGAACTTCTAGCAGTATTGTAGCGCATGCGGCCGAGCAATGCCAACTGATTTTGCTTGGCCTTGCCACCCTGCGTGACCGCCGTTCGGCCGCATGCTATACTCTCCCATGTACACCCCGGTAGCTCAGTGGATAGAGCAGAGGACTTCTAAGCCTAAGGCCGTTGGTTCGATCCCAACCCGGGGTACCATGTCTATTTCATTGCTTTCATTTCAAAATTGCTTTATAAATAATCACAAGCAACATAAGAAAGACTTAAAAATGAAAAAAACACTCCGGATTGCAATGCTCGCTTTTATAACAGTAAGCGGTATGATTGCGTCGAGCCTGTTTTTTTCGGTGAATGTTTTTGCCTCGACCTCATATATTAGCAATCCCTATAGCCCAAATGCGTCTGACATTGGCTACACCTATGCGCATCGTAACGGCAGCGTCTCGGTCGCATCTTGCGACACCTCACAGCAAAATACTGCTCCGCTGAAAACTTGGGGGAGCGATCGATCGAACATAAGCGCAATACCGCGTAGCACCGATGGCTGGTCGCCAAATTGTGGATACGGAGATGTTGCTACTGGTGGCGATAGCATGGTGTATCGTGGCGAATATAAATATAGTAATAATTCGTTTTTGTATCGGCTGGCTGCTTATAAGCGGGGTGTTCTGATCTGGACAAAAGAAGCTGATACATGTACGGCAAATGCATACTACTCAGGCAAAGCAATGATGGCCTATCCAACACTTGGCGCGAGTAATACACTCTATTATCTTGCAATATCGCCTCCTGGCTGTAGTCCATCAACCCAAGATAATAAATTATATGCGGTTGATGCATCGACAGGAGAGGTCAAGTCGGGCTTTGTCCCTGCGTCGCTCGGTATCGTGAACAACAATAATCTTTATGTTACGCAGAGTCCTCATATTTTTCCTTATGATAACGGCGTAGTCGTATTTTACGAGAAATCTGCTAAGTTCTTCGATCTAAGCGGAATGGAGAATGTTGCTAAACGTACAGATGTGACGATGCAATCGAGCCAGACGGTTCTGCGATCGATTGCAGCAGGAACGCACCGTGCTTATTTTGAGCTATCTTCTGACTCACTTCCCACGGCAAACCCAACAAATCCTGCGACACCGTGTACCAATGACACTGAGTTTGTACGGCTTGATTTTACGTCAGGAAATGTTGATAGAGTTGCCAATGATGACTGCAAGTACAGGCTCAACAGCATTGCGGCAACGCCGGATGGTGGCGTGGTCGCGTTGGCTGGGGACGCTAGCTACTCATCTTGGACGGCGAATGACCTATTGGTTAAATTTGCTGCCAACGGAGATGTTGACTACGAGTCTCCGGTGAGGGAGATATCGTCATCGTTCAATAACGCTCTGCTTACCACGTCAATTACGGTAGATAGCCTCGGCAATACGTATGTCGTTTCGGTCGCTGCCGAGAACAGTGGTGATGCAGACAAACATCTTATTATTCGTAAATATGCGACGAGCGGTGCACAAAGCATCATATATACTACCGAAGATGCCGGTACAACGGCTCAAGACAACTTTAGGCCAATACTTGCTGAGGGTGATGCAAAAGTGACGAACGGCACGTTGTATATGGGCTTTTGCAAACTTGGAATCTACTCTAACTATTGCGGTTCGGCAACAGATAATCGTTTAGTCAAAATTGATGATGCCAGTATTGGCGACGCGTATCCGCAATCTGAAGTGACTGCACAAAATAGTGTTTTGGCCGACTATGATCAGGATGGACTAACGCTGGGGCTGGAGAATGCGCAGGATACGCTTGATGTTTCGTCTGCGACGAAGGACACTGACCATGATGGTATAAGCGATTTAAAAGAATCGACATTGTATCCCAACAGAGACAGTAGTTACTGTGGCCTTGACTTTGATTATACCCAGATTAGTTGCAGCTACCCGAACCCATCAGTAAAAGATCTATATGTTGAGATTGACTGGATGATTATGCCTGATGGTGAACACCTGCGCCCAGAGAGCTCTAGCATTAATGCGCTGACTGCGGCGTACAGTCAAAAAGGTATCACCGCCCACTTTGACATAGGACAGTTTGGGGGTGGTAGGCCAGTGGCATACAATTCGCCTATAGCTATTACTAGAGCTGAGCCTTCTGCAAACATATATGATGACTACAAGAACGATCTAACAGTGGGCGAAAGTTTTGACAAAAATAATAGGTCTGGAATATGGAGATACATGATCGTAGCCGATAGGCTAGTTGAGGGCGGAAATTCGTCCGGCTTGTATGGACTATCTTATCCTGGTGATGATGACAACCTTATAGCGTATGGCGAGCTTAAAGCTAACTACTCATTCTTAGCCCAAACTGGGCTTGAAAAAACTATTATACATGAACTAGGTCACGACATGTGTTTGACTGGCTCGAGTCCTCGGTATCCTGAGTTGCTATCTCAAGGGTGCGTCTTCTCTAAAATCGACAGCACAACATTATCGGTTGGCGATTATGATAGCGTAATGCACTACGAAAATGCGAAGCCCTATCCTTATTCAGGTGGGCTACGATACTCCGATGGAAGCCATAGCGCGGACCTTACTAACGATCATAATGATTGGCAGGCAATTTATAAAGGCATGGACGACTTCACTACGATACAGGGTATGAATATTGAGTAAAACTCTTAGTTTTCTATTACTAGGTTTTCGAGTATTTGACGCGTTAAGTTTAGCTCATCGGTGTTGGCGTACTGTGATGTCAAAATAACACTTCCTGAGCTACTCTGTACCATATATATAATATATTTCTGTAAATCTGATCGGTATGATATTCGCTTAGAGTACGCATAGCGGACTGCATCGTGACCTTTGAAGCTGAACTCGTCCTTCTCGGTTATGTTGATCAGTATACGTCCAGGTTTTGTACTGATTGCGCTATCATCTCCTGTGTTACTTGACTCGAATACTTTCTTTGATTGCGAAAAACTAGTACTACTAAATACTATTTTGCAGCATGATTGAATGACTCCAGCATCGTTTGTGAAGTTAATAATAGTTGAACGTGCCGTACTGCCAGATGGCGCAGGTTGGACGACTTCCTTTACGGTCAAGTCCGGTGGATGGCTCAGAATGATGTCTTCATTCGTCGAATTATAGTTCTTCCACCCTAGAGGCTTGCTGGTCGGCGCCTCAATGTTTTCTATCGTATTAACTTCAGGTATAGAAGTGACATTTTTATGTGTACCCATGTTTTTCGCTGCAGTATTACTGGGCGAATTAGCGCTCTTCTTGGGTATATTTGCTAAAAATAGACCACTTGCTAAAACTAGTATTAATGCTACTACGATTAAGAAATATGCTTTTTTGTGAGAAGTCTTATTGATAGTTCTATGTTCTTCCATACTCCAAATATAGCATAATGCTTAAGTGCTGCTTGTTGATTGTCTTTATTCGCTGATTAGACTATATAATAATGGTAATGACATGTTCAAAAATAAAAATTAGAGCAATTATATTTTTCATAGTCGTGCTAAGCGCCCTCTTGATAACGGTAATTTATTTCGCCCACCATGATCATCCTGGCGTCCTTAGTAAGCCGAGTACTTGGAACAAAGAACCTGTTCGCTCTGTTTCGACAAGTCAAATAAAAGAGTTGGATAATTTGAAAGTGGTGAACAGCGCATCGCCTCCGGTGGACTGGAGAATTTTGGAGGATCCATCAATGAAGCTAAAAGTCGCCTACCCAAATCAATTATCGGCAACAGCGATGCCGATAATTCACCCTGGAGGCGAACTCGCCAGCAATAATATTGTGCTGAAAGACTCCGCACATCCCGACGAAAGGGGCTGTGTTATTTCTGATTCGATGACCGATTACAGTGCGGCTATTTCTGAGTTCGAGTCGACCAATACTGGCGATGATGGCGTAATCAGCACAACAGCGATGAGGGTCTGGACTGCAATAAAAAATAAAGATAGCTTCACCTTTAACGGTAAAGAAGCAGCTCGCTACGAGGTGACCTATCGAGATGCGGCCAAGCCTAACGCAATTACTAATATAGTTTATTTTGTAAAGAATGGTGAGAGTAACTTTCACTATTCTTGTTGGATATCTGAGAATTTAGATATAGCGACGGCTGATAAATTGCTCTTGTATAGTGCGACCGAAAATTAGAAAGGTTGCTTGCCAGCGGGTATACTCATAGTATGAAACACCTCCTCCTAACCGTCGGCAACATATATATAGATCACAATCTTTTCGCTGTTAACGCTGGTGAACAATTTACGCTTGAGTCGGGCAAGGACTATTTTGCTGCGAGCGGTGAGCGGGTGCTAGGCGGGTCGGCAGTCAATGCCGCCATGCAGGCTCATCGGCTTGATATTGATGTCGGATTTGTTGGGAAAACCGGAACGGATGCCGGGTCAGATGAAGTAAGGGAACTTTTGAAGCAAAAGGGGATTCTTAGCGATTTGGTAAGCAGTGATGCGCGCCATGCGACATCGATGGCGGTTAATCTTGTTGATAAAAAAGGTGAGTTCATAGGTATTCATTATGGAGAAGCTTCTAAGACATTATCTGCTGAAGATATTGCTATTGACCACGAATTGTTCAAAAGTGCTGAGGCTGTGTACTTTGGCGGCACTGCGAAGCAGCCGATATTGTTTGAGCAATGCGCCGAACTCTTTAGTGTGCTTGCGTCGCGCGGGGTGAAAGTTTTTTATGATCCAAACCGTTTTCCGGCCGCGGAAACATTGGCTGATCGCTCGTTTTTTCATGCGCAGCTTGCACACATAGAGGGCTACTTTCCGAATGAAGAAGAACTTTTGCAAGCGACCGATGCAACATCTGTCGAAACGGCTTTGGATCAAGTGCTGGCAAGTGGCGTCAAATTTGTTGCGTTGAAGCGAGGCGCCGAAGGCTGCAGAATTAAATCACAACAAGAAGATTTTGAAATTCCTGGCAAGAAGGTTAATGCTGTCACTACGGTTGGTGCTGGCGACTGCTTTAACGCAACATTTATGGCATATTACCTCAGTGGTTATACTCTAAGAGAATGCGCCGAGTATGCTACGTTAGCTGCGGCGATCAAGGTGAGTCGCAATGTATGGCCAGATAAGGCGGCCATTGAGGCGATCAGCTAAAGACATATTAATCAATACTATTGCTTTATTTTATAATTTGTTTTAATATAATCTAGATTTGAGCAATAGAGTTTGCCATAGTTCTTTACCATTTTTGCTAATTTATATCAGCTTGCAGCGCGAAATCGCATGCAAGTTGGATCAAGCTGTATCCGTAGTGCCACCTGGCAAACGCCTGGTGGATGGTGAGCGTCAAACGCTCATGACAGAGGAGAACGCAATGGCTAAGGCCAGTTTGATGAAGGAGCCGCGTGTTGCCGCTCCGCTGGTGAACGACGACCAGCGCCCGCTGGGAGTGTTCGGCATCGCCGTCCAGTGGGACCCGATCGAGGACAACAAGGCCACGGCCGCCCCGCCGCGCCGACGCGGCATGTTCGCCAAGTTCGCCGAGGCGGTCGGTATCGGCAAGCCCAGCAAGGAGGGCACGCCGGCCGACCTCGACATCGCGGCGGTGGCGTTCGACAAGAACCACAGAGCGCTCGGCATCTGCTACTTCGGCAACATGAAGGCGCTCGGAGGCGCCCTCAGGCACACTGGTGACGCACTGACCGGCGCGGACGAGGGCTGGGACGAGACGATCGTCGCCGACCTGAACCACGACGACATGGCGCGCATCGCCTACCTCGTGCCGGTGCTGATGGCCTTCAAGCCGGGTGTCAACCTCGGAGCCGTCAACAACGTGGTCTTCGCCACGCTGGACGGCGCGGAGAAGACGTCGCCGGTCGCCGGGTACAAGTTCCCGGTGGAGGTCAACGCGGGCTACAACGCCCTGCTGCTGTGCCTCTACTTCCGCAAGGACGACGACACCTGGGAAGGTGTCTCGCTCGAGAAGCCGGTGCAGATCAACGTCGTCATGGGGCAGGACCCGAAGGCGGCCATCGCCGAGGCCTGCAAGGCGGGCCTGCCCGCCGCTGCCTGACCGCACTACGGAGTGTCACCGTAAGGTGACAGCAGCTTGATCGCTTCAACCCCCGCCACCCATCAGGGTCGGCGGGGGTTGAACTCCAACACGACACTTAGTAAGTTGATATAAGCGAGCAAAAAATAATTAACCGCCGTACGTTTTCAAAAGCTGCTGTATTTGCGTTGTATCGCCACCTGGCTGCAACATTTTTAGTAACGAACCGTTTTGCAGATTGTTCACAAGTAGGCCAATACCAACCGATACTAGTACAACAAGCGCCACCACAGCAAGATGCAATGACAACATCATGCTTCTCGCAACCGAATAATCACGTGGACTGTCACGATGCAACGGTTGGCCTGTCTTGCGGTCGTGAACATTCCCGGTGAAATAGAGCCATAAATCAATGTACCACCACAGCGTTGCGGCAGCATTGGCAACGGCGCCAAGACTGAGGGCGATAATACCGGTTGTCGTGTCGACCAAAAAGAAGACAGGCGCGACAAACACGGCAACAAACATCACTGCTCGTAGCCAACCAAGTAACCTATGCCCGGTGTAGAGGCGATTTGTGCCGATAAAACCTAAAAATAGCGTTAGTAAAAAGGCCGCTAAATAGTTTGGCGCATCAACATTAGGGGCTGACTTTGTAGTTGTTTGTGTCGGAGTCTCTTGCATGGTGTTGCTATCTCTATAGCAATCATACTACGTTTCTGCGGGCTTTGTACTGCGAAACGCGGTACGTCTCACAACCGCTGCGCCCAATAGTAGAGTAAGGCCTATCAAGGCAACTCGTACGATAGCGCTCGTCGTGTCGCTCCCCGCGCCTAAGTCATGCAAAAAGACAAGTCCCATAACGCCGTAGCTAACGAAATGCGAATACTTCCAGGCACGTTTTTTTGTATTGATCCATGCAAGTGATGTTGCAACAATGTAGACGATGCCGTATGCGGCGATTATTCCCGCGGGAATTGCTACGTATGTGAGCGGCATACCAAGAATGGTTGATTGATTGGTATATAAATTAGCGAACGGCACCACTAGGTCAACGATATGAAAACTAACGTAATGATCAATAAGCAAGGTGAGTGCATGTATTGCGACTGCGGCGAGCAAGGCGTAGCTGAGCCATTTATGCACTAGCCATGCTTTGACTGGTTCTAAGAAGCGGTAGGTCCAGCCGGTGACTTGGCCAATACCACTAATCATGAGAGTGACCAAGAGAACGATGGCAATGATGCCTGTGCCGCGAATAACATACCAAGGCCACGAATCAAGAATACGGCTAATGGCGAGGTTCATACGTGTAGCCGTTCATAATGGGTGCGGTACTGCGCATATGCATCGATTTGGGTGTGCTTTCGCCAAAATGACTTTACCTCTTTGCTGGCGATAATTAGACATTTTGCCATTACATCTGCTGTGACGCCGCTATTAGCAATAACTACTGCACTGAGAACTGATGTGTTTGCAGGCTTACCAGTGCGCGGATCGATAAGGTGATGCCAATCTTTACCTTGTCGCTTAAGAATGCTCGATGTGGCGATGGCTCGTCGCTCATGGGGCATTTCATACATTGGCGAAAGGATGGGTACATCATCTGTATCCGAACCACCCTCATGTAGCGCACCGAGTTCAACCAGCCATGGAAGCTCTAATTCTTGCGTACCAGAGCTGAGGATGTCACCACCAAGCGATATCCAGTAATTTGTGCAACCGTTTGCTTCGATAATCTCGGCAATACAATCAAGGGCATAGCCTTTGCCTATGCCGCCAAAATCAAGCGCGCTTGTGGCGGGGATACGGATGGAATTTTGGCGTAACTCAAAGCTAGCTTGGAGCGTGTCTGAAAGTACTCGATTACTAAAGTCTGGAGCCGTTACAGCGTTTGCTCGCGGGCTACCAGTCCAGCTTTTGAGGTAGCCTGCTGCTTGTAATTGCGCTAAAAGCAATGGGTTATATAAGCCATCGGTTTCTCTTTGCATTATTTGGGCCTGCTTGGCGAGCCGTATGAATTCATCAGAAACGATGGTCCATTCGCCGGCTTTTTTGTTGACTCTTGTCAGCTCGCTATCGGGTAAAAAGCGGCTGAATCGGGCCTCGAAATCACCAAGAAATATACGAATTTTTGCTAATATATCGTTTGCGTCTTGAGCATTTGCTGTGCGTAATGTGAATAAAACTTTTGAGCCGAGTGCATCACCACTTTGCTGAGTGATCACGATGCACCACCCCGAGGGGACTGATAAGTAGTCTGTGTCGGTGCTGTGTATGTCTGCGTTGGCGTGTACGAGTCGGAACTTGAGCTGCTGGAATTGTTGTCGGTAGTGCTCGTTGCGGTATCTTTTGAAGGTGTCGTACTTGCTGGGGCGGCAGTGGAAGTTGATGTCTGCGTTTGACTAGCGCTTGCGAGTTTGCCGCTAACATCGCGGAATCCGATAACTCCAACCAGGCTCGCGAGTGCAAGAGCACTGCCGATTACTGTTCGCTTGATCAAGGTACGTGAGGTATCACTTTTGCTGGACTGTGCGAATGATTCAGTAAAAATCCTTTCATCTCCAATCCCTTGGTCGTTCAGCAGGGCAACTGAAAGATTGGTCAATGAGTCTGGCCCGCATATATAGTAGTCTGCTGTCGGGGCATATGTGTTGATTAGTGAGACGACCGACTGGTTAACGGTACCTTGATGGCTAGTATCTTCGCCATTCTCTGTATATATAATAGTTTGTAGGTTAGGTAACTTTTTTTGCAGGTCGAGAAGTTCGTCATAAAAGGGAGTTGTGGAAAGTGAGCGATTGCTATGAATTAGGATGACTGCTCGCGCCGTATCTCCAGTAGTAACCATGTGGCGCAGCATACTTATAAAGGGTGTTATACCGATGCCGCCTGCGATCATGACGATAGGATCAGTATCATCGGGCAATACGAACGATCCAAACGGGCCTTGTACTTCAATTTCGTCACCAATATATAGACTTGAGAGTCGCTCAGTGAGCGCGCCACTGCGCCGAAATGCCAACTGGAGGTTTGCGGCAGACGGCTCGCTAACGATCGAAAAAGCGCGTACAGGTGTGCTCGCCGCACCGTGCAAAGCACGTATCGCAACGTATTGACCAGCTTCATGAGGCAAGGAGTTGCCATTAATGGGCGCGAGCTCGAGCAGTGTATAAGTGGCATGGCGATTAACGGTGTGGACTGTGTAGTTGCGTATCATGAACGTATAATGCGCTCTATACTTGAGGGTTTGCTTATGTATGCTTAAAGTAGCCTGAGGGCTCGCTACGTCGACTTACACTGATATGGTACGCTATTCATATGACAACGCCCCTCGCAAAACAGCTATTTCGCACCTCTATCTCACGCTACGAGCTGACCGCTTTTTTCATCGGCATGTCTGTTCTGACTTTCGAGCTCGCTGCCGCGCGGATTATTGCGCCGTACTTAGGCGACACAATTTATACCTGGACAAGCATCATTGGCATCATACTGACTGCGCTGGCGCTCGGCTATGCGTTTGGGGGAATCTTGGCCGATAAACGAAAACAAGCAAGCGATATCGTCTTGCTGTTGCTTGGCGGCGCGTTGATGATTGCCGCAACCAATATTCTCAAAGATTCAGTGCTTCTATGGCTAACCGATTGGCAGTTGCCGTTACAGGTTGAGGCATTATTCGCGAGCATTGCTTTGTTTGCTTTACCAACCTTTTTGCTGGGCTCAATATCACCATACCTGGCGCGTTTAAGTATCGAGTCGGTGGCAACGAGTGGACGACGATTGTCGCGAATTGATGCTGCGAGCACAGTTGGTTCGCTTGTCGGCACTTTTATGACAGGCTACTGGCTGTTTGGAGTTGTTGGCACACAACATTTGCTGGCCTATCTCGCTGGTGGTTTGGTGTTAGTGAGTCTGTTGATGCTGACAAAAAAATACTGGTATCTACAGCTAGGCATGTTTATTTTTATCATAGTGCTTGGTTTTTTGTCGCCGAAACCAATGCTCAGTGGTTTTGTCGATGAGATCAATACCGCATATAGTCGCGTGATTATCCGTGATGTGCCACTCAATAACGCTCAAGTGCGCGTGTATCAGACTGATCGTAATGGCTTACAGTCTGGCGTCTATATCGACGGCACTCAAGGCCAGCCCTTTTCGTATATTCGAGGATTTAGCTATGCCTCGCAGCTCCGTCCAGACGCGAGTAAATATTTAATTATTGGCGGCGGCGCTTTTACGTTCCCCGAGTACCTTGCAAGGCAAGAGCCGCGTGCAAAGGTTGATACTGTTGAGATTGACGAACAGTTGCCAGTCATTAGTAAACAGTATTTTAATTTTAAGCAGCCGCAGAACCTAAAAATCATTGCCGCCGACGGCCGAACCTACCTAAACGAGAATCACAGCGGCTATGCGATGATCTTTCTTGATGCCTTTAGCGCAACGGTACCGCCGTTTCAATTGCTGAGTCAGCAAGCTGTTGCTCGTATGGCGAGTGCAACCGACAAGGACGGTATTGTGGTGGTTAATATCATCTCGGCCGTGGAGGGTCAGCAAAGCAATATGATACGATATGTCGCCAACACTTTTGGTTCGCAGTTTGCGCATGTGGGCGTGTATCCTGTGGCACCGGTATATGATCGTGCTGTTAAACAGAACCTTATGCTCATTGCTTCAAAACAGCCACTGACCCGGGAGCGCTTGCAGGCAGTAACGTCGTCACATCGTGAGTTTTCAGTGATGATTCGTGATCAAATTCAGCTGCCGCTACAAAAAGACGCTATTTTAACTGATGATTTCGCACCGGTTGAGCAGTTTGCGCTGTAACTGTTATTTATAACCAATCAGCCTGAGGTGGACGATACCAGCGCGCAGATGGCGCTGGTATCGTTGCCCACCACAACGGATTCACACAGGCTCCAGCGAGCGCTTGCTACATCTCCAGCGGCCAGCTCCACTCGGGGATGCCTGCCGCGATCTGATTTCGTCGGAGCCCGCACGAACTGGTCATCGCCATGACCACCATGCGTACGATGGCCTGGAAGTGCGGGTCGCCCTCTCGTATGGGCGTCACCTCGTACAGGTAGTATGCAGTGGGATCGGCTGCGCCATTCTTGATGGCGCCCGGCCCATAGTAGTTGCTGTGGACAAGGCGCAGTGGACCGTCCGGTGGCGTGATGCACTGGACGATCGGGTGCTCCGAGCCACTCAGCCTGCTCTGGTCGATGATCATCGCGACCATCAGAGCAACGGTAGCGGCACTGCATAGCTCGGCCGTTATGGTTCCGACCCTGGCCGAGCTGCCAGCAGGGTAGACAACCCGCTGCTGTTCGCCGCCGACATCGAGCTGGGTAATTCTCAGCAAAACTTGTTCGGGCACAGTTCACCTTCTTTTAGTAGGTTGTGGTGGGCTGATTAGTTACAAATAGAAGTACAAAGCGGTGCTTAATAAGTATATTATATAAATTAATTTACTTAGTGTCAATTTATGGTTGTTAACTTAATTTGCACTTTATTATTGACGGAATTATGTAAGACGCGGTATAGTAATCTCATGGTAATTAACCAAACAGTTAAATACACCAAGACAACCAACGCGCACACCTCGGAAGACGCATTGAACGCCATCTTTGCAGCTTTAGCAGACCCCACGAGACGCTCAATTTTATTGCGACTACGGAGTGGTGATGCAACAGTTAACGAGCTGGCTGCGCCGTACGCAATGAGCTTGCCAGCAATATCGAAGCATCTGAAAGTGCTTGAAGCGGCAGGTCTTATTACGCGCGCCAGGAATGCGCAATGGCGTCCGTGTCATCTCGAAGCCGAAACCCTTAAGGGCGCAACCGAGTGGCTCGAAGCTTACCGTGAACTGTGGGAAGGAAGTCTGGATAATTTAGCGGTATATTTGCAGAAGATACAAGCAACCTCAACAACAAAGGAGCAATAGCATGGCCACAGAAGGCACAACAACAATCGCACAAGACGGTAAAAGCATTACAATCTCACGCGTATACGATGCGCCAAAAGCACTCGTATTCTCGATGTTCAAAGAGCCTGAACATGTCGCTAAATGGTGGGGTCCAAGCAGCTGGCCAGTCGACGTCTGCGATATTGATTTCCGTCCAGGTGGCGTCTGGCACTACAACATGGTTGGGCCAAATGGCGAAAAAGCCTGGGGCAAGGCAGTATATCAAGAAATTGATGAGCCAAACAAGATCGTATTTCGTGATGCATTTTCTGACGAAGCGGGTAACGAAAACAACGACCTGCCTACTGGCATTTCGACTGTTACTTTCGAAGAACAAGACGGCAAAACAACACTGACTCTACACGGCGAATACAAAACGGTCGAAGAACGCGAAAAGATCGTTGCAATGGGTATGCTTGAAGGCATGAAAGAAACCTGGGGCTTGCTCGACGACTTACTGAAAACAGTGCAAAACAAGTAGTCGCTATTTAAACCGAGCGAGGACGCGCATCGACTCAACCGTCAAGCTCTTTTCAAACAAGAGTTCGGGCGCAAGGTCGAGCGTCTCCGCAAAGCTAGCAAGTTTCTCAAGCGCTTGGTCTCGCGGTGCATCACCTGCGTACTCGATCTCGAGTACGGTGTCGAGACCAAGCGCTTCTTGCACGCCAACAATAGTGTCCATGGTGATGATCAGCTCGGGGTCTGGTGAGGCAAAACTGTAACGCTGTTTATCAATGGTGAGCCAGTTGTAATAATTTTTTTCTTCTAATAAAGAACGCATTGCGGCTTCGTCATCGCGCATGATGATTTCTTCCTTGAAAGTGTTGTGGTTGCTGTCTTCGGTGAGCTGTTTTGTGTCGAGCAAAGTATCCCAGCTGCCATCGGCTTTTTCGACACGGCGGATGCGATAGGCAAGTCCATGTTTTGCGTCGAACCAGTCTTCTTCATCGGCCTGTGAGTGGACGTATGTCGGCGTGAACCATTCATCGATAACATGTTTTTTTCCAGTTAGAGTAGCGCCGTATTCGGCTAGTTGAGCGATGGTGACATCGGGCGCAACAATCTTGTAGCGCTGTTCAATTTCAATCATGGGAGTACTTTCTTGGTTATTTTCTTTAGTAGTATTGTAGCAGGACGCTCTTTTCTTGGTATGATGAGAGTGTGAAAAATCAACCACGTCCGACTCGCATACATCTCTTACAGAACAGCCGTTTTTACATTCTTGTGAGTGCCTTGTGCGCGAGCGTGTTCGTCTTTGGCGCGCTTCGACTTACAATAGCGAGCGATCAATTATTATATATTCGTACCGAACAGGTGTACGGACTTATGAGTCTATTGCTTTGGTATGTGGCACTTGCAATATCACCGCTGACATATGTTTTTGGTAAACAGCGACTAGCGCGATTAACATTTGCACGACGCGCAATCGGTGTGTCGGCAGCCTACTTTGCACTCCTCCACTTAGGTGTTGCTCTGTGGGGACAATTGGGCGGGCTGAGTGAGATCGGCTATTTGCCGCCGCTGTTCAAATGGTCGCTGGGCGCAGGTGTTGCGGCTGTGGCTATTCTATTGATTATGGCGCTTACTTCATTTGATAGTGTCATACGATTTATGACGTTTATCCGTTGGAAATGGCTGCATCGATTGGGCTATATTGGTGGTGTACTTGCTATCTTGCATATTTGGATGATCGGGACACATTTAGAGTATGAATGGGTGCGTTGGACGGCGTTTATCGCACTTGGCGTATTAGCTGGGCTTGAGATGTTTCGAACGACGACACTGCTGGCAAAGCAGTTCGCTGAGCTGCGTCGACCAGAGTACTTTTACACCGCATTTCTTGGGCTGTGGATGATTTGCCTAATGCTACTGCTTTCTGTTCCTTTACTTGTACAAAATTATCACGGCGCGAACAGTGCTACTGTTGGTGCTTTGGCGGTACGGCATGCGTAAAATGATGCTAGGCATGGGCTGTTTATTCGCGCTTCTTGCGCTCGCGACCTTTAACGCACCGGTTGCGCGGGCACATGTTTTGATTACTGACACGACCAAGCAAGTCGGGGCAATTTTACATGTACAGCCCGACGATGATCCAATCGCGGGCGAATCAAGCAATTTATTCTTTGATATCCAAAGCGAGGCACTGGCGACAGGAAATTACACGGCTATACTTACCATTCGTGACGATAAGGGTCAGCGCAGCGACGTACCGGCAAAAATCGCTGGCAATACAATTACCGCGGTGTATACCTTTGCGAGTCAGGGCGTGTATCGCATGGAGCTTGTGACGAAAACGAATGACACGAAGGGTACGGGACGTACGTTTGATTATGTTCAGCGTGTCTCGCGTGGGGTAGAAACCAGTCCGTTGCAACAACCGCGTTATGACTGGGCTGAGCTGCTCATGGTGGGCGCGGTAGTTGCGGCGATTGTCCTTGTTATTTTGGCAGCCAATAATCGTAAGGCGATTGCAATGAGTAGTCGCTGATATGGTACAGTATTATTAATCGAAACGTTATAAGCAAGAGGGTTATTACTATGAAATTACGAACACCAAAAGTCATCCTTATCGCCGTTGTTGCAAGTTGTATTGCGCTGAGCACAACAACGCCGGCATTGGCGCATGTTGTCGTCAAGCCAAACGAAGCCGTGACTGCAGATTACCAGACATTTACAATCGGTGTGCCAAATGAGCGACAGGTTCCAACGACAAGCGTACGCCTCGTTATCCCTGGCGGCCTGACTAATGTTACGCCGAATGTTAAGCTTGGTTGGCAAATCAGCATGGATAAAGATGGTAGCGGCGAAGATGCGAATGTTAAGTCGATTACCTGGAGCGATGGAGCGATCGATAGCGGGCTACGTGATGAGTTTACCTTTAGCGGTAAAGTACCTGCACAGCCAGGCGAACTGCAGTGGAAGGCATACCAAACATACGCTGATGGCGTTATGGTGTCTTGGGATAAGGTCGGCAGTGACAAGGGTGACAGCGAAGATGCAACCAGTGGACCATTCTCGACAACTCGAATTGTAGGCGAAAGTACGGCGACAACCGCTCTCCACGATGCTGAACAATCGGCATTTGATGCTAATACGATGGCGAGCAGAGGACTCTATGTCGGTGGCATTGGCCTGTTTATCGGCCTTGTGGCACTTTACCTTGCGACACGGAAACGAGTTTTATAGCGTCGAGTTTCTCCATGTTGGCGTTTGGATCAGTCCAAGCCCTTAAAAATTTCTCATACGGCACGCTGCGGTAGGCAACGGCCGGTAATCCAGGATCGTGAATAACAATATGTTCACCGGTGTAGCCAACGGCGAGTACAGCGTGTCCCACAAAGCCGGGCAGATCATTGAGGTGATTAAGATTGACGATGCATTTCACGAGATAGCCGCGCTCGATATATAGCTTGATGTCCTCAAAATCTGGTCGTCGATGTTGCCACATTGTTGTTGCGAGAAAGGCTTTGGCTCGAGATTGTTCTTTTGGAATGTCAAAAAAGTGTGCTTCCCAATCGCCTACTTCTTTGCCAAGCGATTCATATATATAATCAATGCCTTCATCCGCAAACCGTTGATAGTCGAAGGCAGTGACATGCTGAACATCATAATTATTAGCATGAAACCATAACATCCCCTCAAGCGACCAACTTCCGCGGCCCTCTTCGAAGCCGGTAGTGGCTGACCAATCACGCCAGTCAATCTGCCAATCGGGCTCAAAGAATTGTCGAATCATACCGTAAGCCGCTTGAAGACAATGCTTGTCGTCGTCGCGGTTCGATAGAAAAGGCACATCGTGAACTTTTGCGTGGTCTGAGATTTCGGCATCCATAAGCAAGCCTCATAGTAGGGCACTCGCTCGTTGGGCGCAAGCGGTATAATACGCTAGTATGGTAAGTGAAATGAAAAATGGTGTAACAGATTTTGGTGGCGACGGGCCGATCGTGGTGCTACTGCATGGTTTTTTATCATCGTCACGCTATTGGTCACGAGTGCAACCGCTGCTATCGGCGGCTGGTTGTCGCGTTATCGCAGTTGATCTGCTTGGTTTTGGCAAAGCGCTCAAGCCGCATGATTCGGAGTATTCGTATGATGCGCATATTGCGTATATCCGCGAGATGCTTGCAACACTTCACATAACGCAACCGTTCAATTTGGTTGGGCATTCTATGGGTGGGTTGCTCGCGGCGCGACTTGCTCGTGACTACGCAGATGAGGTGAAGACTTTGGCGCTTTTGCACCCGCCGCTGTACAAAGATACACTAGAAGTACGTTCAACGCTTCGCGGTACAGGAGTGCATTATCGTTTTTTGCTTGATTCAAGATTTCGCCGTATTGGCTGGAAGTTAGTTCAGACGACATCGCCAACTATTGCCCGCCACGCCGATGCTGCGAGAGAGGGCTCTATGAAGCGAGTGATAGAGCCTGCTGAAATATTCGAGGATCTTTCGCTGCTGACAATGCCCACTTTTCTGCTTGTTGGCACGCGCGATAGGCACACTTATGTCAAGAATCTCGATGGACGAGTAATGAACAAACGGATACAAATCGTGATAGAAAACCTTACCCACCATTCACCGCGCCGCGAACCGGAATATGTTGCGCGCATGATTCTCGAGCTGATACAAAATGCGGGACAGTGAGTAGCAAAAACCCCCGCATAAAAGCGAGGGCATTTGCTACTGAGAACGATTAAGAAGTAGTAAAGACTAGAGCTTCTCTTTGATGTTGGCAGCTTGGATTTTGGCTTCGCCCTTGAGCGTGTCACCCTTTTGCTTGTCGGCTTCGCCTTCGGCTTTTTGCTGCGCAACTTCAACCTGCTTTTTGGCGTCGTCGACTACTTCTTCTACCTTAGCTTTTGCGTCGTCTAGCTTGGCTTTGGCGTCATCGATTAAACTCATGATGAGCTCCTTTCGGTTAAGTAGTAGTACTTCTACCATAACCTTGTAAGTGGGTAATGTAAAGTCTTGACTCAAAATTCGCGCCACACGCAGGCTTAGTTTTTCATGGTAAAATAAGAGCATGAACAGAGAAGAAACAGTCTTTGACGGTAAGATCGGTGAAGTTGTTCACACACGACAAACCGATGGCCGCGTGTTTGAACAGTATCGTCGACCCCCTGGTACACGGCTGGTTATTGTCTCGCCTGATAATGAAATCTTAATTACTAAAGAGCATCGAGCTGAAACTGGCGGCATTGATTTGCGACTCCCTGGCGGTAAAGTACGCGACAGTATTGCCGATTACCGAGAGCTGCTTGCGAGTGGTCACGCCGTGGAGCAAGCGGCGAAAGAAGCTGCTATCAAAGAAGCGCTCGAAGAAACAGGCTTGATTGTGACTCAGCCAGAACTACTGACAATCGCTAACGCTGGCGCGACGGTTGACTGGGATCTCTATTACTATTTAGTTACTGATTATCAGCAAAGCGCAAATGGCCAGCAGCTGGAGACTGGCGAGCAAATCGAGGTAAGCTGGATGAGCATCGAGGCTATTAAGGCTGCGATTAACGCGGGGCAAATGCAAGAATGGCGTAGCGTTGGTGTGCTGCTTGGCCTGGTGTTTCCGAAGCTTACACGTAACCAATAAAGGAGCAATATATGGCAACTCGTAATGAAGAATTTCGCGTGAGCGGTGATGAATTTTTAAAGAAAATGAAAGAGCTGCTCAAAGAAGGTAATATCCGCCGGATTGTCGTCAAGAACAAAGAGGGCAAAACACTGGTTGAGTTTCCACTATCGATCGGTGTGATCGGTGCGGCACTGGCGCCAGTACTGGCTGCAGCAGGCGCGGTCGCAGCTCTCGTCACGGAATGTATTATTTTGGTGGAGCGTGAAGACCAACCGAATGACAAAAAAACCAGCTAACCATCAGTCTGCGTCGAGTCCACTGAAAAAGTTACTGTTAAAAACAGGCCTGCTTGGTGCATTCATTGGCGTTTTTATCACAATTGAATTTTTGATTATCCGATTCAACGGCTCGGCAGTGCCAGTGCCAGTTATCCCTCGTGCTATGACGGTGCTTGGCCATGGTAAAACATTAACGTATGCCGTTTTGGGCGATAGTACGACAGTTGCCCAAGGTGCATCATATGGCGAGGGATATGCGTATATGTCTGCTAAACATTTAGCGCGGCACTACAGCGTGCATTTTATTAACGCTGGTGTTTCAGGTGCAAAAGCGGCTGACGTTGCATCGTTACAAGTGGCGCAAGTTGTGCGCTATGCACCGGATGTGGCATTACTCGCTGTTGGCGCAAACGACGTTACGGGACTCACTCGCATCAGCTCGGTTGAGCACTCTTTGCAACAAGCAATCGATGCACTGCGCGCCGCCAACCCAGTGGTAAAGATTATCGTTACTGGTGCGCCGGATATGGGTTCCGTGCCACGCTTGCCATGGCCAGTGCGTCAATTAGTTGGACTACGGACTCAGGCAGTTAATCATATGGTTGAGCGTCTTGTTGCATCGAATAATCTTGTATTTGCGCGGATCGCAGAAAAAACTGGCCCAGCATTTGCGGCTGACGCAGGTTTGTTCGCCGCTGATAAGTTTCATCCAAACGCTCACGGCTACGCATTATGGACGCCAGTGATTAACGAGGCACTCGATACTGCCATCCACTAGTAGCTCGTTCAAACTGCTGCCTATGTAATATTTCACAGTATGGCGCGCCAAAGTAGGCAATACTTATTGTTGCAAGACACGTAAGTATGGAGGCGCAGCAATACATAATGGACGTAGGTTTATTTGTAAAACTAGAAGCAAAAAGTGGCAAAGAAGACGAGCTCGAAGAATTATTGGAGTCAGCACTCGCTATGGCCAAAGATGAAACCGGTACGCGACGCTGGTTTGCGCTGAAGTTTGATGATGGCACTTTTGCAATTTTTGATACTTTTGACAGCGAACTTGACAGACAAGCTCACCTCGATGGTCCAATCGCTGCAATGCTTACAGATCATGCCGATGAGTTGCTTGAACTGCCGTTGCAGCCAGAGCGCCTCGACATCATAGCCGCTAAGTAGACTATTGCGTGGCCACCCAGTCATTCCAAACACCGTTATTGGTGAAGGCAAGGTACGTTGTAGTCGTTACGCCTGCATCGGTGCACAGTTGTGGCGCTGTTGTTGAACCAGTGTACGTGTTTGACGTATTGGTATATGAATTATAGACAAGCAGTAACTGCGAACGCACGCGAGTAACAACCGCATATGCTGAACCATCGCTATTGACGCAGTAAAAGCCTGTGGCGCCCGTAGGGTTGACGCCATAGGCTTTTTTGTTGACACGTAGTCGCATGGCGTTCATTTGGGCAGTGGAAGGGTAGACGCCAAGATCGGCTCGGTACAATTCGACCTGTTTGGCGATGTTACGAAGGTCAGTGCGCACTGACGCTTCATTAGCGTCATTCTGTAATTTGCTATACGACGTATAGACCAGTACTGCAAGAATTCCAAGAATCACAATGACGACGATCAGCTCAACGATCGTAAAGCCCTTTTGCCGTCGAAGCAGCAGCTGGCGCCTAGTGTGTGCAAGGTTCATTACTGTTTATTATAGCAAAGCGCTATACTAATAATAGGCAGGCACACGCCGATTGCATGCGTAATCCTGCATCGCTAATTAACAGGAGGAACGTATGTTTAAACACACGCGAGCATTTAGTGGCTTCTCGGTTGACGATATCAAGAAAGCAGAACACTTTTATGGCAAAATACTAGGCCTCAGCTACTCCGAAGGCTATCGCCAATTGCATCTGCATTTGGTAACTGGCGCAAACATTTTTATTTATCCTAAACCAGACCATCGGCCAGCCAGCTATACAGTGCTTAATTTTCCGGTCAATGACATCATGCGGGCAATGTCAGAACTGAAGACGCACGGCATCCATTTTGAATCATACAACGAGCCAAGTCTTAAAACCGATGAGCACGGATTATACAGAAGCACGAGCACTGGCGCTTGCCTGGCCTGGTTTAAAGATCCGGCTGGCAACTTGTTATCACTTGTCCAAGAGCGCTAGCGGCCTAAATGCCTATATGGTATAGTACGGCGCATGCCTCCGTATTCGACGGAGGTGAGATGATGGGAGTGGTATGGGCAATAACCGATTGGTTTCGAAGGATCGCTTCGCAGACATCGCCAGCGTGGTCTGGGAAGGCGTGACGATCACCATCTTTTTCATCGGCATGGTGGCGATCATCAAGATGATCGCCGGCGGCGCGCTCAAGCTGCTCAAGCGCAAGCGGGCGCAGTCGCGTTAAGGCCGCACCTACGTCATCACACCCCAACCCCGAAGTGGAGCCGCCTAGACGCTATATATCAGCCTGGCGAGACCCTTCGGGGTCTTTGCTTAACAGGGGTAATTATTGACTGATAAATTGATTTATTTTAAATTTTGTGCTATAATATATTTATGGGTGAAATTCACCTGTACATGAGCACAAGGAGTGAAAATATGGCCATCAACCGCGCCATGGTGGGCGTTGACGATGTAACGCTTGAGGCGCACTTGACGACCTACATGGACCTCGCAAAGTTGCGCTTGACCGCGCGTCGCGCAGACGGCGAGAACGATGTCAACGTGCTCGAGCCAATCCATGATGTTGGGTTGCGTGTCCACAACGGCGCACACCTCGGCACTTACGGTGCCCGCATCATCAAAGCCAAACACAGCACCAGAGTTGGATTCGAAGAGATCATCCTGCTCGTAAATCACAGGGATAACCTCTTGAGCGCCGATGAGCCGCTGAGGTTCCTGGCCCGTGTTGTTCCAGAGGCGTACTCGCTGGGCGGTGATCGAAGGATCGCTTCTTGGCGGTGCACATCGGCGATCGCCGTGCTGGAGGACGACCTGCTGGACACCGAAGTCGAGAATCTCAGGCTTCTCCGCAAAGCGGCCAGCTGATGGCCCACTCCTGCGGCGGCACCTCCACATCGGAGGCCTGCCGCCACGTGCTCTATGCGTCAATAGTTAGTAACTATTCTGATGAGTCCTCACAGGACGAAACGCGTAGTCGAACGAATGAAAACATTGTATAATATAAGCTGGTGAATCTATCACTACAACGAGCACTGAGGAGTGAGCGTGGAAACGATGGTTGTACGTATTGATGTCGATCATGCCCTGATGAATCGTCGCTATATCGACCATCTGCTGGAGCAGTTTGTCCTCGGGTTGCGTGGCAGTCCGATGGACTGGAACGCCCCGCGAGAGCAGCTGGTGGTGAGCGTCAACGAGGTGGAATACACGGCGCAGATCGAGATGATCAGGCTCAACGAAGTGTACCTGCGGCTGACGATCAAAGACGAGCGGCTTGCTCGCACCAGTGCGCCGGTGTGTTGCCTGGTCTCGCTCAAGAGGACGCAGTACGAAGACGCAGAGCCGTTCTTTTTTTCGGGCGATGTTCTGGCGCCACTCGAGGGGGATACTGATGAAGAGTTCTGGCTTGCTGTTGCCGAACTCAACAATGTCTCGCCCGATCAGCTGTCTTGACAGCGCTCACTCCTGCGGTGACGACTCTCCCGCGATGAGTCGTCACCAAGTGCCGCATGTGTCAATAACTGAAGGTTATTCTGATGAGTCCTGCCAATTAGCATCCAAGGACGAAACACATGTTGAATAAGTATACGAAAAATTGTATAATATATCTTCGGTGAAGATATCACCACTGTGAGCACAAGGAGTGACATGGAAATTCGCGGTGCGCTGGTGTTCGTGGAGCAAAACCTCTTCTGGGCCAACTACAACGAATACCTGTTGGCCTTGTTGTCTGGCCAGATGCTGGACAACGGTGGCAACAGCCCCGAACCGAAGACCGAACTGCTGGTCTCTGTCAACAGCGGTGTGTATGCAGGTTCGCTCAGTTACATATCGACCACGCGGGGCGGCAACCTGCGAGATGCCTGCGCGACCCTGCAGGTGCTGGACGATGCTACCGAGCATGACCACACACCGCTGCTGTACATGGTGCGGTTCGTCAACAACATCACGACGCCGGGAGGTGCGGAGCGAATCAATCCGTTGCAGCAGATCGCCGTGTTGACGAACGGTGGCACGGCCGACGAAGAAGAGGCGGCCATCGCCGCGCTTCTGGCCGAACCGCGGCCGCGATGACACTGCGTGGCTAGCATGCCCACTCCTGCGGCGGCACCTTCCACCCGGAAGGCCTGCCGCCACGTGCTCTATGCGTCAATAACTAAGGGTTATTCTGATGAGTCCAGCTACATAGCGAAAGGACGAAACGCATGTTGATTAAAATCCAAAAAGATTGTAAAATACACTTCTGGTGAAAATTTCACCACTATGAGCACAAGGAGTGACATGACGGTTCGCGAGGTACGCATCGAGGTTGAGCACGACCTGTTTCTCAACTGCTTCATGGAGTTGGTGTTCGCAACATTCGCTCGAGGTTTCTTGCGCACCAAGCAGGGCGCAATCCGGACTGACACAGAGCTGGAAGTGAAGGTTGACGAAGAGCAGTACGACGCGGAAATCAGTAGCCTCATGATCGGCCAGGGCGGCCCCGAAGAGGCATACGTGACGGTCTATATCTACGAAGGCTATGAAGGTGTCGACGAAGCGTCGCACGAGCCGATCGAGATCCATTACGTGGCGCGCGTGATCATCCATGCCGACCCCATCAACCTGATCGACAGCACGCTAGAGGTAGTGCCAGTGGTTGTCGAGACCAACGGGAGCACAGAAGCGTTTAAGGCGGCTGTGGACGAACTCAGAGCAATATTGCCGCGCTAGCCTCGCGATAGCACAATCTACTCCTGCAGTGGCACCCTCCGAACCGAGAGGTGTGTCACTAAGTGCTCTATGCGTCAATAGTTAGGTAACTATTCTGATGAGTCCAGCAATGGCGTATTGCCCAAGCATAAGACGAAACGCATAGAGTTTAGCGTACCTGCATGTTTTTTGCAGCATCAACTAAAGCGTCGAGCTCTGATTGGGTGAACTGCGTGTAGCAGTTTTTGTTGGCGTTTTTGAAGATGTAGACTTTGGTGTCGGCTAAGGTTATTTCGCTCGCCAATACTTGAGTCGCATTAGTAGACTTATCAGTCGACAAACTCACCATTACTTTGCAGTTGCTAAGGCTGATTGGGGAGACCTTTCGAACTCCGAAGGCTTTGCCAATGAGCACGCTAAATGTACCATCTTTCATATTGCCAAACGAAGCATACACTATGTTCTTAGTGGCATCGTTAAGTGGCATTGTTACGCTTGCCGCAACAAGGTATTGTAGTTTTTCCTCACTGATCGTAGAAGGCTGTAAATATAATGATGCCGTATTTTGTGCGCTTTCAACTTCTGCGAATTGTTGTTGCAAGGCGCTATTATTACTCGAAAGTGAAATATTCACAAAGAGTTGCACCAGTATAACCACGCAGCCTGCAATAATTAAAAGTTTCTTTGTCAGTCGTTTATTCATAAAATCAGTATAGACCATTAATTAATGTTGTTGAAACAGTGAGTGTGTCCCCGGTCGAACATCGTTCGACCGGGGAAGCTCACACGCAGGGACCTGAGTACCAGCCTGCTGATCCAATGTCGCTGCCGAAATCTTGCAGCTTCTTGCTCTGAACTGTGGCTTGAGCTAGATCCAGGCCAACGCAGGCCATCTGATCTCCGTTCGTCATCTTTGACCATGTCGATGACACCAGCAGAGTCAAGAGCGACGATGTGCTAGCCGCAGAACGCGCGCGGTCGTAGCGTTCGCCGCCCGGGTTCCACACATAGATACTGCCGCCTGTCGCCAAGCTCGTGCCACCGGTCAATCGGCCGAGGATGAGTTGCTTAAGAGCCTCCTTGCCGTAGGCGGCGGTGAATCTTCCCCAGTTCGCCTGGCAGCTGGGGGAGTACCTCAGATCAAGCTGACCGGCGTAGCCAACAGGAGTGTCAACGCTCTTCGACGCGACGGTAATTGCGTCGCCATCGCAGAGTCCAACTGGATCTTGATTGTTGCAGCTAGCTCTGAAGCAGCCACCCGTCGAAGCAACCTCGATAACGGCCGCCGTGGACGCTGGCGCAATAAGCGCGCTCGCCGCAATGAGCAAAACACTCGCCCATGTGCCGACGCGCCATCGCGCACGTTTTGCATGCACTAACGCCTCCTGGTGTGAGTACTGTAGCGCGGTGCTACAGTAGGTATATCATAAAATAAATTTGCAAAATAAGAAACTCTACACTTTTAATCTTTATGTACCCGCTGCGTCGCCGCCTCAACATTCTGCTTTAACCCAGCGTACATCGTGACCATAGTGGCGTAATCAAAGACACCGGCCACTGGCGCTAGAGCATTGAGCACCGGGCTATCGGCAGTGCGCATGCGCAGGCGAGTGTAGACACGGCTTTGGGTGGGGCTGATTTGTTCAACAGTGTGTACCCAGCTAAAGAGGTAATCGCCTGGAATATAGCCTTCGCTGTCACGTGGCTTGACTGAGCCATATATTAAGACGTGTGGCGCGTGCTTGGCCAAAACTTCAAGCTCGCCCGGGCCCCAATCGGGCACGACATCGCCAACGCGAAGCTTTTGAAAGGCGGGCACGATATGGCGAGCACCACGCTTGGCTTTGTTCCAGACAAGCAATCGCTCTAACCAAGTTGGTGCATACCAACCAGCACGGTCTCGGCCAAGCTGGATAAGCCATGGCCAAATGTCTTCTGGCGTGGCATTGATGATAGTGGCACGGTCGGCAACATAGCCAGCGTCGGGGATGATGTTGTCGCCGGGGAGAGACTGGGCGAGATCGTCATCGGTGACGCCAGAGCGACGGGAGGCGCGGAGGGCGAGGGCAGTGAGTGCTGTGGCGGCGGCGATGGTGGCCAGGGTTTTGTAGGGGGTGGAGTTTTTTTGGGTGTTCATGATGTAATTATAAGCCACACATACCTGAGCGGCATATACAGACACCTAATTTAATTTTTATTTAACATGTTTATTAGATACTGTATAGAAATTAAGTAAGAGAATACAATAGTTAGATGAGAATACTTATTATAGAAGATAATAAGCAAGTCGTCTCCGCACTTGCGAGAGGCCTAAAGAGTGCATATGCCATCGATGCAGCTTATTCGGGGCAGGATGGTTTATTGCAAGCTCTTTCAACTTCGTATGACGCTATAATACTGGATCTGCAGCTTCCTGATATGAATGGTGCCGAAGTTTGCAAAACCTTACGACAGGAAGGTAGGGGGATGCCAATTATGATAATCACCGCATCGATAGAGGTTGCTGCAAAGGTCAAACTTTTGGACATAGGTGCTGATGACTATGTGACTAAGCCTTGTTCTATGGAAGAAGTGAGTGCACGATTGCGCGCGTTACTAAGAAGAAGGGTCGATTCAGGTATCTCAAATCAGTTATCTGTCGGTGATTTAGAATTAGACGTCACGTCTCGCACAGTACGCAGGCAAGGCGTCTCTATAGTTTTGAGACGTAAAGAATTTGATCTTCTAGATTATCTGATGAGAAATCAAGGTAGGCCCGTGACGAGATCCATGATTATTGAGCACGTTTGGGACATGAATGAGAATTTATGGACAAACGCGGTAGATGTCCATATAAAATACTTACGGGACAAAGTTGATAGACCGTTCTCGCACAAACTCATAAAAACTATTCACGGCGTTGGCTATAAGATTGAACGGCATGATGTTTCGAAATAAATCGGAAAAACATATTGTAAAGAAGAGTGCTCTGCAGCGCAGTATCGTTTTAGACGAGCGTAAGCGTAGGAAAAATTTGCTAGATACTCTAATTATAGGTAGTTTGTGCTTTGGACTGAGTGTTACATTCATCGTTCTGATCAAATATATATTTACTACAGATTATTCTGGTCTGTCTCCTGTTGTCTGTGGAATTATTACGCTAGCAATTTATTTTTTATTGCGACTCAGCCGCTTGGGCTATGTTAACTCTGCAACTCTTCTCTTCTTGTCAATTGTGTACTGTATCTCAACCTACACTCTTATGCGATGGGGAGTCCTAGCCCCTGAAGGTCTTCTGGCATACGGCGTATTGATTGTGCTAGCAGGAATACTTACCACTTCTAGGGCTGCGTTCGCAACCACTTTACTATGTGCTGCAACTTTGGCGTTACTACTAATGCTAGATCAAGAAGGCCAGATTATTGTAGATAACACCTGGCTAGCCAAGCCGGCAGGATATGATGATATATTAGTCTTTGCGCTGACCTTGCTGATTGTTGCAATTGTATCTTGGCTCTCGAATCGCGAGATTAGGCAATCGCTTGGTCGTGCGCTTAAGTCTGAGGCCATGTTAAAGCATGAACGAGATAAACTTGAAGATACTGTTCGCGAAAGATCTAGGGAGCTTGAACGCTTACAGCTTCGTAAAACAATAGAGCTTCAAAAGTTTGCCGAGTTTGGCCGGCTTAGTTCTTCTTTGTTGCATGATCTTGCAAGCCCGCTCATGGCTGCATCCATGAGCATTGGCCAGATAAAAGATGATAAACATTTATCAGTGCTTGAAGATGCAAAACTTAGCTTGCGACAAATTGAGATGTACGTAAAACATGCTAGAGCGCAATTGCACGAAAGAGAAAAATCAGAGAATTTTAATATTAAGTCTGAAATTGCAAAAATTATACGCTCGCTAAGCATTAGCGCTAATGATGAGGTGAATGTAGTCTTTGGCGAGGGCGTGCCTACAATACTTACGGGGGATGCGGCTCAATTTGATCGCATCGTCGCAAATCTAATTAGTAATGCATTTGATGCTCAGAAGCCGAGTCCTAAAAAAGTAGTCGATATAAAGCTAATGAGGCTACGTGAGTCAATAACTTTAGAAGTTGTTGACCACGGAAAGGGCATACCCAACGATGTATTGCCAAGAATATTTGAAGCATTTTACACTACGAAACCACAAGGCGAGAGTATGGGAATAGGTCTTGTTATAGCAAAAAATGCTGTCGAAGATCATTTTAAGGGCACCATCGAGGTACATAATTCTGGCTATGCCGGAGCATGCTTTACGATCACAATTCCGCTTAATAAAAAACTTTGAAGCTATTAGTACAATTCAGAACTAAGGTGCATATATTAATGCTAAAATAACATCATGCAACCAAGCCCAAAAAGCAAAAAACCTCTTCATTCTCGCCGTGCCTTCTTCCCCAGCCTAGCCATCTCTCTAGTCATTGCCGCTGTTGGCATTATTCTTTTGCAGACCTCACTCGCCGCAACTGTCGTTGTCTACGCAGAGGCAGAAGATGCACTACAAGAGGGCGCCAGCACTAACGCCAGCGTCGTTGCAGACAATCAGGCCAGCAATAGCAAAGCCCTACAGTTTGGCGTTGCTGCTGTGCCGCCATCCGCTGCCTGTGCAGCCACTAGCGGCCAAACCCTACAAGACCAAAACCCCGGCGATAACACGGCGCCACCATGGCAAAAAACCACCGACAAGCTACCGATTTATTTTGTTACCGGCAGTTTACCGGCTGAGTACGCAGGCTATGTTGGCGAAGGGGTGACGGCGTGGTCACAGAGCCCATGTATAGACGCGCAGGCGGTGGCGGCGTGCCCGGCTGCTGCGACAACCTGTGTACCTATGAGTACCGAGCCAGGGGATGGCAGTAATCTAACCGGTACGACTAGTTATTCGTATAGTGGGAGTTATCGCTCTAAGGCGGATATTGTGCTGTATACCACCAGCCTTGGCCGCACAGATGCGCGGACAAAACGCATCACGACACTGCATGAGATGGGACATGCCATTGGCTTAGCGCACCGCGAGACGGCCGAGAAGCTTATGGCGCCAGTCTCTGATGATAAGTCCGAGAGCGACCCAGATGCGATTGATTTTGCAAATATCATGACAACCTACGGCCAAAATTAAAGCAACCCCGCCAGCCTCATGGCATAGCGGGGCTGCTTGCGGGGAGGCGGACGGGGTGGGTGTTTCTGAGACCCGTGGGCGCCTCTGGTCTTGAGGGGCCTACTAGCCGAGGTGCTCAAGTGCGCCGGCGGGCGGCGAGATGACCGAAACGATCACCCAGCGACCGGTGTTGTCGTTACGCAGCAGCTCAGGCCTGAACGTTGCCAGGTGGCTCATGCCCCTGGCCAACTGATCGTTGGGTGCCATCACCAGCACGAAGCTGGACTGGTACGACGGAAAGTCGCGGAAGACCTTGTAGTACCAGTGGTCTCCGCCCGGCAAGCACTCTCCGAGCACCTGCATGCCGATCGGCGGCGGTGCGGCGATGCCCTCGGTGGCGGCGAGCTCGACGTTGACGATGTTGTGGATGTGCTCCAGCATCTTGACGGCGGGATCCATAGCGGTGCTCCAATCGTGGACGGGTGAAACTTAATGATTGTATAATGTTTTTAATATAATGTCAATAATCTATGCTATGAACATTGACAGAAACATAAAAAGTTATATTCTACGTAAGAAGCATCAAACTGTTTCGACCGCACCTTCGCGAACTGGAGATCACCATGAGTGAAATTAGTAAGCCGCACAACTCGCTGCCGTATGCCGACCTGCGTACGACGGTGACCTACCTGCCGATCGAGTTGACCGGTGGCGCGCACGACAAGTTCTGGCTGATCGCCATCGAAAAGTGGCGGTTCGAAAACGATAAGGAGCAGGTCTCGCGTGAGCTTCGGATTCGTTGCCGCGATTGCAACTGGGGCTACAACTCCATGACCGGGTTTGTCACAGTGGAAAACCTGGTGCGCATAGGCCAATCGGCTCAGCATCATGTTGGAGTGTGTACAGATGTTGGTCGCACGCTGCCGCTCGATTCCGTGGAGATCTTCCGGGTCGACTGATGTTCTCACAAGGGCCCTTATCTGTCACCTGGCAGACCCTTGCGACGCT
>CAIJKY010000012.1 GCA_903821365.1 uncultured bacterium | reverse complement strand
GGAACAGCCGACTCGTACTGAAGCAACACACTTGCGTCTAACGTTACGCGATATTTTGATTGATTGAGCATCTGCGGCTTATGGCCGCCAACAATCCATACGTATGCACAAAGCTGCGCTTCAAGTATTCCGACCATGTTTACTAACGTGAAATTACGAGTGCTGGCAAGCTGACTTTCGGCTAGCATCTTGCGCTCTACGACAATCTTATTGGCCAATATCAAGTCATCAATCGACGCGCTTAAGTCGCGATTTGCTGTTTCTAGCTATGTCTCTAAATTGTCCATAATCAATAATATACCACTGAAAAAGTTTATTTTATATACTCAATGTTGTATAAATAATTCTTACAACGTTTAAGGATAAACAGATTAAAATAAAGTTCATTGTTTAAATAGCTACAATTATTGAACACTAGATCATTGACAATTGGGCTCCGAAATGCTACATTGAATACAAGCTTTTGACAGTCAAATGTCACAGCAAAACAAACAAGATAGCATTCGGGTCGGAAGCAAAAATTCTCAAGGGAATAATGCAACCAACACAGCACCTTAACAATAGACAACATGTCACTCGCATTCGCGGTTGACGGAGACCATGGCAACAGACGCACCTATCTACGGTAACGTCGGTTGTCATTTGCTCCGCCTTCATACGGCGTACCTTGGACCCACCGAAGTCCAAGTTGAGTGATGCTGCTCGTCTGCATATGCACAGCAATGTGCTGCATAGACTTGAGCGGTATAAGTTGTGCTCCCTTTGTCCTTTACCGGACGAGAGAGCGATCGGTTGAACCCTGGTGCAGCGAGCGCCCATAAATCTTTATACAGCGGCGGATTCGCTGCCCAGGATTCTTTAACTCTTTGTCATTTGAATGTATCAAATGAGGTAGTTAGTGAGGAGTACAGTGCCCGAGAGAAGCATGTACAAACTATAAGTAGTGCAAAAAGTAAGATAGAACAGTAGTGTACGGTGGCCATTTTTTCGTCCGCGAAACGAAAAAGTAATGGCGTTTGCATTACAGATATCAGGGTGCTACGTCCGCGGTAAAAGTGGATATCAGTAAGAAGGGTGTAAAATGAACCAAGACACACTATGAGATATAGACAAAAAATCAGGTTATACTCGCAATGAAATCGATAGTTATTTTTTTCACTTCAGTTAAAGCGGCATTGTTGTTGCTTGTCATTTCATTGTCGGCATTTATTACCGTCATCACAGTCACGAGTCCGCTTGCCGTTGGACCCGCTGGCGCGATGGCGGCTTTTTTACTTATGTATAGCTTTTTCTTTAGTCTGTTTGTCGTCATGGTGCACGTATACTACTGGCTGCGGTTTCGTAACACTTTGCCACACCCTGTTAATTCAACGGCGATTGGCGACGCTAACGGCGCAGTCCAACAGCGCCCACGGCCTTCGACGAGGGCGATATCGGCGGCTGCGGCATGGGCAATCGCCCCTATTATTATCTTGGCGCTACGATCTATTGGTCAGCTTGACGCCGTTAGTATCGTACTACTTCTTTTGTTCGAAGGTCTTGCCACCGTCTATGTTTTTCGACGATAGACAGTGTTACAATAAGACCTGAATATGCAGCCTGAACGACTCGCACCACCACCCGCGCCCACTGGCGGGAACGAGAGGATAGCGCCAGTTCCTGGCCAGGAATTTCGGGGCACTGTTCAAAGCGGTCAAACGCCAGAGGCGCAACCGGGACTACAACCGGTTCATTCTCCAGAACAGCAGCCGAACGCTGAGCGACACGAACAGCAAACGGGTCAGCACATCCAGCAAGCCGGCGCACCCGTCACGGCACCTCCAGCAATTGCACCACCTCCTGTCGTGGATGATGCGGCACCAGTTGCGGTCATCCCGCCACGTCCAGGCACAAGCGGGCTTGCTGCGGCAGATGCCGATGTGATTGAGAAGGAGTGGGTTGATAAGGTAAAGGCGATAATCAAAGAGACGAGTAACGATCCTTACCTGAAAGAGCAACAGGTGAGCCGCCTGCAGGCTGATTACCTCGAGCGCCGTTTCGGTGTACAGGTAAAGTTGCCGCAGGATTGATGCGTACGAGTAGTTGATGAAAATGTTGATAAAGGGAGCGGGGCAGCGGTGGGGTTAGAAATCTTCTTAGTAATATTGGTAGTAGCGGGGGCACTGAGTGCTGCTGGTTATGTTGGTTTCTTGTACTATCGCAAGGTGCTTCGTGAGGCCAAAAACTATGAGCGTGGTCTCAAAATGGTGCCGCTGCGTATTTTCTTGCCACCAAGCAGTGAAGACGTTGAAGCAGGCGGCCGCGATAGCCGTGATGTCACCGAAGAGGCGTTGAGTCAGGCACAGGTAATGTATAACATCATTGCCAGCACTGCTACCAAGGGCTTCAAGAGCAATGTTTACGGCCAGCGGCATGTTGCTTTTGAAGTGATTGCGAGCAAGGGGCTGATTCAGTTTTATGTCGCAGTACCGCTCGTCCTCGAAGATGTTGTTCGCCAAGCAGTAACTGCCGCATATCCTTCGTGTCGCCTTGAAAAAGTTGAAGAGCAAAACCTCTTTAATCAGCAAGGGAAGCTCAGTGGTACGATTGGCGGCGAGATTAGCCTCAAAAAAGAGTATGCCTTTCCGATCGCGACGTATCAAGAGACAAAGCGTGACGCTATGCAGACACTTATGAACGCTTTTACGTCACTTGGTGAGGGTGATGGTGCGGCGGTGCAGATACTTATCCGTCCAGCACATGACAGCTGGGCAAAAGTTGCGTTAAAAGAAGCAAGCGATATTCGCAGTGGCAAGAAAAAGAAGCCAGGCTTTGGTTTTAGTTCTGCTAAAGACGTCGCCGGTGCTTTTTGGAAGCCACCGCAGAGTAATGAGAAAGACAAGACTGGCCAAGACCATCAAGTGTCAGGTGTTGATCAAACGCGCGCTGAGGCTATTGAGGAAAAAACCCGCCACCCAGGTTACGAAACATTGATCCGAGTAGTTGCGAGCAGTAATACGGCTGCCCGTTCGCAGGCGGTGCTAAAAAACTTGGTCTCATCATTCTCGCTTTTCGAAGCTAGTGGTCGCAACGGCTTAACATTCTCGACTGCCAAAAATATAGATACTTTTACAACGGCTTTTATCCTGAGGATGTTCCCGCAGCAGTTGAATCGTATGATTCTTAACACTGTTGAGCTGGCAACTATCTTCCATCTACCAGATCAGAAGCATACACAGACGTCACAATTACAACGACAACAGTCGAAGCAAGTTGACGGTCCGTACCAGACAATGGAAGACGGTATTTTGCTTGGTTACAACGTCTACCGTGGCATCAAGAAACAGGTGCGACTTGGGCCGGTGGACAGGCGTCGTCATACTTACATCATTGGTCAAACCGGTACAGGTAAATCGGGCCTCCTCGAGAATTTGGCGCTGCAAGACATGCTTGATGGCAAGGGCTTTGCTTTTGTTGATCCGCACGGTGATTCAGCCGAAGCTTTGCTGGGAATGGTGCCAAAAGAGCGCGTCGAAGACGTTATTTACTTTAACCCGGGCGCCATGGAATCACCAGTTGGGCTGAATTTATTCGAATTTGAAGACAAAGAGCAGCGCGACTTTCTGGTGCAAGAAGCAATTGCCATGTTGTATCGCCTCTACGACCCTGGTCATACGGGTATTATCGGACCACGCTACGAGCATTGGTTCCGTAATGCCGCACTGACCATCATGAGCGACCCTGCAGGCACCAGCTTTATTGATATTCCACAGGTGTTTAACGACAACGAATTTGCCAAGAGCAAGCTCAAATACGTGACCGATCAAACAGTACTCGACTTTTGGAATAAAGAAATGGCTCAGACGAGTGATTATCACAAGAGCGAGGTACTTGGCTGGTTTGTCTCAAAATTTGGCGCATTCCTTAGTAATGAAATGATGCGCAATATCATCGGTCAAACTAAATCGGGCTTTAATCTGCGCGATATTATGGATAACAAGAAAATCTTGCTCGTTAACCTGAGTAAAGGGCGCACCGGTGAATTAAACAGCCAGCTCCTCGGTATGATCTTTGTGATGAAGTTCCAGGCCGCGGCCATGGGGCGGGCGAATATTCCCGAAGATCAGCGTGTCGACTTTACGCTCTATGTTGATGAGTTCCAAAACTTCGCAACCGACTCGTTTGAAAATATTCTGTCCGAAGCACGAAAATATCGACTTAACTTGGTGCTAGCCAACCAGTTTATGACCCAGCTCACCGATAAAATCCGCGAGGCAATTATTGGTAACGTTGGAACGATTATCTCTGGTCGCCTCGGTGTTACGGACGCTGAGCTGATGGTTAAAAAGTTCGCACCAGTGTTTGATGTTGAGGATATCACTAAGCTTCCAAACTTCGAGTCGATTGCCAGCGTGATGATTAATAATGTGCCTTCAAGTCCGTTCAGCATGTCGTTTGTGCCACCGCTCGGTAAGCCAAATCCGCAATTGGCCGATGCCTTAAGGCGACTGTCGGCGGCCAAGTTCGGTCGTCCGCGAGCGATTGTCGAAAAAGAAATCTTTACACGTTTGCGCTCTGGTGATGACGCCAAAAAAGACCGTCAGCAGGCGGCACTCGACTCTTTTAAAAAGCGTGCCGGCGCCTCGGCTGGCGACAAAGCCATAGCAAAGACCGGCGCAAGCGAATCAAGCTTCCTCGATGATTGGCTTGCCAAGCGTCGTTCACAGCAATCGGGTGGCCAGCAGCCGAATATTATTCCAGGCGCTCCAGTTGCTCAGGCGACACAACCACAGCAACAGCCAGCACAGATGCCTGCGCCAACACCGCAACCGCAGCCGCCAGTGCAGCAAATTCCGCGACCAGCGCCAACTATGCCAGTTGCACCTCCACAGATGGCACAACCACCAATTCAGCCACCAACCTACGTCCAAACTATGCCATCACAGCCCATGATGCCGCCGCTGAGCGCTTCTGCACCTGGAAGCGTAACCTTTAAGCCAAATACGATCGGTGCTGCTCCAGCAGCCTCTCAGCAGCCTTCAATGGTTGATCTACAACGAACGCAAAAAGCCGCCGCAGCACCTGCAACCTTTACTGGTGTTAACTACAATCAACAGGGTGGGGTGGCCGCACCGCAGACGCCCCTCGATTCGAAGCGACTCGAAAGCTCTCTGTCTGCTACCGAACGTGCCATTGAACGCAAGCGCAAAGAAGACGAAGCTGAACTAGCTCGTGCTCAGGCAACGAACGGCCCGACACTTCATGTAAACCAAGACGCTGACGCGAACCACTTGCAAGAAATATCGATTGACCTGCGCGGCAACATTCATGTTGTTGACGAGCAGGGCAATCCAACCACGCCTCAGTAAGCCACTGAGCTCTCAATAAGAACACACCTATCTTATTTTCTATATCAGATAGGTGTGTTCTTATTGAGAGAAGAGTCAGTTAAGGATAACTGAGGCTAAACGCGTCGTCGGCCTGCAAAGGCAACCCGAAGGATGTCAAAGGCGGCACCAACAAGCCAGCCAGCGACAAAGGCGCCGATGGTTTCAAAGCCAGTTAGGCGGAAGCCGTTGTGCTTTGCGAGTAGGTAGACGCCAAGGACGGCAACAAAGGCAAAGAGGCTACCCATGAGAATCATGTTTGGTCGGGCAACGGTGCTGCCAACAACCTCAGAAGTCTTTTCGACAGCAGGGGTGTGAATCACCTTGCTAAAGGTACGCGCAGTCGGCGTCAGTTTTGTCTGAACGCTGGCCATAGTTTTTTGGTACTCACGCTGCTTGGTCTGTTTTGACGGCGCTTTTTTGGTTGCAGGAGCTGATGGCTCACCACCTTGCTTGCTCTCGCCACTCGTTTCTTTGCCAAATACTGCTTCAAGCTCTGCCTGCTTGCGGGCATGCTCGATAGCACGTTCCTGGCTCTTTGATTCCTGCTCGGCCGAATTCTCGGGAGTCTTCTTCAATTTCTCTAGTTGCTCACCAGCAGCTTCCGCAAGATCATTGCGTCGCTCGGGGGACTGAGGGCTCGAGAGCCGTTCTCCATCTGCCATATGCCTATACTCCCTTTAGATTATGTTACAGCGTACCGGCTGCGAATTCTTTGCGTACTAATCGAACTTCTTTGCCAAGCTGTCGGCTACGAGCGTAGAAGTATACCACCACCATCAACAGTGCTCCGCCAAAGACAACGTTCTCGCCAGCGCCAGTCGCAGGAAGGGTGCGAACAGTCGTCTCGACAATCTTTGGAGCAGGGCATTCCACCTTTGTGTTGGTGGTGTTACCAAAGCTGTTGGTCATGACACAGTTGTATGACTCAGGGTTGCCGACGTTTTGTGCGGTCGAAGCAACATTGTCTTTCACCTGAACGGTGATGGTGCGCTGGACGGTGTCGCCAGGCTTAACATTGGCGGTGGCCCAAGTGACATAGCGCAGTGAAGGCTGGCTTGTGTCGCTGCTGAGTTTTCCGTCATTCAAGTCGCGAACGTCGGCGTATTCAAGCACGTCCGCAAGATTCTCTTTCATAGTGACTTGGCCAACATCTTTACCGGTGTTTTTGACGCTAAGCGTGTACTTGAGCGTATCACCTGGCTTTACCGTTGTGTTGTTTGCATCGCTACCACCGGTAGTCATGTTTTGAACGGTTTTTGCAGGGACGAGCTGCGCCTTGCAGGTGGAGTCTTTGTACCAGACGCTACTGTCTTCAGGGCACGGCTTACACTCAGGGCTTGTGCTAGTGTAGTCAACGTTGTAGACACAGCGTGGCTCAGGTGTGACTTTGAGCGGCTTGCTACACATGATGTCAGTCTTAGCGCCCGTACTTGTTTGAACGGTGACCTTAGCTGTATAGCTTCCATCATTCGGTATCGTCAGCTCGGTGCTAGCGGTACCTGTTGTCGAAGAAACCTGCTTACTAGCAACACTTTTACCTGCAGCATCAGTAACATCGAAGTCGTAGCGGCTGATAGTAGCACCACCACTTGTACTTGCTTTGGCATTCAGTGTGAATTTGTTACGTGTACCGTTGACTGCCAACACTTGTAACGTGTCGCAAGTTGCCGCTGGAGTGACGGCTGGGGGAGTCACCGGTGGTGTCACGGGAGGCGTGACAGGTGGAGTAACTGGCGGTGTTACCGGAGGGGTAACGGGTGGTGTAGGAAAATCAACGTATGATAAATTACCACAGTCATATGACACCGCAAACCACTTACCATCGACGGCACGTTTGCCGACAAAAGCTTTGTAGTTTGAGCCACGGTCGTTGCCGTCGTAGCGCCATAACTTACGGGCAAAGACAGTAGTGCCAGTGCTTGGAATAGTAAACGATTTTTCATAAGGAGTACCAGCATCCCAGTCGATGCGACCAATGTCCCAGATGGCACCATTGAAATCACGAGAGTTGAATGTGGTTTCGGTCGCATTCTCGATATCTTTAACAGTAATGCCAAAGTATTCGTAAATCTGACGAATATCGGTGCGGCCTTGGCCGTCAACACCCTTGTTCAGCGTGTTGATAAGCTGTTGGCGACTTGAGACACCTTCCCAGATAATATTGTTGGCGTTCGCTTGAGCTTGCGCCTCTGGTGGTGCAAACACAGCAAAAGACTGCACTATAACTGCAAGTGCAGTAAAAATTAATCCCAACCGCCGTGTTGCTTCTTCTTTGCGTAATCGCCGGGCGTAAAAGCCGACTTGGCCGATTAGCGCTGGGCTAAAAGGCAGGTTTGATACTAACTTTTTGAACATGTTTTTTGTGTACTCCTTGTCAAAGTTTAGCATAAGCTTTGTACTCGGAGCAATGATTATTTTGAACACTTTTTATATCCTATCCTGAAACTTTATGCACTACGCATCAAGACTCGGGGCGGGGCCACCGCCCGCCGAAGTGGCGAGCGGTGGCGAATGTTGTCAGTGCGCCGCCTTGTAGTAGCGCAGGCGACGCTGCGCCTCGGTGAGGTGCGGGTCGTCCGTGGTGGTTCCCATCGCGAGGTAGCGTTCGTGCTCGGCGCCGTTCGCCATGTGAATCGCGCTCACCATGAGAGGGCGTCCACGTTCATCTTGCCGCCCCCACAGCTCAACGATCTGCAGCGTCGGCATGTCGGAGATGGCCGCTTCACGCGGGTGCAGCGGCAGCGCCATGTGATCTCGGGGCATGAGCCCCAAGAAGACGCGGCCAAGCACGATGCGCCCTGGTCGGCTGAAGCGCGGACTGACGCCGATCGCTTCGCGCACGATACGGACCAGCCGGCCAGCCAGCCGGTGGGCGACTGTTTCGTCGGTCAGCTCGGAGGTCTCGTGGCCGAACTCCGTGAGCGCCGCTTTGAGATCAGCGACGTCGTAGGCGCGTAGCTTGGCGACGAGCCCATCAACGAACTCGAAACCCATCGAATCGAAGGGTCCTAGCTCCGAGCTGCTGAAGTATTCCCACGCCAGCGCCTTCAGCATTTCTGTCGTGGGGGCTTGCAGGGTTTCCATCAAAGTGCTCCATCCAGTTCGTAGGTACGGGGTCTGACAAACAAAAAGGAACCGGAGTTCCGTTTGTATATTATATAACAAAAAATAATTTAATCAATACATATTGCACGGATCACTGCCTCGCCATTCAAGTGAAGCTTAAATAGCAGGGTAGTGCGACAGGAGAGATGAGTCCTTTGCACCGAGGGTCTATCTGGTGGCGTAGTACCACTCATTGATCACGGACCTGAGCTGTCGAATGGTGGCCACGCGATCTTCTACGTCGTCCATTGACAGCAAGCTGCCCGTCTTACCGATGATCGGGAGCTTTATCTCAATCATCCCATGCGATACAAGCAGCAGAGCCTCTCTCACGATAATCGTCATACGGTCGGTCAGCTCTGCGTCAGTCGTGTCGTACGATTCATTGAAGAGCTTGAGCGCATCTTCAACGGCGCTACTCAGCGTTTTGCTCGGTCGCTGCTTCGCGACGAACTCACGCAAGCTCTCGCAGATGTCATCGATGTTCGTCAAAGTTCTCTCCTGTCATAAAGGATCTCGCAATAGCAAGATCCTGATGTGCGCGTAGTCGATCGACAACGCATTATCATATTATAATAATTAAAACAGATTCTGTCAATATTATAGGTATTGCCCAAATAACGCCATAAACCACCAATCCACTGTCAAAACGCTCATACAGCGCCTCTCAGCGCTTCACAAGAGGCCATATTATTGCAATCTCCTACCTATCGCGGTATAATTAGTCTATTAGTGATTGCCGCAACGTTCGAAATACGATCGAAAAGCATTACCGAACATAAGAAGGGGAGTAAGGTTGTCTGTTTATGGCTGCTACGAAACAAAAAACTGAGAGCTACGACTCCAGTCAAATTCAAGTCTTAGAGGGGTTAGAGCCGGTTCGCAAGCGACCGGGTATGTACATTGGAAGCACTGGTTACGACGGTGTGCATCATTTGATTAAAGAAATTGCCGATAACTGTATCGACGAAGCTATCGCTGGGTTTGCAACGAAAGTCGAAGTCGTTATGCTCGCTGATGGTGGTGTGAAGGTGACAGACGATGGTCGCGGTATTCCGGTTGATAAGCATACTAAGACTGGCAAGAGCGCGCTCGAAACCGTTTTAACAGTCTTGCATGCCGGCGGTAAGTTCGGTGGCGGCGGTTACAAAGTCTCAAGCGGTCTGCATGGTGTTGGCTCAAGCGTGGTTAACGCGCTGTCGACCAAATTGATCGCTGAAGTCAGTCGCGACGGCAAGTTGTATCGCCAAGAGTATGCTATCGGCGTGCCGCAGTCCGACATTAAAGTTGTCGGAAAATCAACGCACACTGGCACAACCATCACTTTTTACCCTGATGCCAGCATTTTCGAGACAGTAAAGCTCGATTACAAATGGGTGGTTGATTATTTACGTCATCAAGCCTACCTGACCAAAGGCATTTATGTATCGGTTGTCGATGAACGCACGAATGAGCGCAAAGCTTTCTACTTTGAAGGCGGCATCAAGGCGTATGTTAAGCACCTTAACATTGGTAAAGAAGTTGTCAGTGACGATATCTTCTACGTTGAGCGTGCTGTCGAAGACTGCATGGTTGAAGTAGCAATCCAGTATAACGACGGTTATGTTGAAATGGTCAAAGCCTTTGCCAACAACGTCTTCAACCCTGATGGCGGAACGCACATCGCCGGTTTTAGGGCGGCAATGACCCGTGTTATTAATGACTACGCTCGTAAAAACAGCTTACTCAAAGAAAAAGAAGAGAATCTCACCGGTGAAGACATTCGCGAAGGTCTCACCGCCGTTATCCTAGTTAAGATGCCTGATCCTCAGTTCGAAGGTCAAACCAAGAATAAACTTGGTAACCCTGAAATGCGTCGTTATGTCGAACAGGTGATGAATGAATACCTGGCGTATTATCTTGAAGAAAACCCAGCCATTGCTCGTAAAATGGTCGGCAAAGCCTTGCTTGCTGCTCGTGCTCGCAAAGCTGCGCGTGCCGCTCGCGACAACGTTATTCGTAAAGGTGCGCTTGATGGCATGAGCCTTCCGGGTAAGCTGGCCGACTGTTCAAGCAAAGATCCTAAAAATTCAGAACTCTATATCGTTGAGGGTGACTCGGCTGGCGGCTCTGCCAAAAGCGGTCGTGACAGCAAAACCCAAGCTATCTTGCCACTTCGTGGTAAAGTTCTCAACGTTGAGCGTGCTCGTCTTGACCGTATGCTTAATAACAACGAAATCGTGAGCCTGATCAAGGCAATGGGTGTTGGGATCGACGAACAATTTGACATCAATGGCCTGCGTTACGGCCGTATCATTATCATGACCGACGCCGATGTTGA
This sequence comes from uncultured bacterium, assembly GCA_903821365.1. Classification (GTDB taxonomy): domain Bacteria; phylum Patescibacteriota; class Saccharimonadia; order Saccharimonadales; family Saccharimonadaceae; genus CAIJKY01. The sequence goes on along the minus strand of CAIJKY010000012.1, from coordinate 5,088 downwards.
CGGTAGTCACATTTCAACGCTACTCATGACGTTCTTCTTCCGTTATATGAAAGAGGTGGTTGATGGAGGTCATATTTATCTCGCTAAGCCGCCACTCTTCTTATTGAAGGGTGCTGGTAATAAGCGTTTCTACGCCTATAGTGATGCCGAGCGTGACTCAATCATGAATCGTTTGATTGAAGATCGCGCTGCCCGTGGTACAAAAATCAACGACTCTGATTCACCTCTGAAACAAGCCGGGCTGACTGACATTCAGCGCTACAAGGGTCTGGGTGAAATGGACGCCGAGCAACTATGGGAGACGACTATGAATCCTGAGAATCGCGTCCTTATCCAGGTCCGTGTCGAAGATGCCGAGGCCGCGGACGCCATATTTACGAAATTAATGGGTGATGAAGTGAGCCTTCGCAAGGCCTTTATCCAAACCCGTGCCAAATTTGCTAATACCGAGGACCTAGACATATGAGCCCTGATGACGCTACCAAAAAACCTGAAGACGCTCCAGAGGAGTTTCAAACGCTCAGCAATACCAGCAACGTACCTGTCGTTGAAGGTGAAGTAATTCAACGCCAAGACCACTCGCGTGAGGTAGAACTGCGCACCGTTGAAAACGTCATGGAAGACAGCTATCTACGCTACTCCATGAGCGTTATCATCTCGCGTGCTTTACCAGATGTTCGTGATGGTCTTAAGCCGGTACACCGTCGTGTGCTGTACTCAATGGAAAAGAACGGTTGGCGCCCCGGCGGCAAGTACGTCAAAAGCGCTCGTATCACCGGTGATGTCATGGGTAAGTACCACCCGCATGGTGACGTCGCGATTTATGATGCCATGGTGCGTCTCGCGCAGGACTGGTCAACCCGCTATCTGCTGGTTGACGGCCAAGGTAACTTTGGTTCAATGGATGGTGACCCTCCAGCTGCCCAACGTTATACTGAGGCACGCATGGGTAAGATTGGTGCCGAGCTACTGACTGATCTTGAAAAAGACACAGTTGATTTTCGTGACAACTACGATGGTTCAGAGGTTGAGCCATCGGTACTACCAGCCAAACTGCCAAACTTGTTGCTTAACGGCCAAATGGGCATCGCGGTTGGTATGGCAACTAACATTCCGCCGCATAACCTAAATGAATTGGTTGATGCGACGGTTCATCTTATCGATAATCCTGATACGACAACGCTTGACGACCTTTTAAAGCATGTCAAAGGTCCTGACTTTCCAACCGGCGCCGTTGTGTACGGTGGCGACAGCATGCGCCAAGCATACGCGACAGGGCGGGGTAGCGTGACGATTCGTGCCGTTGCTGAGATCGAAGAGACGAGCAAGGGCCGTTCGCGCATTGTCATTACCGAAATGCCTTACTCTGTAAATAAAGCAACGCTTATTGAGCGAATTGCCGACCTTCACAAAGAGAAGAAACTAGTCATCCATGACATCCGTGATGAATCTGCTCGCGGTAACGTCAAGGTGGTTATCGAGCTCAAGAAGGATTCATATCCGAAAAAGATCTTAAACCAGCTGTATAAACTTACCTCGTTGCAAACAAGTTTCCATTACAACATGCTTGCGCTCGTTGACGGCATCCAGCCACGTATTCTGGGGCTGCAAGAAATTTTGCAAGAGTATATTAAGCACCGCCAGGTCGTTGTCCGCCGTCGTACTGAGTACGAACTGAGAAAAGCCAAAGATCGTGCTCATATCCTCGAGGGCTACATGATAGCGCTCGACCACATCGATGAAGTCATCAAGGTCATTCGTGCCAGCCAGACAACCGAAGAGGCTCGCGGCAATTTGATGGAGAAGTTCCAGCTTAGCGAAATCCAGGCAAGTGCTATTCTCGCCATGCAACTTCGTGCACTAACCGGCCTTGAGCGTCAAAAGATCCTCGATGAGTTAAATGAGCTCCGTAAGCTGATTGCTCGTCTTGAAGCGATCCTTGCTGATGAGAAAGAAATTCTCAAGATCATCAAAGAAGAGCTGCTTGATCTCAAAGAACGCTTCGGTGACGCTCGTCGCAGTAAGCTCATCAACCACGAACTTGGTAAGTTTAGCGACGAAGAGCTGATTCCTGAAGAAGATGTGGTTATCCTGCTGACATCAGAGAATTACGTAAAACGTACATTGATGAGTGAATATCGTCGTCAACACCGTGGCGGCAAGGGCAAGCGTGGCATGACAACTAAAGAGGCTGATGTTATCGAGCATTTAGTTGCCGCAAGTACGCATGACTGGCTACTGTTCTTTACGAACAAAGGTCGCGTCTTCCGTCTGAAGGCGCATGAAGTGCCAGTTGCTGGACTTAACGCCAAGGGCGTCGCAATTGTTAACCTGTTGCAGCTGCAACCTGAAGAGCAGGTGACGGCAATTATTCACAGCGATAAAGCCAATAAGGGTGAAGGCTTCTTGTTTATGGCAACTGTACAAGGAACCGTTAAAAAGACGCCACTGAGTGACTACGCTAATATTCGCACCAGTGGTTTGATCACTATTAAGATCGACGATGGCGACGAACTCCGTTGGATACGTCAGACCAATGGTAAGGATGATGTTATTATCTCAACCTCTCTCGGTCAGGCAATTCGCTTTAGCGAAACTGATGCTCGTCCAATGGGCCGAACCGCTCGTGGAGTCCGTGGTATTCGTCTACGACCAAAGGATAGGGTTGTCGGTATGGAAGTCGTCGAGCGTGATCGCCAACTTCTGGTGATTAGCGAGAATGGCTATGGCAAGCGCACGAACGTTGTTAACTTCCCAAGCCACAAACGAGGCGGGGTCGGTATTAAAGCAGCAGTTGTGACTGCTAAGACTGGCAATATCGTCTCAGTGAAAGCGATCGATAATGATGAAGATGAGCTATTGATCATCTCAGCACAAGGACAAGCGATTCGTGTTGCTATCCGCGATATCCCGCTGCTTGGTCGCACCACTCAGGGCGTCCGTGTTATGCGCATGGCTGATAAAGACTCGGTTGCCTCATTTGCTATCGTTGAAGCACCTATAGAGGCTGAGGACGAAGAAGAGGCGGTCGCAACACCAGCGCAGTAGCCTTGACCATCACCATTGTATAGATGGATGCAGCAAAACCCGCTAAGCTTCTCAAGCAAGAAGTAAGGCGGGTTTTGTTGTGCTATAATCACAAGCAATATGGGTGGGCTGCGAAACAAACGTACTCGTATTACTGAGGGTCATGACAAACAGAAAAACTGGGCTCGTGGTTTTACGATCGTCGAACTGTTAATTGTTATTGTTGTGCTCGGCATCCTTGCCGGCATTGTCACTACGGGCTTCACGACGGCGCAAGCAAAAGCTCGCACTTCAAAGGTGAACGCCGATATTCGGCAGATTGAAAAGGCTGTCCTTGCCGGGCGGGAGAGAACCGGCAGAACGTTTAAAGACATCACTAATAACGGTTGTACGCGCTGCGCATGCCCGTATTTGTCAGGTGATATGACCGTCTATTCGACATTGCCCAAAACGCATAGCTGCTGGACATCCTATTACAATAGTTTGACCGCGCTCGGTGCGGCGGCAGATACAAGTCTGAGCGATCTGCGAGCAGGCGACCCCTGGGGATCACCCTATATGATTGATGAGAATGAAGGCGAAAACGTGGCGACGCCGTGCAATCGAGACACAGTATTAAGCGCCGGATCGAGCGGTAATACAAACGGCGGAACTAGCTTGGGTAACATTTCGATACGCAATTTCTTGTCTGGCTGCACATAAGGTTCTCGACTACTGTTATATTCGTTGTATTTTTAGTTACCTTTTCTTCTGCTAAACTGTTGACAAGAGTTAACCCCTAGCGTAAGATTACAAACAGTCTGCGAGAAAAGTTATGGAAACGCAACACTCATACGGGCACTCCAAGGAGTCCGAGAGTTAAAGTACATGATGTAATATCGCCGATGTTATTTAACAATTATGCAGTGCAAGTCAATGTCAGTAAATCCTCGTATTCGTGCGAGGTAAACTGTTAGTTTATTTATAGATTAACAATTTTTTTGGAGAGTTTGATCCTGGCTCAGGATGAACGCTGGCGGCGTGCCTAATACATGCAAGTCGTGCGGCAGCATGCATTTCACTAAGATCCGGAAGTTTTCGGGGTTTTGGTGAAATGTGATGGCGAGCGGCGGACGGGTGAGTAACGCGTAGGAATGTACCCCAAAGTGAGGGATAAGCTCAAGAAATTGAGTCTAATACCGCATATGGTCTGATGACAATTGTCTTCGGATTAAAGCTTTCGAGCGCTTTGGGAACAGCCTGCGTAAGATTAGCTAGTTGGTGAGGTAATGGCTCACCAAGGCTACGATCTTTAGCTGTTCTGAGAGGATGATCAGCCACACTGGAACTGAGACACGGTCCAGACTCCTACGGGAGGCAGCAGTAAGGAATCTTCCACAATGGGGGCAACCCTGATGGAGCAACGCCGCGTGCAGGATGAAGGCCCTCGGGTCGTAAACTGCTTTTATTAGTGAGGAATATGACGGTAGCTAATGAATAAGGGTCTGCTAACTACGTGCCAGCAGCCGCGGTCATACGTGGGACCCAAGCGTTATCCGGATTGACTGGGCGTAAAGCGTTGCGTAGGCGGTCTGTTAAGCGAATAGTGAAACCTGGTGGCTCAACCATCTAGACTATTATTCGAACTGGCAGACTAGAGAATAGTAGAGGTACCTGGAATTTCTAATGTAGGGGTAATATCCGTAGATATTAGAAGGAACACCAATGGCGTAGGCAGGGTACTGGGCTATTTCTGACGCTAATGCACGAAAGCGTGGGGAGCGAACGGGATTAGATACCCCGGTAGTCCACGCTGTAAACGATGGATGCTAGCAGTGTGCCGTATCGACCCGGTGCGTTGCGAAGCTAACGCATTAAGCATCCCGCCTGAGTAGTACGATCGCAAGATTAAAACTCAAAGGAATTGACGGGGACCCGCACAAGCGGTGGAGCGTGTTGTTTAATCGGATGGTAAGCCTAGAACCTTACCAGGGTTTGACATCCTTGGAATTTCGCCGAAAGGTGAGAGTGCTTTATTGAGCCAAGTGACAGGTGATGCATGGCCGTCGTCAGCTCGTGTCG
>CAIJKY010000011.1 GCA_903821365.1 uncultured bacterium | reverse complement strand
CTTGTGGTTTTCCTCAAGGATAACGTAGATTTTATCGCGGATATTCTTTGGATTAACACTTGGCCATTTTGCAAGGCCCCAACGGTCTTTGAGCTCAGCGAGGTGCTTGCTAGTGCGAGCCAGGGCGCGAACGTGATTTGGGTGTTCGTGGCTGAGTTTATCGTGAAGCTCTTCGGTCGAAAGTGGTTCGCCGTGCTTTTTGATGGTGCTCACGATTTCATCAACATGTTGCTTAATGGCTTTTTCATCGTGGTGCTCTTTGATACCGATAGCGTGGTGGTAATTGTCGTTTTCTTCAACGACTGCAAGATGAGGCGCAAGCTCAGCAACAAAGGCGACGTGAGCTTTGTCGCGCTCCGGGTGATCACCTTTACCAAGTTTTGCAGCTAAATCGCCAACGCGAGCAACGCTCCCCATTTCATGGAGGTGGCGAACAAAGTGTTTCTCAAGTGCCGTAACGTGAGGGAGTTTATCCTCTTCTTCGGCGGCAATCTTAAGACGGATCATAATCGCCTTCTCAAGTTGTCGAACACGTTCGCGGGTGATGCCAAGCAGCTCACCAATTTGCTCTAAAGTCTCTTTTCGGTCATACAAGCCGAAGCGGCGAGCAACAATCTCGCGTTCACGCTCACGTTCGACAGTCGCAAGAATATCAGAAACAGCAGCGTGTACATCGGGCATAACGGCCTCAGGCGTCAACGAGGAATCGCTCATGTTTTCTCCTTATATACTTAAGTTTATTAGCTAATGTTGTTGTATATCTTTAAAGTACTATATAACAATAAGTTTTTAATGTCAATTATATTTTTTGTGAAGTTTGAGACACCTCCGAGTGCGTTTTTTGTATAAATAAATTATAGCATGAAGTCGACGATGCAAACAAATTAGTTGCTAGTAAGCTGTATCTACAGATTACGACCGAAAGGTTATTTAGCCTTTGTTGTGCGTTTCTTAAATCGTCCACCAGCCGACTTGGCTGGTGCGGCGGCCAGAAGCTCTTTAGCTTGGTCGTGAGTGATTGTCGCAGGTTCAGTATCTTTTGGAATTTTGGCATTCTTTTTGCCATCAGTAATGTACGGACCGTAGCGGCCATTTAATACTTTTATGCCGTCACCAAAGTCACTGATGTTTTTCTCGGCCTCAGTCTTCAGCTTGGCTTCATAGAGTTCACGGGCTTCATCGATGGTGATTGACATTGGATCGAGTGGTTTGATGCTTACAAAGAGTTTATCGATAACAATGTAAGGCCCAAAACGGCCAATATTGGCTTTGATTTCTTTGCCATCGGCTGTCTCGCCAACCAAGCGTGGCAATTTGAACATCTCAAGCGCTTGCTCGAGCGTGACGGTTTCGATTTTTGTACCAGCTGGTAGTGGTGCAAACTTTGGCTTGTCCTCTTTGTCCTCAGTTGCTCCAAGTTGCAGCATCGGGCCATAGCGGCCAAAGCGTGCCATGACTGGCTTGTTGGTCTTGGGATCGATGCCAATCTCTCTAGCTTGAGCAACAGTGCTACGATCAATGCCACCTGACTCTTCGATAAGCTGATGGAATGGCTTATAAAACTCTTCAAGCATCTTATTACGCTCAAGGGTGCCACTGGCAATTTGGTCGAACTCTTCTTCAACATTAGCAGTGAAACCGTAGTCAACGATTTGGTCAAAATGGCCGGTCAAGAAATCGCTGACTACCTGGCCTGCCGGTGTTGGCACGAGCTTACCTCGGTCGGCACCAGTTTTTTCTTGAACAACGTCGCGGTTGACTGCATTGTCTGCTAGATTAAGCACAATAACATCACGTGGTGTTCCCTCACCTTCGCCTTTGACGGCGTAACCGCGTACTTGAACAGTATTGATAATGGTGGCATATGTCGAAGGTCGACCGATGCCAAGATCTTCAAGTTTCTTGACCAAGCTACCTTCAGAATAGCGGCTCGGTGGCCGAGCAAACGTTTGACGAGCAGTCGCTGTCTGCAAGTCGAGTACATCGCCGCTCGTTACGGCAGGCAATATATCGGCGTCTTTTTTGCTTCCGCCATAAACCCGTAAGAAACCGTCAAAAATAATTACCTCGCCCTTTGCTTCAAAAGCGTGCTTTTGCGATGAAATAGCAATGGTAACGACAGTTTTTTCCAATTTCGCCGGTGCCATTTGGCTGGCCAGCGTGCGCGTACGAATTAAATTGTACAGTTTTTGGTCATATTCATTACTACTTGCTTTTTCAAGCGCCATGTTCGAGGGACGGATTGCTTCATGCGCTTCTTGAGCGCCAGCACTCTTAGTTTTGAAGCTGCGTGGCTGGTGATATTGCTCGCCAAAAGCTTGTTTAATGTAATCCGCTGCAGCAGCAATCGCTTGAGCACTCAAATTGACCGAGTCGGTACGCATATAGGTGATTTTACCGTCTTGATACAGCTTTTGAGCACTGGACATCGTGGCTTTAGCGCCAAAGCCCAGGCGGCTGTTTGCATCTTGCTGCAATGTACTGGTAGTGAATGGTGCGGCTGGATTACGCGTGCTTGGGCTGGTAGTGACATCGCTGACGGTAAAAGTAGCATCAAGCAAGCTTTCTAGGAATGCTTGTGCTTCGGGCTCGGTGGCGAATCGCTGCGGTAGTTCGGCCTTGACGAGCTGGCCGTCGGCCATAAACTCGGCAGTTACTTTAAAAGTGAATGAACCCTCAAAGCTATCAATCTCACGTTCACGCTCAACCAGCAAGCGGACTGCTGGAGATTGAACGCGGCCTGCTGATTTACCACCTGGTACCTTTTGCCAAACAACCGGTGATAATTCAAACCCAACCAGGCGATCAAGAATCTGGCGTGCTTGTTGTGCGCGCACCAAGCTCATGTCGACCGTGCGAGGGTGCTTAATAGCCTCTTCGATAGCTCCCTTGGTAATTTCGTGAAAAACGATACGCTTTGTCGTCGCAGGATCGAGCTTTAGGACTTCGCAAAGATGCCAAGCAATAGCTTCGCCTTCGCGGTCTTCATCTGTTGCCAGCCAAACGGTGTCGGTATCTTTGACGGCTTTTTTGAGTTCTGTAATAATCTTCTTCTTTTCGCTATCAACTTCATACACCGTTTCAAAACCATTTTGAACGTTAATTGGTGGCGTGCCATCCTTTGTTTTTTTCGCGATACTGCGAATATGCCCTACGCTCGAGAGAACATGGAACTCTTTACCGAGATATTTCTCGATAGTTTTCGCTTTGGCGGGGCTCTCGACAATAACGAGATTTTTAGCGCTCATCGCGGGCTCCTGCCTGGTGTGGTAATGAAATGAGTATGTAACATGCTCCGCTTACTCTAATGGAAGTGGCTAGTTGAACGCAAGTCTTAAATAATAATCAGCATATTTTGTCGGAGTGACTGGCGCCACTACCACAGCTTGGAGCATGTAGTAGTGGCGCCGTGCGGCACGTCAGTTCTCGACCGGGAACGGGCTGGTGGCTTGGCCAATCGCATCGCCGAGCTGATTGTTGCCCGTCGAGTCAGCGTGGTACAGCCCAGCCACGACTTCATCGGGGATGACGCCACTGTTCAGGCCGCTGGCCTGTATGGTGATGGACACACCAGCTGCGGGCAGTGTCTCGTAGTGCCGGGTACCTTGTCCCAGTACCAGTCGTGAGTTGCCGTCATCGGTCGCACCCAGTAGTTCGACATCGATGAGGGCATTGTCCAGGTCGACGCCACCGGGTGGGCATACAACGACCTCAACAGCTGCAGTGGTGTCGGACGCCAGCGTGGCGCGTCTGATCGAAACCGTAGCCGCCGCGCTGCCGCCGGATTGTGCTCCGGCGCAGAGCTTGTTGGTCGGAAGCGCACCATTGACTGCACCGCACCCCACAGCAGTGAGCAGCGGTATGAGCACACAGCATAGTGCCCAGATTGTGCCTCTCATACTGATCCTTCCCTATAGATTCAAGAAACGGCCTCACATATTATACTACATTCCCTTCATAATGCTTATGTAAAGCCAGATACTTGCAAAAAATGAAATAATGTGCTAATATATGTTTAAACCGATGCAAGTAACGTAATCCGTAATCTGAAGAGAAGGAATTTACCGTGGGAGCAAAGAACTCTATCAAACAGGCATGGCGCAGTGTGCAACCTGTTACTACCATTATTGTGCCGACATTTAATGAGTCAGACAACGTCTTATTATTAGTCGGTCGTATCCGATTAGCCCTTAGTGGCCGTCCTGTCGAAGTGTTATTCATCGACGACAGTACAAACCTCGATACTATTAAAGCGATTACTGCTGCTCGCGTACTCTACCGAACTCCTACGTTCCATGTTCGTATGTTCCACCGTACTGGTGCTGCACGCCAAGGCGGCCTGTCTGGCGCTGTAACTGACGGTATTATTCGTGCTCGTGCCAGCCAAATTATTGTTATGGATGGTGATCTTCAGCACCCTCCTGAGACGCTTCCATCAATGATCGCTGCAGCTGAAAACGGCCACGATGTCGTTGTTGCAAGTCGCTATATTAGTGGCGGTAGCGCTGGTGGTCTTGACGGTGGTATGCGCCACATGGTTTCTCGTGGCTCAACGATACTTGCAAAAACTTTCTTCCCACGACGTTTAAAAAATGTCACTGATCCAATGACTGGTTTCTTCTTGTTCAAGCGTTCTGCTATCGATCTATCACTTTTACGACCAAAAGGCTTCAAGATTTTACTTGAGATCTTAGCTCGTCACCGTAACCTTGATGTTGCTGAAGTGCCATTTACCTTCGCTGAGCGTACTGCTGGCGAGAGTAAGGGTGATATGAAACAAGGATTACTCTATTTTGGCCAACTTGCATTACTTAAATATGCGAATGGCGTCGACAGCTTTACTCGTTTGCCTCGCTTTGTACAATTTAGTGCAATCGGCGGTGGTGTTTTTGCGACGGGTATGGCGATTCTTTACATCATGGTTGATGTTTTCGGAACGTCACCACTGCTGGCTAACGCTGTGCAATTAATGGTTACCTTCTTCTTGAACTATGTCCTTAATAAAAACATTACCTGGCGTGATCGCACAATTACAAACACTGCTATAAGCAAGTTTGTTATTTCACGTGCGGCGACTTCAGTCGCTAACTACTACCTGTTTGCCTGGTTGATTGCTCAGCAATTCACACTGACGGCATTTAACAAGTCATATGATTTTGAAGTGCATTACTTACTTGCGAATATCATTGGCCTTGTTATGGTGATGATTCTTAACTATATCTTTAGTGATCGTTGGGCATTTGCCGAGCAACGCCACGCTATGCAGGGCATCAAAAAGCCTGCAGTGCTTCGATGGTTACCACTCGGTAAACTTGCTGGTGCGCTTGTTGTTGCGGCCATCGCTGCTAGCTTCTTTGTCCAGTTTCAGCTTGCGCTTGCTGTCGCTATGGCTGCCATCGGTATCGCCATGTTCTTGCAGGCAAGTATGGAAGTATGGCGCACAACATACGCCTACCGTGACCCTGAATCAGTCAGTCGTTTGAAGTTTCCTGAACCAAAGACACCACAAGAAAAATTTTTGATGATCGTACCTGCTCGTCACGAAGAAGAAGTGTTAGATGCAACGCTTGCTCGCCTTGCGCAGCAAACTCACCCGAACGTCGATATCATCACTGTTATCTGTGATGACGACGAGGGTACATTGAAAGTTGCTTACGAAGCCGCTGAACTCTCCGATCGTATCGAAGTTGTCCAGTTCCCGCTTGCTGCAGGCGTTAAACCAAATAAGCCATTGCAACTTAACTATGTACTTGAGCATGTCGCAACACGTGACTACACTGTTGTCGGTATCGTCGATGCTGAAGATACCGTTCACCCTGAACTGTTGACGCACGTTGACACTGCCTTCAATGATAAGCAAATTGGTGTTGTGCAAGGTGGCGTGCAACTAATGAACCATGATTCAAGCTGGTACTCACTGCACAATGTGCTCGAATACTACAAGTGGTTTAACAGTGCAATGTCATTCCAGTCTGACAATCGATTTATGCCCCTTGGTGGTAACACGATCTTTGTACGTCATAACTTGCTTAAAAAAGCTGGTGGCTGGCCCGTTACGCTTACCGAAGACTGTTCACTTGGTGTGTTACTAAGTGTTCGCTACAAGACAAAGACAGCCGTCTACTACGACCCACGTCTTGCAACACAAGAAGAAACGCCTGATAGCCTCAATGGTCTCTTCCGCCAACGCGTTCGCTGGTGCCAAGGCTTTTACCACGAATGGCGTAAAGGTTTGTGGCGACGTCTCCCAACCCTCCGTCAGCGATTACTTGCAGGCTACGTCCTTGCTGGACCAGCAATGCTCGCCTTTAGTACAGTTATGGTGCTCATCACGCTTGTCGCGATGGCCGCCCTGAAAGCGCCTGTCGTATTGGTTATGCTGATGTTCATTCCACTGATTCCAATGATACTGCTCATTGCGCTGAACGCAGTTTTCCTATACGATTTTGGTAAAGCCTTTAATCGTAAAGTAACGATTCGCCACTACGCTACCCTGCTGCTGACTGCTGTCTTCTACCAAATGGTACTCAACTTTGCTGGCTTATGGTCTATGGTTCGTGAGCTGCGAGGCGACACAACGTGGCACAAAACTGCTCACAGCGGTCGTCACCGTGACACCGATACGGCTGCACCAGCTGCCCCAACACTGCTGATTGAAAAAGCATAAGGAATAAACACATGAGTAAAGCTAAAAAAACCACCCAGCCACTTTCGCCAATGCAACGCTTGGCGAACTGGCTGCGGGCGCATCGCCTCGACGTCTTGCTGACATCGTTGCTAGTGCTTGCCGCAGGCACAGTCAGTGCCATTAACATGGCAGGCTCGCCACAGCGTTTCGAAGATGAAGGAACCTATGTCTCACAGGCCTGGGCTGTAGAGTATAAAGGTCATATCACCCACTACACCTATTGGTATGACCACCCACCGCTTGCTTGGATCCAGCTCGCTGCTTACACGACCGCCACTGGCGCTTTTGAACGCTACGAATCATCTATCACTGCTGGGCGTGAGTTTATGGTGGTCTTGCATGTTTTGTCAGTTGTCTTGGTGTATGCAATTTGTCGCAGACTTGGGCTTAATGCCTGGCTTGCAACAGTCGCCGGTGTGCTATTTAGCTTCAGTCCATTATCACTTGAGTTCAGTCGCTATGTACTGCTCGATAATATCGCCCTCCCTTGGCTACTTGGTGCTTTCTTCTTAGCATTGACACCGCGCAAGCACTTAATTCCAATTGTGATGAGCGCCGTCTGTATGGCTATCGCCGTACTCAGCAAAGAAACATTCCTGCTCTTCTTGCCAGCGTTAGTGTATGCATTATGGCGCAACAGTGATGTTCGTAATCGCCGCTTCCTGCTCTCGTCCTTCGCGATTATATTCCTGACAATTACTGGCTTCTACTTGCTCTATGCCGTCCTTAAAAACGAGTTGTTCCCCGGCACTGGTCACGTGTCGCTTATCGGAACCCTTTTATGGCAGTTATTCGGCCGTGCCGGAAGTGGCAGCGTCTTGAGCGCGACAAGCGACGCTCGTAATCTGTTTAACTACTGGATGGGTATTGATGGCTGGTTGTTCTGGACAAGTATGGTGGCATTGCCATTCGCTTGGTTCCATAAAGCTGCTCGTCCATTTGCGCTTGCCCTGTTAATCGGCGTCGTAGCAATGTTCCGTAATGGCTACCTGCCATATCCGTACATCATTGCCCTTCTGCCACTGAGCGCGATCGTAATTGCTGCTGCGCTTCAACGCTTTGTCGCCATGCCATTAGCATCAACCGCGCAAACAACGATGGCTCGCCTTCGTAAATACAGCGCCGGTGCGGCAGCGTTAGCATTAGTCTTCGCCTTTGTTGCAGTCGTGATCCCGGTTTGGCAGCCTCGCATTCACGCAAGTCTGACTGCCGACCTTGATCAGTCAAGTCGCCAAGCAGTCGTCTGGATTAACCAGAATGTATCGCGTGAGAATCGCATTGTCGTTGAATCGGCATTATGGACTGATCTTCAGGATAAGGGCTTTAACAAGCCACAGCCAGTCTGGCTCTACAAAACAGAGACTGACCCTGAAGTTGCTGCAACCATCAGTGGATGGCGAGGTATTGATTACATTGTGTTGAACGGTCCGACTTTAAATGAGAGCTCGCGTGCAGAATTCCCCACGGTTTTCGAAGCGAAGGATCATGCCAAAGTTGTGGCAACGTTCGGCAAAGATGCGCAAAAGATTGTCATTATGCGCGTCGACAATGGCATACAAAAATAGTCAGTTAACCGTCAATACAACAGCGAACCGATCGCTCTCAGCTTGTTATACAGCGCCATATATCCGTGGCGCTGTATTTCTTTGATATGTTAATTAAGAATCGCAATGCTTAAGTTCAGCGAAGATGCAAATATCACCCAGGCCAAATAAGGTGCGAGTAGTAAAGCGGCAGCGCGAGAAAGTGGCAAAAAAGCTTTTATAGTGACAACAATAGCGAGTGCCAAAGCTACGATGACAATAAAAGCGAGCCAAAGTTGATGAAATCCAAAAAACACTACGCTCCACGCAAGGTTAAGCAGTAGCTGAACTGCAAATACTATGTAGGCTTTGTGGCGCGCTCTATGCTGCCTCCAGATTAAAAACAAGCTAATACCCATCAAAACGTATAAAAGCGTCCAGACGGGCCCAAATAGCCAATTAGGAGGGTTAAGGTTTGGCTTCGCGATTGTTGTGTACCAATTTGGTATCTCGCTAATTGTAACGAGCGAGCCAATGCCGCCAACAGCTAATGGAACCAGTAGCGCAATCACGAAGGCGATTATCTGCTTTGTTCTGCTTGAAGAAGTTCGTTTCATAGTGTTAGTATACGCTTTTTTGCAGAGCATGATGGTATAGTAACCAGAGAAAATATTGACTTAGATACAAGGGAGACACGACAACATGGCCAAACTCGAAGGCTCACTATTAGAGAATTTTACCGCTACCAGCACAGTGCCAGAACTACAGATTATTGATACGGTTATCGGCGAGGGTGCTGAGGCGCCAAAAGGTGCTACCGTGACTGCACATTACACGGGCGCCATTACGGCAACTGGCGTTATTTTTCAAAGCTCGCATGATATGGGTCAGCCAATCACTTTTCCACTCAGCGGCGTTATTGCTGGATGGCAGCAAGGCGTCCCCGGCATGAAAGTTGGTGGTAAACGACGGCTTGTTATTCCTGCTGCAATGGCATATGGTGCCGCGTCACCTGCGCCAAACATTCCAGCCAACTCGGACTTAGTATTCGATATTGAATTGACCGACGTTCGTTAGTAACGCAGCTATATAAAAAAAGCGGGCCTGCCCCGCTTTTTTTATGCCATTTATTTTCTTATGTCCTACGGCTAAAGATTTCACGAACGCTCAAACGACGACTGTATTCAAGCGCTCCAAAGCGGAACAAGCGGACGGCAATCGCGAGAACAATCACGGCACTAACGCTAAGCAATACAATACCCGTAATCGTTTCCCAAGGAGTGAGGTTACCGACAGCATTACGAAGCATTAAAGGGATTGGTGCTGTAAACGGGAACAGTGACAAGAAGCGAACCAAGGTGCTATCTGGAGCCGACACAAACAAGGTGACGGCGTAGAGCGGCCCAAAGATGAGCGTCATAACGATACCAAAGAAGCCACCTGCCTCTTTGGCGGTTGGGGTTGCTGCGCCAATCGCAACTAGCAATCCTGTAAACAGCATAAAGCTTGCCACAAATATGAGCGCACCGATACCAATACGGACGCCGTCGAGTGGAATATTCGTTAAGTCGATATTTGGTAAATCAAGTTTTGAGCCAAACAGGAGATAGGCCGCGACGATAGGCACTAAAATCGTGACAATCTGCACACCGGCAAGTACAATCAGCGATAATATTTTGCCAATCACTAAGGTACGAGCTTCGATGGTAGTGAGGATCATTTCGATCACGCGGTTTTCTTTTTCTTCGGTAGTGCTTGTGAGCATTTGGTTACCGAAAAAGGCCATCAGGATGTAGAACAATACCAAGAATATACCCGGTGCGATCAACTGCTTGAAGCCATCATATTGCTGGCCGTCTTTATAGCTGACACTGTTGTATTTAACTTCATTTTTCAATATTGCTGTCGTTGTTGGACTGACAGTGCCCGCAATTGATGCTTGAAGAATTGCCTCACTCACCCCTTGGTATCGCCCATTATTGAACAAGCCGACATCTTTGCTGTACACCTCAACACGATCTTTACTGAGGTCTTTTGGATAGTAAAAATATGCATCGAGTTGGCCGTTGGTGACGTTATCGATATTGGCTTGTTTATCGGTTACTGCGGTTGCTTTGAACTGTTTCAGCACACCTGGTTTGATAATGCCTGACTCATCGGTGACGGCTAGAGAAAACTGTTGATTCTTGGTGTTGTTCGCAGCTTCATCGGTCGTTTTATTTGAAAGATAAATGATCGCAAAAATAGCTGAAATAGCAATTGGAAATGCCAAAGCGGCAATCCAAAAACTCTTTTTCTTTAACGTGCGAACAACTTCAAAACGAAATACAGTGCCTAAGTTATGCATTACGCGATCTCCTCTTGTTGATGCTGGCCGTAGACTTTAATGAAGATATCATCAAGGCTGGCACCATTAAATTCTTTGCGCACCGCTTTGATAGTGCCGTAAGCGCGTGCATTCCCATCTTTAAGTAGAATAATGCGGTCACACAGCCGCTCAACTTCTTCCATCTGATGAGTGACAAAAATAACAGTTGCACCGGCTTTTTGGTGCTCTTCAATAATCGTCATCAGCAGCCTGCGATTCACGGGGTCGAAACCTTTGGTTGGTTCATCGAGGATCAGAAGCTCGGGATCGTTCATAATAGTGATGCCTAATTGCACTTTTTGCTGTTGACCACCCGACAGCTTATCGAGTCTCGTCGTAGCTTTGTCTTCAAGCTCGACACGACGCAAGTACTTTAATGACCAATCATGTGCTTCGACACGACTCAGGCCTTTTAGCTGCCCAAAGTACACCATTACGTCAATGACTGACTCTTTTTTGTATAGTCCACGCTCTTCAGGAAGGTAGCCAAGCTTGACTCCGCCGTCAACTCGGTAAGGAGCGCCGTCGATTGTTAGCGAGCCGCTCGTCGGCTGATAGATGCCGAGCAGCGCCCGTATGGTGGTTGTCTTGCCTGAACCATTTGAGCCGAGTAGACCAAATGTTTCGCCGCGCTTTACGTCGAATGATAACTTGTCTATGACGGTAGTGCTACCAAATCGCATAGTAAAGTCTTTGATTTCGATAAGTGATGAATTCATGAAATTACCTTAATCCTCTCCTAGCCCGTCGTCAAGTTCGAGCCCTTTAATACGCAGCATGCCTGCTTGTCCGACATGGCCTTGCATGCTGCCGATAATGTTAGCGGTACCCATGAATAATTTCTGGGCTTGTTTTTCGCGGGCTGCCCATAATTTCTCATAGGCAACACGCTCTTTTTGCACTTGGTGCGTCATTTCTTGATAGGTTTCGACCATGCTTTCAACTTGCTGAATAAACTCATGGCCAGTCACGAAATTATACAATGCCTCGGCTTTATCGCCACGATTTTCAGCGATTGCCTTTTGCATGCCCGCATCAAGCAGGCTTTTGCGTAGTAGAGCGCTTACCATTAAAGCAAGCTGCGGCTTGCATATCCAAACACCGCTCAGTTGGCCGATATCTTCGGTGATGTGCTTTGGCATAACTTCAGTCACTATGATGGCAATACTTGCCCGCGCACTGCGAACGTCTTCTTTTAGTTTTGGCACCCAGCCATCAACCCAGTTTTTGGTGCGCTTAATTTCCCACAGCATACTGCCACACTCTGTGCCGCGCGGACTCTTGACGATTTGCAAAATGTCACCGCCACGCGTGCCCTTGGCAACCGGCCGGATATCATCGTCGCGAAAGTTGTGTTCAAGTGCCGCCTCAAGATCAAGCTCCATAATTTCACCCTGTAATTGTTGGCTGCCTTGCGCCGCTTTGCGTTGGGCTTCATCGAGAGCTTTTTGCAAATCAGTAATTGTTTTTTCACGTTCAGCGAGATTGAAACGATGACGTTCGTCGGCGACTTTTTGTACCTCTTCGCGGATTTTTGATTCTTCGGCAGCCATTTTCTTTTGGGCTTCAAATTCGGCATTTTCTTTCGCGGTGCGTTCTTCGCGGAGGGCTTTTGTTAGTTCGGTTAATTGCTCGCGGAAGGCGGTTGACTCTTTTTTGCTATGTTCGGCATCTTCAGTAAGCGTGCGGATCAATGCCGCTTGTTCGGCTTCGGCTTTTTTGTTGCTGCTCGCCGCTTCTTGCTCAAGGCTTTTTTTAAGCAGTGCGAGGTCGGCTTCAGCTTGCCGTTGCAGCAAGGCTTTCTCACCTTCTAGCTGCTTTTTGGCGAGACTTTCGGCGGCAGCACGTTCTTTTGCAAGAATGTCGGCTTGCTCGTTACGCACGCGCTCCAGCTCTTGCTGATGTTTATGTTGTTCGGCGGCAAGGACGCGTGCTTCAATTTGTCCTTCAAGTGCTTTATCAACCTCGATGGTTGTGCCGCAATTGGTACAGGTGACGCTGTTCATGCCTATTAGTATACCCGGTTTTATGGGGTGGAACACGGTAGTAAATACAGCGCCTCTAAAAATTCATAAAAGTACTTTACTTATTCTCTGAAAGTCGTACAATACAAACCACCTACGAGAGAATCGAGCGGGCGTGAGTACAGACTGGGAGAGACGAGGACGGTTTGCCAACCGTGCTTTTTTTATTGCCGCCGGCATGGTTGGCGCCGGTTTTGTCTTGGGAGTGTCTGGCGAAGAAAATATGGCAGACACGCTGGGCGCATGGCAGGCAGTCGGGGTATTGTTGTTCTGTACGGGGGTGGCAATTGTGTTTGCTACATTCGCGTTGCGTTCGAATCCCGAGAACGACACACCGGTAGGGTTTCGTGTGGCCATGGCAATTCTTTCGATGTTGCTGCTGGCCATCGGCATACTTGCGGTTGTGTCCAATTGGTTCTGGGTGTAGGTTGTGCCCTGCCACGATCAGGAAGCGTATTATCACCAACCTGTGATGATCCTCCTGCATCGATGCAGGGCGTTTCCATTTAAAGGTATACTAGAACTATGAAACATATGCCACTCGCCGAACGTATGCGTCCTCAAAACCTCGAGGCGATTGTTGGCCAACGTCATTTGGTCGGTGCGGGTAAAATTATTAATGAAATTATCACCGCCAAGCAACCAACCAGTCTTTTGTTGTGGGGGCCGCCTGGGAGCGGCAAAACAACTTTGGCGCGGATCATCGCACGAGACACAGGCGCTGACTTTGTCGAGTTGAGTGCCGTCACTGCAGGCAAGGCTGACGTGAAGCGCATCATCGAAGAAGCAAGAGAGCGCTTGTATGCGAATGCCGATGGCAACCCTCATGGTACTGCCAGCAAGCCAAGCTTATTTGATACTCCTCAGCCTGATGCGAAAAAGCCGACTGCACCACGCCGAACCGTGCTGTTCGTTGATGAAATTCATCGCTTTAATAAAGCGCAGCAAGATGCTTTTCTGCCGGTTGTTGAAGACGGCACGATTATCTTGATCGGCGCAACAACAGAGAATCCTAGCTTCGAAGTCATCACACCGTTACTAAGTCGTTCACGCGTTTTGGTGCTTGAACCGTTGACGAAACATGACATTATCGCAATCGTGAAACGCGCCGCTGCATCCGAGCAGTTAGACGAAAAACAGTTGCCAGATCGAAGTCTCGACATGCTTGCTGAACTCTCGGGTGGCGATGCTCGAGTGGCTTTGGGCAACCTTGAACTTGCGATCAATCTTGCGGCAACACGGCCGATTACGCCGGCAATCATTGAAATGGCCGCTCAGAGTCATTTGCCAGGATACGACAAAAATGGCGAGCAACATTACAATATCGTCTCGGCGTTTATCAAAAGCATGCGTGGCAGCGATGCAACGGCAACGTTATACTACCTTGCGCGTATGCTGCAGGCCGGCGAGGATCCAAAATTTATCGCTCGAAGGATGATCATCTTTGCATCAGAAGATATTGGGCTTGCAACACCAGGTGCGCTCAATGTTGCCGTCTCGGCCTTTTTAGCGGTTGAGCGCATTGGCATGCCTGAGGCAAATTACGTGCTTTATCACGCAGCAACGGTACTCGCCACGGCTGCAAAATCGCGTGCAACAACCGACGCCATGCACGCAGCACAGTCGGCTGCCAAACAGTACCCAGATGTACAAGTACCCCTGCAATTACGCAATGCACCAACCGATCTTATGAAAGATCTTGGCTATAACAAAGATTATGAATGGCAAGCAGGGTTTCGGCCTGCAGAAGGCTTTTTGCCCCCTGAACTTGGCGATGCTGATTTTTTTGCTACTGAGCCGCGTTTGTAATCAAGCTTTGGGCATAGGATTCAAACCACTGCCCGGCCGTAGGCCCACCGTTGCAGGTGCCATCAGATTCACCAGGTGTTTTAATCCATAAGTAGGCGTCAATATAGGTGCTATTCGCGGGTGTGGTTGTTGGTTTCTCGCCGAGCCCTCGGCCGCCCGGGTTGCACCAAGCATTGTCGCTAGCTGCACCGCGCCCATTGCGGCTGGTATCAACAATATAATGGACGCCACCAAGCTTTGCTGCAATCGCGTTGCCATACGCCGTCACTGCAGGCAGTGCAGCAAAGCCCGCCACATTGAGCGAAAAACCCGCCGCATCACTGATTGATGCTTGTTTGAGCATGGCGACTGTCTCGTCAGCTGATTTCCAATTGCTATTGCCTGCATCAAGATAGATACTGGCGCGCGTTGTGCCTGCCAGCAATTTTACGGCATAACGTATATCAGCGAGGCGCACTTTTTGTTGCGTTTTCGTCAGGCAGCTCATATGAGGCAAAGCGTCGGGCTCCAGCACGATAATTGCTGGCTGCTGCGCAAGCCCATCGGCAACTGCTTGTATCCAAGCGCGATAACTGGCTGAGTCTTTTGCGCCACCGGCAGAGTATTGGCCACAGTCGCGCTCCGGGATGTTATAGAGGACAATTGTTGGCAAGGCACGCACAGCTGCAGCGGCCGTTACGAGATCATGCACCTCCTGGGCCGGTGCTGGATTCCAGTCGCCGATCCAGTGAGCGGTCGGCTGGTTGGCTATGGCCGCTGGCCGCTTCTGTGCAATCAATTTTCCGTCGTTGAACAGTGCCTGCCCTTTTAGCGGCCATGTTGGTCGTGCCGGAGTGTAAACGGGCGTCTCGCTAGCAGCGCTATTCGAAGGCGTTGATCCGACGGTTTGGTTAACTTTGTTTGTCGGCACTGGTTCGGCAAGGGTTGTTACCGTATATACGCCAAGACTAAACAGACATACGGCCGTTAACGTACCGATAGCGACGCTACGATTCCTTTTGCGAGGGAGAGTGAGCATTATGTTTCATGTTTATTTTTTGGTTTATCATAGTCTAGTTTGAGCGCTTGGCGCAGGAAAGTCAATTTTGTTTATGGTTAATGTAATTATCAGCAATCGGTGCGGTATTGACAGGGGTGATAGAATACGGTACGCTCTTACACGGCATCCGCACCGGCATCACTGCCACAGCGGTCCAACTCACGGAAAGATTAGCAATGCCTGTAACGAGAACGTCTGTTGCTGTGGTGTACGACACCTGGCAGGGATATGTTGACGCCCTGCGTAAGGCGCTCCCCGACGAAGTGATCCTCGAAGAGGATTTCGATGCCATCACCGTTCGCGGAAGATGGCGTGAGCTGGTGTTCGCAAGTCCCAACGACCAGATCGCCTGGGACAGGAAGTACGGCGCGCTGGCTGGCGCTCTGGCTGCGGGCAACGATGTCTGCGGTCGCCTCGGCAGCCGTGACGTCACCAACGCCCTCTACCCGCTTCGGGCTGCGCTGGCTGGCATCGCCGGCTTCCGCTTCAAGCTGGTGGACGGCAAGCTGATCATCGCCAAGTACACGAAGGTCGACTACGAATCGGCCAACGCTGCTTGAGCGTAGTTCTGTGAGTTCAGCTCCCACGCCCTCTGCGCCGCATCACGAGTGCGCGCGTTGGCGTGGGGGCTGGTCTCCTCAATATTTGTTACCCTCCCCTCATCATCTGTGAGCCTTTGTTCGTTCGTGCCAATGACCATTGATTCGCGCCTAAGGCTCGTATAGTACCCGTTAGCTCAAGCATCGTCATCGCTTGTTGAAATATCGCAGTCGACAGACTGCTTTTTTGTTGCAGTATATCGCCGTCGCGCAGGCCTTCGAGCAGCAGTGCTATAATTGCCGATTCGGCTGGGTTGTCGCTGTTAAGCAGGCTTGTTTGCTTGGCTGTATCATTAAGTCCAAGCGCCTGCAGCACATCACTCGTTTCGGTAACGACGCTCGCTCCACTCCTAAGCAATTGATTACACCCTTCGGAGAGCGGGCTGGTAATGTTGCCAGGTACTGCCATGACTGTTTTGCCTTGTTGCAATCCCCAGCTGGCGGTCGATAAGGTGCCGCTTCGCTGCGCGGCTTCAACGACGACCACGACATCGGCTAGCCCGCTTATAATCCGATTGCGCTCCAGGAAATGGTAATTGAGTGCCGGTGCGCCATCAGGGTATTCGCTAAGAAGTGCTCCGTTTGCTGCGACAATCCGTGCCGCTAAGTGCCGGTGGCGGCTTGGATAGATAGCATCAAGCCCGCCGCCCAATATAGCAAGTGTTGTGCCATGAGCATCAAGTGCCGCTTGGTGGGCAATGCCATCGATCCCCAAAGCCAGGCCGCTGATAATGACAACGCCTGCAGCTGCAAGCTCATACGATAAACTGTATGCCACCTCTGTTCCATAGCCGCTCGGCCGCCGTGCTCCGACGATAGCGACGCTTGGTTTTCGTGATTCTGGTAAAGTTCCACTATAATGCAACTCTTTTACTATCGGGTCAATGCTTATGCTCATCTGTAAGAAAGCATGCTCCTCTGGGATAATGGTATTGCTTTTATGCATGTATTATGTAAATAAGTATTGACATTTATGTTTCTGCGTGCTACTATAATCCACGGTAAGTTGCTACGCATCCCTCGCGTAGTAGCTACATGCACCTTATACCCCCTATTAACAGTTTACTGTTAGGTTGCACGCTCACGGTCTGGACAGTTTTTGACCCTCCACTGTTCAGATAGTACTTTGTACACGTGGTGTGTAATCTAATCCCTTTAACCGGCGGACCGCTCAATGTTTTGTGAGGTGGGTCACGCTTGAGGCTGGCCCAGCCAGTATCTCTGCCCTATACGGGTGGGTTGAAGGGCCAAATGGCGCTAGGTGATGCCCACCCTTACCTAGCGCCTTTTGGTTTTTAGGGGTAATGAAAGCGCCGCAGCATAGAGCGGCTGTTGATTATATAGTTGCACGAAAGATCATCGCGAAGATGGTCTTTTTTGATACTCCTTTCTAGAAATAGTTATAGCAACCAGATGTTAAATAAATGTGAATCATGTGAAAATCTAAGAAAGTTTTGCTCCAGTGGAGCGACGCGAACATCGTTGTTCTGCGCCGCCCCACCGGGATGGAGCGCGAATTGCTAGCTTCTTCGCATTCCGGGGTAGAAACTGCTTGCCATGCTCAGTGTCTGTCCACCACAGGCGAGCTGGAGCACGATGATGCGCGTCCGCCGGTAGTCAGGTCCCACTTCCACCGGGAGGTAGGCGACGGCTTGCGGCCCTTGAGTTGGTGTCACTGCTTCGATCCGGATGTCCGCACCATGTCCCACCATTCGTGTAGTGAGCATGTCGGTGCGTGGCGGGAAGTCATCGACGATCCGCACCATGTTCCAGAGCGCGTGGCGCGTGAACTCTGCCAGTTGTGCGCGGTGTTCGGTCGGCGACAGCGATCGGTTTGGGTCGATGGTGGCGGGCCGAGGATCGGCTTGCGCCTGCAGTGCCGTGAACAACTTGGGGTCGCCCCCAAGTGCCGCAACACCGCACAAACGCCGCTTCAGCCGGTCGATGAGAAGCTGGGTACGCTTTTCGTTCGACAGCTGCAGCTCGGCTTTGCTCAAGAGCGGTGGCCCCTGTGCGAAGGCCGAGACCTTGTGGTTCTGGTCTTCCTGAGCGGACGCTGCTGCCACCGGAAAGTCTGCCCAGTAGACTGCTGGCCCAGGCGACAGGCAGTCGTCGGGCTGGCGTACTGCACGGTCGGTAGTGTTGCCGTCTTGCTGCAACCCTGGCGATGTTGATTGCCGGGGTTGGGTGAAGGACACGTATGGCACCGCAAGCAGGCCGATTGCCAGCAGTAACACTGTGAGCAGTGCGAGCGCTGGTCCTCTTTGTCGATTCACGCCTTCTCCCTTCTCACGAAAGTTGCGTGTTAACGGCTGGGTCGGCTTGGCTGCACCAACAGGCTGAAGGCGTCCACTCGCGTGGTGCTTGCCCGCTTGTTCGGCCGCCGGAAACTGTTGACGACCAGGCCGCAGACCAGTCCGATGATCGCCAGAGTGATGACGATCAGGAACTGGCCGTACGGTGCGCTGTAGACGCTGTAAATCGTCAGGCTGTCGTTCGTGTCGGGGTGGCGGAAGACGACATCGCCGCCGCCCACGAGCAGTGCGATCACCATTCCGATCAGAGCGCCGATCACCATTCCGATGACCATCGGCGCAAAGGCCGACGGCGCTACATCGTCGTAGGCAGTGCGGAAGCCGATGCCCCTGAGGGTTCGTTCGAGCTCGCCCACTCGTCGCTCCGAAGCGTCGTAACCCGCCTGGATCTCGACGATTGATTCACGAAGTGCCTGGATTTCGGCACGCTGCGTGGCGGTGTGTCGTTCGACAGCTTCGCTGAGCAGTGCGTCGAGCTCCAAGGCGCCACGCAAGTCGCGCGCGGCGCCCTCCTCCTCGGTCATATCGACTGGAACTCCGGGCTGGGTTGCTTCATCTTTAGATACGGTCATGTCGCTCCTCTGTCGTGCTGCTGCGCTTGCAGTAGCGGATAGGTCTAGCATGCAGATACCCCTGTCTATAAGGGGTGTCCACGCCGCAGTATACACTTTCGAAATAATAAAAACAATAGATTGTCAAAGCATTAAAAAACACCCGTACGGGTGAATGCGGCGTTGTGCGTTTGACGCAGAACCGCGGGGATGCGGTTCTGCGTCTTCGCAGCACGTTAGCTTGTTGTGCGCGGATCCGGGCAGACGTAGTTGCCTGCCCACTCGTTGCCCATCGGACCATTGAAGTCCGGAGTGCTCTGGGGCAGATTGACACCCCCGATGAAATAGCCGATCTGCGTGGAGATCCACTCGGCCAGGTTGTGGCCGGCGGCCAGAAGCTCGGTCTGGTAGGCTGTCACCAGAGCGGCAATCAGCATCACCACGGCACCGACGACCACTCCCCACGCGAACGCCGAAGATGAAACTTCCGACTCGGTCGACGCGCCGCCGTAGCGGTTGGTGAACTCGGGTGCGGCCTCGGTCTTGATCTCCGCCATTTGCATCTCCAAACTAGTAGGTGCTGCGACGACCGATCTGGTCGGCCGTGGGCGCGCAAAGAAAAAAGAGCGCTTATTTATAATTATACTACTAATGTTTAATTTTGTCAATATTACCTCTGTTTTGACAATCGTCACAACAGCCAGCAAGCTCGAGTGTGTGGGTGTGCAGATGGACGCCTTTTTGTTCGGCAATCCTTTGAATCAAGGCTTCAAGTGACCGTGAGTCAAAGCTAATCACCTTATCGCAAACCTCGCAGTGAATATGGTGGTGATGACTGTGGAACGGCGCGGCCAGTTCATAACGATGCTTAAAACCAGTAACGACGCGCTGTACTACGCCAAGTGAAATAAACAGGTCAAGCGTCCGGTAGATGGTGGCGCGATCACCTTTGATGGCGCTTGCAATGTCGGCAAGCGGCAACGCGTCTTCGGCGTTCGCAAGTACCCGAAACACTGCCATTCGCGGTGCAGTCATGCGCAACTGGTTGTCGGTAAACAGATTGGTGAGGCGTTGCTCAAGAGCATTCATGCTGCAAGTATACCACTTAATGCGACAATTTTGCAATAAATAATAACGCGCGTTACGCTATCAGGCATGTATTCGACAATTGATTCCCCTGAGCAACGAGAAGCGTATCATCGCTTCACTCTTGAGGCGGCACGTATGGCGCGGCCGCTTGACGATTTTGAGCAAGCACGACAACGCTTTAAAGATTTGCGTACCGCGATTATGGACGGCGCATATAGTGATCTTCCAGACGATCAAACCATGGCAGATGTTCGCCGCGCGTGGGCTGAATATGAATGTTATAACGAGGCTCGAAGTGCTAATGATTTTTTAGGCCAGGATGATCTTCGTGCAGCGGTAGCAAACTATGAACTCTTCCCTTTTTACCAAAACTTTTTACGCGCGGACGTTGCACTACTAGCAGAAACAGTGCAGCCGCGTGCGGTTGGCGACCCAACGCCGCACTTACTAATGGTTGGTGCAGGTCCCTTGCCGCTGACATCAATGATGTTTGGTGAATGGGAGCATGGACAAGGATGTCGAGTGACGAATGTTGATAATGACGAGACGGCGTTGGCACTCGGCAAGGCTTTTATGGAACGTGCGGCAGTACCAAATCAGCAATTTATTTGTGCAGATGGCGCTGAACTCATCGTACCTGAGGATGTCGATGCGGTTATTGTGGCGGCTTTGGCCGGCGAGGATCAAGCGCAAAAAATTGCCATTATTAGCAATATCTCGGCGCAGCTGCGACCTGGTGCTCGGCTTAGTTTTCGGCATGGTATTGGTAATCGACGATTGCTCTACCCGGCCTGTCAGCTTGATGATGCCTTGCTTGCACAGATGTCGATGCGCCCTGCTGCAAGTATCCAGCCTGACCAGCAATTCTTTAACGCCATTGATGTATTAGAAAAATATTAATATGAAAAAGGTAACAGTATGATCATCAAAACCAATCACGATATGAATGCCAAAGATTGGCAAGCAGCAAGCGTATTTTGCCGAAAACTTATTAAAGAGGTCTACGATATCGACTATAACCCTGACTGGCACCAAGATCTTGATGCGATGGGTAAAAAAGAAAACGTTTATGATACGCCAATGCGCGGTGCATTCGTGCTAGTAATTGGCGATAACGGTGCCGTGATTGCCTGTGGTGGCCTGCGTGATCTTGCAACGCGGCCGCAACTCGCTGCTTCGCTGAGTGATCGCTACCCGGATCCGCACGCCGTTGGTGGCTTATGGCGGGCATATGTTGAGACGGAATATCGTGGGCAAGGACTAGGGACGGTCATAAAAGTGCTGCGTATTGCTGCGGCGCGACAACTCAATTACGAAACGCTTTATCTCCATGCATCACGCAAAAATCCTGTGGCAATTCATTTTGGTAAAACGCATGGGTTTACGTTATTTCAAGAAGATAATGACGAGGCTCGAACAGTACATATGGATCGTGCACTCTAGGGAGTGGCCGCGACGGTGGTATGGCTTTCGAGGCGACCATCGAGGAATTCCTCGACATATTGCTGAGTGATCTCAAATAGCTTGGCGTGCAAGGCGGCGGTCTCTTCTTGGCTGAACCTCGCAAGCACAAAATCGTGGGCTCCAATGCGTGGCAATAGGTCATTTGCGATGCCGACACGGAGTCGCGCGTAATCGACGCCGAGGTGTTGATTAAGTGATTTGATACCATTGTTACCGGCGTCACTGCCGCCAAAACGGGCACGGATGGTGCCGAACGGTAGTGCTAATTCATCGTGAATCACTAATATATCGTTGAGATCAATTTTATAAAAGTCAATGATTGAGCGCACAGATTCACCACTCATATTATAAAATGTTGTAGGTTTTACAAGCAACACTTTTTGATCGGCGTGCTCCATTTCGGCAATATTGGCTTTGAACTTGCTTTTAAAGCTAAATTGCGCATTTACAGCGTGAGCCAATGAGCCAACGAGCCCGTAACCGGTGTTATGGCGGGTATTTTGATAAGCTTCGCCAGGGTTGCCAAGGCCAATGATACATTGCATTATATTGACATTTTACTACAAATATGATACAAATGAAAGCAGTACTTCGCCGAAGTCGTTCGGTGGAGCCGTATGAAGTGGAGAAAATCTGATGCAGGTCAACGATATCTCGGATCGTCTGGCGTCGCCCGGTTTCACCGGGCAGCTCAAGCGATTCGCTCTGTCGGTCATCTCGCTCGTGTTCGTGCGCGCGACCAAGCCCGCTCGTCGCACCATCAAGGCCGCGCTCTGCCGGCGTCTCGCGCGCGAGATCGTCGCGCAGAACACCCTGCGTACCGGCAACCGCGCCGGTATGCTCGCGCCGCTCCCGCCCCACCAGCAGCTGGTGGTGATGGAGTACGGCGACCTGGGTGTCCGCGAGCAGCTCGGCCTGGGGCTCGAACTCACCCACCCCCTCGCCAACTACGGCGACGAGGGTGACGACCCTGGTGGACCCGTCGTCCCGCTGCAGTCTGCGAAGCCCTACCGGGCTTCACGCCGCGCCTGCTGACGCGACCTGCGTCAGTACCACTTCAACAGCCCGACACGCGCCCATTCGTGGGACGTGTCGGGCTGTTCTGACGTCTTGAGGCTAGTTGCCTACTGATTTACCGGAGGTTTTGTTCTCGCGGTTCAGCTTTTGCTGGACATGATCAATGCCGAGTTCTCGGTTGCGTTTCATGACTTTTTCATCACGGTAGCTGATTTTTATTGAGGTACCAGCAAAGTCGAAGGTTTCTCGTAATGCGCGTTCTAAGTAACGCTTATAGCTCCAGTGGAGATAACGAAGATCGCTTCCGAATAAGATAAACCACGGTGGTGAGTTGTCGCTTTGAACAAGGTAACGTAACTTTGGATGCTTGTTGCGCAATCCGGCTGGTGGGTGTTTGGCGACAATTTTAGCGAGCAAACGGTTGAGCTTTGCGGTCTGGACTTCTTGCTTGCGACGAGCATCGATTTGCACTGCTAATTCAAATATCTTGGTGACATTTTGGCCAGTAACGGCACTGGTGAAGATAAGCGGTGTCCATGGGACGAAGTCGAAGTCGCGGCCGATACGTGGTGCCATGGCATCGCGTGAGTAAGCATCTTTTTCGTAGGCGTCCCACTTGCTGACAACCAACACCAAGCCCTTGCCCGCTTCGCTGATCAATCCAGCTAATTTTTGGTCAAGTGCAACGTGTAGTTCACCGGCGTCGATCAGTAGTAAACAAACATCAGCCTGTTCGATAGCCTGAAGACTGCGCAGTACGCTGAACTTTTCGGGCCCATGCTCAATTTTGCCACTGCGGCGAATACCGGCAGTGTCGAGCAGTTCAACATCACGCTTTTCGTAACGTACACGAACTTTGTTAACGTCGCGAGTTGTACCAGCAATATTGGCAACGATTGCCTGCTGTTTGCCCGCTAAGCTATTAAATAAATTGCTTTTACCGACATTTGGGCGACCGATAAGTGCAATGCGCAAGATATTATCGTCGGCAGTGTTTTGGCGTTCTGGAATGTGCTGGACGATGCTGGCAAGGATATCATCCATGCCCTGGCCGTGTTCGGCGCTCGTTCGTACAACAGTTTTAATACCAAGACGGATATATTCGTCGTTCGGCAGGCTGCCTTTGAGATCGCACTTATTCAGGATTAAGATAACAGGCTTTTTACTTTTCAAAGCTTTTTTGGCGACGATGCGATCTTGCTCTGACAAATACTGTGTTGAGTCGACAACGACTAAAATAACATCAGCGACATCGGCAGCTTCACTAATCTGGTCCTGGATTGAGGCTTCAAACTCATCTTCAGCCATTTTAAGACCGGCAGTATCAACCAACCAAAACGCAGCTTCACGCTGGCTTCGCGGAGCTTTGTGGCCATGCTCATCGCGCTCGCCATCAAACTGGTAAGTAACCTTGTCGACAACATTGTCACGCGTCGTGCCAGGCTCGCGGGCGACGATTGCACGCTGTTCGCCAACAAGGCGATTGAATAGCGAACTCTTGCCAACATTAGTTTGGCCGACAATCGCAACAGTAGGAAGAGGATGAGCGCTCATAAGATATAAATTATAACACTAAATTTTACAATCGTCTAGTAGATTGCTGTTTGCCAACTGCTAAATCATTGAGCTCATATGGGCCAAAGCTTGTGCGGTGCAAAGCAGCTACTTCATAGCCCAGTGCTGCGAAGGTGCGGCGAATCTGGCGATTTCGTCCTTCGCGCAGAATCACTTCGTACGTAACGTCTTGGCCTTCGATAGAACTAACGCTGAATTTGCTTGGACCATCGGGGAGCAAGACGCCGTTATCGCTAATCATTTGCTGGTGCAGTGGCTGCAATGGTGTATTAAGTGTCACCTCATAGCGTTTAACCTTGGCATATCGTGGGTGGGTCATGAGGTGCGCGAAATCGCCATCGTCAGTGAGCAGTATGATGCCAGAACTATCTTTATCAAGACGCCCGACAGGCTTCAACGATGCCATTTCACTCGGCAAGAGACTGTAGATAGTTGGTGCGTCACCTTGCTGCTTGCGAGAGCAGACATAGCCAACTGGCTTGTGAAGCACTATGTAACGGTACGCATGGCTCTCGATGCCTACGGGTGCATCTTTGTAACATACCATGTCATCTGCACGCTGGACGCGACTTCCAAGCCGAGCGAGCTCACCATTGATGGTGACAAGGCCATGCTCAATCGCCTCGTCTGCTTCGCGTCGCGAAATACCAAGCGCTTCAGCGAGTAGCTTATTGAGTCGTATTCCATCGTTATGTGGTTGAGAGGTGTCCATAAGTAATTGCAGTATAGCAGGTTATACCAAAAGAGCTTTGTGATCGAGATGATACAAAGCTCTTTTGAAGGTGTTAGCCGAGGTGTGGTGGCTGCGGTGGTGGCGCAGTTGGCTGTGGAGTTGCAGACGGAGCTGGCGCAGTTGGCGCATGTCCAGGAGGCAATGGAGGGCCAGTGGGCTGGGGTGTATCGCTACGTG
The DNA here is from genome assembly GCA_903821365.1 of uncultured bacterium. GTDB lineage: Bacteria > Patescibacteriota > Saccharimonadia > Saccharimonadales > Saccharimonadaceae > CAIJKY01. The sequence goes on along the minus strand of CAIJKY010000011.1, from coordinate 107,565 downwards.
CTGGAGCCGGCATGGTTGGTGCTGCTGAACGTGGTGGCACGCTTGGTTGCGGTGCTGGCGCTGGAACTGGTGGTGGTGCGATTGTTTGCGGCTGCACGGCAGGAGCCGGCGCTTGTGGTGCTGGAGTTGGCGCAGCGGGCGCAGGTGCGGGTACGTCAGGGCTTGACGCTGGCTGATCAGAAAACTGTTGTATCTGTGTGTTCACCATACTTTTTTCGGCTTCGGTTGGGAGTACTGGCGGACGCTCGTTTTGATTAACGCCAGCTTCTTTAGCCAGCTCTTTATCGAGTAGTTCGCCGATATTAACCTTGCTCGCAAAGGGGTCGTTGATTGGTGCGATCGTTCGGTTGCGTGTCGATGGATCACCGCCAAATGCACTGGCTGCTGTGGCGTCGGCCTGTGGTGCGGGTGGGGTTGCGATGGCTGGTGTTGGCTGGTGTGGGTCGGTTGGGAGGCCTGGCGCAGGAGCGGTAGCTTGTGGTACGGGTGGCGCAACAGGCTGCGGCGCAGGGGCTTGCGGCTGAGCAACTGCGGGCTGTGGTGCAGGAGTCGGAGCTGGTTGATTGGCATCGCTGAGTACTTCATGCACAACATGTACAACGTCTTCAATACCAACTTGAGATTTAACAAGATAGCGATCAGCGCCAAGTTGTTCGCCGCGAGCACGTTGCTCGTCCGAGCTAAGAGCGGTCATCATAATAACTTTAACGTTGCGTGTCTCTGTGGTAGAACGCAAAATATCAAGCATATCGAAACCGCTGATCTTTGGCATCATAACATCACTGATGATAAGCGTTGGACGCTCTTTGATTGCCATGGCTAGCGCCTCTTCACCGTCTTGAGCGGAAACAATGTCGTAACCCTCAGCTAATAGCCGTACACCGTAAATTTCACGTAGGCTTTTGTCATCTTCTACAAGCATTATTTTTGTCATATTATCCCCTATTGTACGAACTATTTAATAAAAAAGCCATAAGCATTACCATTAAAAACATCTTTTCATCATAATTTCCCCTGCCGCGCCGGCACTACGAGCGGTGCTTGCACCGGCGTTCGCGATTGGGTTGGCGGTACGCCTACGCTGCTTTGTAAAACATCGCTGATCGGTAAGCCAACGTTTGGTTGCAATGCCGACAACGGCACTGGCGCAATTGGTGGTGTCGCAGCAACAGGAGTCGGTGCCGCCACGTCAGCAGTAAAGACGGGTACAGCTTGTGGCGCTGGGGAGGGTGGTGTCGCCGGTGTCTGGGCAGCTTGTTCGGCTGCCTTTTGTGGATCGTAAAACGCCTGAATAGCTTCGGAGTCTTTGATCTGTTTTATATCCATGCTCGAAAGTCTCTGCAAAGAGATGTAAAAAGTACTGCCTTTGCTTAATTCACTATCAAGCCAAATTTTGCCACCCATTGATTCGATCAGTTTTCGGCAAAGATATAGCCCAAGCCCTGTGCCGCCAATCTCGCGAGTTGCCGAATTGTCGACGCGATAAAATTTTTGGAACAAATGAGGGATATCCTGGCTTGGAATGCCAATACCACTATCAGTAATGCTCACCGTGATATGACGTTCATCTGCAGTCACGTCAACTTTAACTGTGCCGGCTGGCGTGTATTTGATGGCATTCTCAATGAGGTTGGCAAGTACTTCGCGAAAATGGTCGCGATCGATATTGGCGTAAAAGATAGGGGCAAGGGTTCGTGCCGCTTCGGAATGGACGCCATCAGGTACGTAGTCAAGTGTTAACTGCTTCTCTTGAGCTTTGGGAGCAAGGCTTTCGGTAATATCGCGGGCATAAGCCACAAGATCGGTCACTTTTGGATGTTGCTCAAGCCGGTTATCGTCAGCCCGGCTGACCGACAGAAGATCTTGAAATAAATGCCCTAAGTGTTGCACGGAATCTTGAGCCTTCCCAAGATAGGCACGAGCCTTTTCGTCGATGGTAGCCGTCGCTGGGTTGAGCGCCAAACCGACATAGCCCTCGATAGCGGCAACCGGCGTGCGCATCTCATGGCTAGCAGTGCTCACAAAATCAGCCTGGGCACGCTCTTGGGCTTTTTCAGCGGTAATATCACGCATAACGATGATGACCGCATCGACATCATTCTGGTTATTGAGCACTGGTGACACAACTAAAGACACTAAAATTTTGCGCTCACCTGGCGCAACCAAAGTCAGCTCATTGTTGATGATCGGTTGCTTGGTAACGCGCACTTGCTCGACTGGATTCTTGCCAGCCGTTAACGCTTGCTCGCGATGATCAACTAATTTCAAAACGAGCTCGTAGTTGAGTCCCATGGCATCATTAATTTTCCACCCAAGCAACGCTTGAGCGGCGGGATTAATCAGCTGGATACTTCCCTGTCGATCGATCGCTACTACGCCGTCGGCAATCGAGTTAATGACGATTTCTGCTTGCGATGATGTTTCGGTAAGTTTAGCTTCGAGCGCCTGGGTCGCTTTGTGTGTCACGGCTTCGATGGTGAAATGTTTGTGCCAAATAATGTAGCTGACGGCAAGCGGCAGTTCAGCGACAAGCAATGCCAGGATTAGTCGTTCGATTGCGTGGTCACTACCAACGCTTACGAGCTCCCAACCGATAAAACCGTTACTGATAACTGCAAGTGCACCAATGCCAATAAGTCCGAACAATCCAGCGAGACTTGCGAGACCGAGCCATAATGGGAGGAACGGCGAGGCAATGCCGCCGGATTGATATATTAACAGTGCTGAAGTGGCGGTTAGGAGCGCGTAACCTGCCATGTCGAGCATCGATGGATGTTCTTGGGCATTCTGCTTAAATAAACCGACGAGCGCCACGATAATCGTCGTGAGTGATAATCCGGCAACGTATATCGAGACGCGAAGGCTATTGTCGAGCGTGACACCACTCGACGATATCGCGAACAAAACCAAAAGTCCGCCACCAACAAGAATCTCAGCATAGTTGAGACGCTTATACCAGTGAGCACCGGCAGTAATACGCTCTATGAGACTCATAGCCGTATACACCTCACTGGTTGTATCTGCGAATATCCCTTCACGCTCCGCTTGTTCCCTGTTTTATTCCGCTAATGTCTTTAACTAAAGTATAACAGACGGCGGTGGGCGCGCCTACTACTGGCCGCCGTAGCCATATCCGTAGCCGTTATAGGTACTACGAGGCTTGTGGTAATCGCTGATTTTGAATGCTTGACTGCCCTCTGGTATCCCTGAAGCGGGAATGACAAACAATTCACTATTATCTTTTGTCACAAGCAAGTATTTGTCGGTATACCAGCCGTAGGCCTTATACTCACTGGCTGTAGCGATAGTTTTACTGTTTTCGCCCGCTTTGTCACCCACTAGCAAAGCGAACTTGCCATCACGCTCGTCTGACCAGAATGAATTTTGCCCGTTTGGCGACACGAGATAAGTGGCGTACGGCTTATTGAAGGTTTGTGCCCCTTCGGTAGCATCGATATTCTTCATAGTGCCTGCTGTATAAGTGAAGTATGTGCTGCTGTTATCCCAACCTTGCAGCTGGTAGTATATCTCTTGAGCGTTTTCCGGCTGTGCACTGAGATAAGAGATATCTGGTGCTGGCATGGTTTTGACATCTTTCTTATTCTGTCCATTAGCCGAGATTGTCGTGATTGTACTCGTAAGGTTGCCGATGTTTTCAGTCGAGTAGCCGCGATATTGAGATTGCTGCCAGACCTTGCTGTACACCACTTGGCTCTCAACTATGTATGCATTAGCAATTGACTGGTATGCGCCATTTGATAATTTGTCGCCAACCGCATCACTTTCGTCAAGAGTGATTGTTTTCTTGGCTGCAGCATCGTAGCTTTTAAGTGCAAAACGTTTCGCTTGCCAGCTTGGAGCAACACCATTAGTATCTGATTTTATGTAAATGAAGTTACCGTTAAGCCAGCCAATAGGAGTTAACGGTATGTTGCCCTCTTCGATTGGCACGACGGTGCCATCAGCTGCGTTAATCAAGTATAAACCTGCTTCTTGGTCTTGCTGCCGCTTGGCAAATAAGGTCGCGTATTTCCAGTCACGCGAGGCGAGTAACGATGTCGCTTGACTACCAAAGCCGTCTTCCTCGAGACCGGTACCTGCAAGCACGGTTTTACGCTCGCTGCCGTCAAGATTTGATGACACAACATCAACTTTACCGCTTGCTTTTGATAAGAACATAATCTTGCCAGCTGGCACCAGCTTAACGGTGTTGGCTTTGGCGTCGCCAGTCGCTTTGAGTGTTGCGCTCGCTTGGTTGTAGTCTTTGCTTGTGACTGTTATCTTGACATCATTATTATCAGATGGAATGACAACAATAGCTTCGCCTTTAGCGTTGGTGAGGCTCTCGCTGCCCTTCTCGAAACTAATTTTACTGCCTTCAAGCGCTGCGCCAGTGATGGCATTAATGACTGCAACGGGCACCTGTCTTCCAGTGGCCTTAATAGAGCTGTTGAGCGAAACATCGCTATACACGGGTATCTCAATCGATTGATCAACGCTCGTGTAATAGTTCTTAGTAATGGTCACCTTATGAAATCCAGCCGTTACGCCGCTCACGGTGGCTTTACCTGATTGGTCGGTTGTTGCTTGCTTGCCGTCAACTGAAACCAAGGCCGAACTGAGCGGCTTGCCCGATTGCTGGTCGGTCAGCACGACGTTCACCTGACGATTGATGAACAAACTAGCAATACCATACCGTGATTGCGGCACAGCGTACAAAGCCGCAAGAATAATTAAGATAGCGAGCGGAATAGATAGCTTTTTGTGATGTTTCACCCAGCTACCAAAACGCTGTAGTGGATTTTTCGGTTTTACAGGCTCTGAAGTGACTTCGGCATCACTTATCGGTGGAGTTACCGGCGCCTCGGGTTTGACAGGATTTTCGGTTTTTGGTTCTAAAGTCGGAGTTTCATTTTGCTCGGCCACAATGTCATCTGAAGCTGGTGTTGTCTCATTTGTGTCAGATTCTAATTTGCTCATTTTGTTCCTAAATTACTGCCTTAAGCATAAATGGTTTAGGGGATGCTGTAAACGTTACTTAACGAGCTTTACTGCTTGTATGTGTGAGCACTCGCCTTGATTTTTTGCGTAGAGTCCGCGTCCGATATATAAATCGCAAATACAACTGTAGATATCATCGCCGTATTCTATGACGTTGTATACCCCATGCCTACCATAGACCCGCCATTGATTAGGACTGTGCTGCAACGCTTGTCCATCGCTGGCATAGTAGATAGCATTATCAAGCAGTTTTTCTAATTGCAATGTTTTATTCTCACTAACATAGTCTCGTGCCAATGTGGCGCAGCGTTGTCGGGCTGTCGTTGAAAGTTTATCGTAAGCCGAGCCGTTGTTGACAAACAAATATAAGTTATCAGCGAGTAATGTGCGGTTGGCCTCGGTGACGGTCAAAAGTATCACCTTATCTGAGTCACGATAGACATTTAATGTCGGCTCAGACTGATGAATTGTGGCGATTACAGTTGTTGGATACGCATCGCTAAAAAGGCGTTCAAGCTGTTTCCGGAATGATAGCGAGAGCATTTGAATCGGCCCAATCTCATCAATAAAAATAGCGTCGGCTTGGGTGTCTGACTCATCTTGATTATTGGACGGAAGAATAGTCGCGAACATTGTCTCAACCGCCTTAAGATCGACATAGTTTTGGCCAACCCGGTATGCTGAGACAATGTCGGTTTTGTGCGAGATAATCATCTCTCGCCCGCGGTAATCTTGTGCTTTAAATCCTTGACGTCCTTTTTCGTTTCGAATTTCTTTCGTCACTACTCATCGAACAACGTCAGTAATCACAGGTGACTCGAGGGCGCGCGCTAACAATGTTGTTTTTCCAATACCAGGTTTTCCGGTTAGCAATATAATCATACTATTCCTTTAATCATAATACTCACTAATCAAATCACCCCGCGCCACGCCGAGCCGTAACAATTGGGTCTCTAACGTCTCGACTGTCTCGTGCCAGGCCGAAACATAAAAAGTGCGGTTTTTCAGTTCGCTAAAATGTTTTCGGAGGTAATCACTAACGCGGCCTTCATAGCCTGCCCAGCCAGCGGTTGGTTTGCTCAGGCAGTAAATAACAGTCAGATTTTTGTAACGCTTTTCAAGCGCAGTTAGCTCATCCACGTAAAACAAATGTTGCTGCGATCGCGCGCCGAATAGCAAGGTTAAGGCTTTGGTCTCGCCTGCCTCGAGCGTTGCGCGCAGCATTGCGTAAAGTGGAATAATGCCCGTGCTCGTGCCGACCATGCAAGCCGCCTCGCCGCCCCGGCAGCCGAACCAGCCATTTGGTGGCAGCATTTGAAAGTCATCGCCAACTTTACAGGTGGCAAGAATCTTAGAGGCTCGTCCGCCGTCAATCAGTTGGATTACGATAATGACTGTAAAATCATCAGGCATCGATGCAACCGTATATGCTCGCCATTCGCCCGCAAGCCGTAGCTGAACAAACTGCCCCGGCAAGTAATGCAGCGGCACGGGCGATGTCAGCGCAAGTTCAATAACGCTTGAAGTGAGCGTCCGTTTGCCAGTAATGGTGGTGGTGAGTGCGTGCGCGATATCTGTACTATAGCAAACGGTAATCATTAATCTGTACAACAGCGGCCTATAGGTTGTATACTGCACTACATAAACCATTAAAAAACAAAAAAGTACTACCTATGAAAAAGCAATCGTTAGGATTTAGCGCCGTTGAAGGCGTGATCGTGCTGGTCGTTGTGGCGCTCGTGGGCACCCTTGGCTACATCGGCTACCGACACCTTACCGGGCAAGCAAATGCCAATACTGCAAACCAGTCAGCTCAGGCTAGTCCAACTGATAGTATTGACGCCATAACCACTCAAGACGCGCAAAGTGAAGCTGCTATCGACAAGTCGGCCAGTGCAAGCGACCAAGCCGCCGCCCAGGATGGTGATGATGCCGCAAGTAAGATACAAGGGGCATACGATGAGTCGTCATTCTAATATTTCACGCATTGGTGGCCTGCTGACCTTTTTGGTAGTCGCGGCTTCTGCTTTACCGAGCATAACGGTTCATGCGATCTCAGCTAACGAAGAAAGTGCTTTCTGTACTAATCTCAGCTCGCTTACCGATAAAGTGACGGGTAATATGACAACGCTTATCACCAAACTCGATATCACTCGTGCCAGCCGTGACCAAACCATAGCCGCTAACCGGACAAAATGGGAGCAAGATATCGCAGCCAGCCGCACTAAATGGGATGCCAAACGCGACATGGAATTTGCAACGCTTACGGCCAAAGCAAAAACCGATGCCCAAAAAGCTGCGGTTAAAACATACCAAGCAGATCTCACAGCAGCTATTGCAACGCGACGTTCGGCCAACGATGCGGCGCGGAATAGCTACCGTCAAGCGGTCGATGCTGCACTCGCTTCACAGCGGAGCACCATTGATGGTGAGGTCAGTACGTTTAAAAGTTCGATCGCAACCGCCGAAGCCGGTGCGCGCACTGGGTGCCAGGTAATGCCTGGAAGCGGTGCATCACTACGCGCAAACTACCAATTAACGCTTAAGAGCGCGCGCCAGAGCTTCTCTATTGCTCGCAAGGCCGATAAGACAAGCGCTGATCAAGTAAAAGCATTGGCGGCCACTCGGGATGCGGCAATAAAAGCTAATGATGCAGCCTTCGCGGCAAGCGCCAAGACTGCTGCCGACAAGCTCAAGGCAGCGTTTAAAGGTTAACTCGCATACTATTGACGAGTATGGTATAATATACATCATGTTATTAACAATTGTCGGAATTTTAGTCGCCCTATGGCTCATCGGTGTCATTGCGCACATCGGTGGAGCAATTATTCACTTTGTTTTGGTCGTCGCACTTATCGTTGCGGTCTTCCACTTTTTGCGCGGGCGTAAGAAGTAAAGTCATTGTGAACTAAAAAATAGCCGGCATGTGTCGGCTTTTTTAGTTGCAATGAAGATGGTAACTATCCCCTCAAGACACGCTGCACGCGTGATATCGTGACATGCGACTAAGAATCAACCATAATAGACATCATATGACGCTCGTGCTTGCAGCCCATAATGATAGAGACATAATTGTTGCTTGTGACAGCATGGCCATCTTAAGTAATTTAGAGACCGGCGAGTACGAAGGCAAAAGCTTTAATGCTGAGAAAATTTATCCAATTGATAAGCATTCTCTGATAGCTATGTCGGGCGTCTTTGACTACAGTGCCGTCGATTCATTTCTGCGTAATTTTACTTATCGTGCGAGATTAGGTAATTACGGTGCCGAACACATATTCCAGGCACTTGGCGGCGAAGCTCAGCATACTCTTAAATTAGAAGCTGATGATCGGTTGCGTTTATTAGTCGCTGGCTACGATGACCAACAGCCAATACTTTATTCACTACATATAGACGCTCAAAAGCTGCTAAACATAGCACCAATGAGTAACGAATATCATGCTATTGGCTACGAAGATCCCGTGAAGCAAGCTGGCGAATTACTAAAGTTGGCTAAATTTAATGCAGGCGTTAGAACAAGTGACCTCAGGCAGACTGTGCAAGATATCGTCACTCAATCTATTATAGATTTTCCCGATTTAGTGGGTGGCTCTGTGCAGACAAAAGTTTTAAGACCTCCTAAAAAATAAAATGCTTAAGCTTGCAAATAAGTCAATAGAATAGTACTATTATTTTGCTTTGGCGAGCAGATGATAAACTTAAATTAGTTCGTATTTTAGATGGCGTAGTTTCGCCAAAGATGTTTATCATCGCTACGCCGTCTAAGCTACGAACTTTTTTAGTATCCGTCGATACGTACATGCTTTTGACATGACCTCTGGAGAACAACACTCATGTTATGGTCACAAAAGCACGCTTCACTATGGCGCAGTTCATCGCTGCATATCCAAATGAAGACGCTTGTTTAAACGCGCTATTTGACGAGTATCGCGCTGCTGTGCCGCACTGTGCAAAGTGTGGTGTTGTTGGCGCACGTTTCTATCGCGTTAAAAACAGGCGTTCTTTTGCATGCGTTCATTGCCGTCACCAGATTTACCCGACCGCTGGCACAATTTACCACAAAACAACGACACCACTAACAAGCTGGTTCTTCGCCATTTACTTATTTTCGACAAGTCGCAATGGTGTGTCGGCACTTGAGCTGCAGCGACATATTGGCGTTACGTACAAGACGGCGTGGCGCATGTGCAAACAGATTCGCTCAACCATGAAACAAGATCCGCGTAAACTGCGCGGTGTTGTCGAAGCCGACGAAGCATACATCGGCGGTCGACGGCGCAGCAGTAACCGCTTCAGTAACAAGACACCGCTACTTGGTGTCGTGCAGCGCAATGGTCGCGTTCGCGTGCTAGTAACCGACAGTGCGAGCGCCACAACGGCGTTGCCATTTCTGCGTGGTGCAATCGCTAAAAACGTTACGCTCATTACCGACGAAAGCCGTATCTACTTCAGAGCAAAGCAAGACTTCTCGCACACCACCGTCAACCATAGCAAAGGTGACTACGTGCGCGACAGCATTTATACGAATACGCTAGAGGGATTTTGGGGAATATTGAAGCCGTCGCTTGATGGCACGTATCGGTCGGTCTCAAAACAGCATTTGCAGTTGTACGTTGATGAGTTTGCTTGGCGATATAACAATCGCGGGCAGCAGCTTTACCCACTGCTGTGGCGTAGCGCAGTAATGCAGTGCCAAAGAGCACCTAACAAGCACTAGCTTTATAAAGATTTGACAAAGAGACATAAGTTTGAATCGAACACTATATTTAAATGCATTTTTTTGATAACATAGAGGCATGGAAACTATTTATGGTACTATGCCTACCAATAAGCCTCAAAAAACAAATACCGATATTAAAGTTATCAAAAAAGCTTTGGAAAAGCCTAAAGGAACAGTAATTTACGAAGTAAAAAAAGGATAATTTAGAATCTGCCTAGAGCATGCTGATCTGCAATAGGCAATATTGATTCAGAAGACACGCCATAAGAATAGATGCAGCGTAACCTGTGGTAATAATCTGTGTCTGTCTGATGGTTTAACTCGCCTTGTTGAACAGTGTCCTTCATCCAATGCATTGGCAGTGGATTATACCCAGATACAATACCGATTATAGCACCTGTGCGTATGTTGAATATTGGGCCACCACTGTTTCCTGGGTTAAAGGATGTAGTTGTTTCGTAGCGTATCACATCAGGAAACACGCGCCGCGTGTTAACAACACCTTTATCGCCTCTAATAACAACCGCCTCTAGATCGGGAATGCCACTTAGATCGAAGCTAATCTCCGCAAACGGATAACCAAGAATTCCAATATCTGTGCCTATACTTGCAATGTTTCTATCAAGCTCTAAATACATACCAGGCATGCGATAGTATTCGCCATTTGAATGATAGAAATCATCATTTATATATAAAACTGCGGTGTCTATTTCAGGATAAAGAAATAAACTTTCATCAAGTGTCAACGCTTGACTATATCTGTGCCAGTTACCAAACTCATCTCGCTGCACAAATAGGTAGCTGTCACCTGCTTGATGGTATTGAATCGGGTCGCCATGAGGCTCCCTAGCATTAATGCAATGTGCACACGTAAGCACGCGGTTTTTACCTGCTAAAAAGGCAGTTCCCAAGTTGAGATACTGCACTCCATTGTCTTGAGGCCTTAGCCTAATCAAAAAATAAACTAAACTTTTTGCATACTCTGCAACAGCTTGAAAATTTTTAAAAGATTTTGCACGCTTCTCGCTTGGAATAGCGCCAGCGTCTAATTGCTGCTTTGCATTATTTAATTTAGGTCCCCTGCTGCCTGGTTTTTTTCTATTACTCATAATTTTCAAAAGTTATTCCATTCATTGTAGCATTAGGCTATAGCTATGACATAATAGTAGAGTCTACATCCACAATTAGCACGCACCAACATGCGTGTCGTTACCTGTTTAAATGGGCAGCCATTGTAAACACTACGGGTAACGCTCGTTGTGGGTGTAGACAGCCAATCAATGGCTGTCCTTTTAATTTTAGGCGGCCGCTAATACGGAGTCGCGCATGCAAAGCGAAACATTCAGGATCAATAAAAGCTACTTTAAAATGATGCTTATAGCTGGCATTCTATGGTCAATGTTAATTATCGGCATACCGTACTTAATTCTTGTCATTATTATCTATAAAACTACCGCACTGACAGTTGATAGCACCGGTGTGACGTTCACCACTGGTGTATTCGTAAAGCGCAACCAACATATACCATTCAACCGCATTAATAACATTGACCTTGAGATTGGCCCAGTCGGTAAAGCCAAAGGCTACGGTAACATTACAATTCTTACTGGCAACGACACACAGAAGATTACGTTTAAAGGCGTTGACCGCCCCGAGCGCTTACGTCAGCTTATACAGTCGCGTATTAGTTAAAGAGGTGCGATAAAAGGGCTGCGTGTCTTGAGGGGATAGTTACCATGAAGATAGTATTTACATGTATTATTATTTATGTTATAATAATAAAGTCAAAATCACCGCACGTGTAAGGAGACGGCCGTGAAGGCTGTTCAGGTTGTTGCCGACTTCAGGAGTCGATGTGTTGCCGCTGTAGAGCAGCTACACAGCGATTTCGAGGAATCGGGGTTGACCGAAGAGCTCATCGAGATTCTCGAGCTTTTCAAGTGGGCGGTACGCATCGTTCGCATTGAGTTTGAGTACAACGTCCGTCAAGGGGCGGACGAGACCGTCGCGGCCATCAGCATGCTCGAGTCGCTCGAGAGCCTGTGTCGCAAGGGCAACGTCAGCGTTGTTAGATCCACACGAGAGCTCGCGCCTGCGAGTAGCTGACATCCACAGCCCCGAGATCTACCAATGTGTAGGTCTCGGGGCTGAGTTAATTTAGTAGCTTTTTTACAGAAATGTGCTATAATAGTATAGTCACTGTCGCACGAACGATGTGGAGAAACTGATGGCGAACGACTCGCTTCTCGTGCAGCTGCTCAAGCAGCTCGAAATCTACCGATCCGACGCCTTGAAGGCGTACTGGGTTGAGCTGATCACCAATCTCGGTCTCACCCCCGACCAGCGCGAGCAGTTGTACAGCGAGTACCGGCGCAGCTTCGACGCGTTGCTCGCCGAGTACCGCGCCGCAGCAGAAGACGTCGACAAGCTCACCGCCGAGGTGATCGAACAGCTCGCCGCTGCGCTTGTCACAGCACTCAGCAAGCCCGAAGGCTTCGACGCCGATGGCGAGCCCCACACTCCAGGCGACTGACTCAACAGCGCCGAGCCTCACCACCTGGTGGGGCTCGGCGCTGAGTTAATTTTGTTCAACTAATGTAAACATGAAAGCACCCTCCGTCGAGGGGCTCTCATCGCTGAGCGCGGCTCCTTTCGGGAGGGTGTGATTGGTGGTGTGTGACGGCTAGGTTGCTGTCACCATTCGATGTACTCGCCGTTCACCGTGCCGGCACCTTGGCTTGGCACCCAGAAGACTTCCGTCATCAGGTTCAGCGGCGGCTCCATGTCGTGCGTGACGAAGAGGCCGGTCGCCAGTAACAAGAACTGGTCTCGGGTGTCGGTCGACGTCTCGGCATCGCCCTCGAGCCCCGACAGCTGCATGGTCACCCACACATCGGCAACATTGACATCGTCTTCGTCGTAGTCGTGGTGCTGGACCTGCACGCCCGCCTCCGGAGTCTCCGGCGACAGCCCGAGCGGCACGATGTTCGCGATGATCAGCGCCGGCAGCTCCCTCCCGTACACCTTCCGGATGAAACGTCTTGTTGCCTCAAACCCTACGCTCCCTTCGAGAACGAATCCCGGCTTCAGCGTGATGTTGATCAGTGGCATGATAATGCTCCCATCATGTATGGCAAACATTCGTGTGGTGCTGCGCGGTCGCGCCCGATCGTACGAAAGTATTTTATTACTTTATTGTAATATTGGCAATTATATGACAAAGATCATGAGTCAAATAATCGACCTGATCAGGTATGATGGGATTATGGCGCATACTGTAGTTTCTGCCCGGCTTATATTTTCTCATCAGCTGTTTGAAGAGCACTTCCACGCCAATGCGGCAACAGTGTTTATTTTAGTTGAAGATGATTTACTATTTCGGCAGTTCCCTTTTCATAAGCAAAAACTACTGTTGCACCGAGCTTCGATGCAACACTTCAAAAAGCGACTCGAAGCGCAAGAGTATACGGTTGATTATATCGAAACTTCAGCGCATGAAAAAAGCATGGACGCCTTAAAAAAGTGCTTGCAGCAACACCATGTAACCGATGTCTCTTTTTATGATGTAGTAGATGATTGGCTCGAGAAACGGCTCGTCCGAGTGCTTGATTCATTATCTATTACCAAAAAGCGGTATAATTCACCTGGCTTTTTGACGACCCGTGGCCAAGTTGACGACTTTTTTGATCATCATCCAAATCGCATGCAAAGCTTTTACGAATGGCAGCGTAAACGCTTGAACATCATGATGGATGGCAACAAGCCGGCTGGTGGAAAGTGGAGCTTTGACCAGGCGAACCGCAAGAAATTACCGAAAAACATACAGTTGCCGCCACGTTACACTATCACTAAGTCCGACGAAGCCACGCAGGCAAAAACGTGGGTAGAGAAAAATTTTAAAGATAATCCGGGTAATGCTGAATCGTTTCGCTACCCGGTTACCCACGCCGGTGCGCGCAGTTGGCTGCAAGCGTTTGTTGGCGAACGCCTAGAGAGTTTTGGCCCGTATGAAGATGCTATAAGCAAAAACGAAGCCGAGATTTTCCACTCACTCTTAAGCCCGTTACTTAACGTTGGATTACTGACGCCGCACGAGGTTGTTGATGCGGTTCTACAATACGACCATAACCATCATGTGCCAATAGAAAGTCTCGAAGGCTTTGTTCGCCAAGTGATTGGCTGGCGTGAATATATGCGTGCAACGTACGTTCGTTACGGTGTGAAAATGCGAACCAGCAATCACCTTAGATTCGCGCGTACTCTGCCAAAGTCTTGGTGGAACGGCACGGTCGGCATTGAGCCAATTGACACCGTTATTAAGCGTACGCTTGAAACGAGCCATGCGCATCATATAGAACGACTAATGATTCTTGGCAATAGCATGGTGCTGCTCAGAATAAAACCCGACGACGTGTACGAGTGGTTTATGAGCTTATTTATCGACGCCTACGACTGGGTTATGGTGCCAAATGTTTACGCCATGAGCCAGTTTGCTGCGGGCGACTTGATAACGACAAAGCCATACATTAGCGGCAGTAACTACATTATTAAAATGAGTGATTACACTAAAGGCGATTGGGCTGAGGTGTGGGACGCGCTATATTGGCAATTTGTTGCCGACCACCGCGAGCTATTAGAAAAAAACTATCGATCGGCGATGGTAGTGAAATTGTATGAACGGCTGAGCGATGAGAAGAAGGGGCGGCTTGAGCAAATTGCGCGGGAGTGGCTGGATGATTAATGGCGGCTCATATGCAATTATTTTTATTTAAAGTGTAGTTTATATTATGAAATATACTTTAAATATTGACAATACTTCAATTGGTTTGCTATAATATTGACATCATCATGACCGGATAGGCCTAAGGTTTCGACCGAACGCCGATGCCGGTCTTTTTGTACTCTACTGATTTTCTAAACTGGCCAACGAGTACTACATATTGAGAGAACGGTTTTAAAAGTTTTGAGTATTTATTGTTAGGGGCAAAAATGTGCAATAGTTTTTCGTTTTCTTTTAAAAAGTCCGCCAAGCAAGCAAAGTCTCCGTCGCCACTAACAATTATCGCTTTATCATAGTTTTGGTATTCGATTGCCGCCGCATGCAATACTAGCTCAGCATCTACATTACCCTTAACGGTTTGTTTGCCATTTTCAAAATATTTTACTGTTGGCTTAAAAATAAGTATAAAACCGGCCATCTGTAATTTTGTATATAGTTTTTGATTATTTCCAATTAGACCGATGAACATATATGCACGCTCAACGCCGTACTTATTAGTTAAATAGAGGCGAAATTTTTTATAATCAATTTTCCAGCCCGAAGATCGGACGCCAAGGTTAAGATTTTGGCTATCGATAAATGCATAAACCTTGCCCATATTAAGACAACCTGCCTTTCTCATCTAATAAGTAAAGGTCATCAGCCAGGCTGTCTGCCGTGTCGAGTATGAGTCGAACTTTATCGCGGGCAGCTTGGTCGAGTCGGTAGGACGTTTTTAAGGACACCGCGAGCGACCATCCGTAGCCCGAATGACTAGTGCCTTGTTCGTTTAAGAATGAGCTAGTAGTAATTCTCTGCTTGTCATTATGTCCAGAAGTTAACGGAAGCGCTACCGAGCTAGGCTTATCTGTGAACAGTGAAGGCTCAACTTCTGAATGTGCATCGATGGCTTCGCTAGGTGCATCATTTTCATTTGTAGTTTTTTCCTTGCTTACTAACAATCCGCTAGAGCTTAAGAGTCCAGCATATGACATTGACGACTCGAAAATTTTCACAACCGTAGAGGCTACCTTTTCTTGCACTCCATACTTACTTGTTAGAATATTAGCAATAAGCTTAGGCAGTACTTGACCGCCAAACTCAGACAAAAGCTGTTCAAATAGTTTTGGACTCAATGCCGCTTCATAAATCGCAGATGATTTATCGGTATCGTTAACAGGCATGAGAAACCGCTTTCCATTAGCAGAAATACTGTAAGTGTCTCCACTACGGATTAGAAGTCCATAATGTACGAGCGCTGCAACCGACCTGGCTGATGTGCCCGTGATCGTATTGTAGCCAATGCCTTTTGCGACAGTTTCCCGCTTATAATCACCATTCAAACCCATACTATCTTTCAATCGAACAAGGCGAGTCAGCGCTTCCTCGACATTCATAGATGGGTAAGAAGTGCTACGTTCAATCTTTTTTTTATCTTCCATAGATTTTCTCCTATTCGGCTTTCTGGTCTAAATTGTAGCACTATTGGTTGAAAAATTAAAATATATAACTAACAATATATCTAATTTTGGCTATAACAGATTAAATATAACAGCTTAGTGTAGATACATTATTAAAAAGGTATAGCACACAGTCTTTAAACGTATAAATTGAAGAAAGAATATAGTTTAGTGTTATGTAAACAAAAAAGTTCCATATTTCATGGAACTTTTTATATACTGCACCAATATAATCTATTTGGTGACCCCTGCGGGGTTCGAACCCGCGATCTTCAGGATGAGAACCTGATGTCCTGGACCACTAGACGAAGGGGCCGTGATCAGCGCTTAGTATAGCATTAGTTTAGCGTGCTAACAAGTTAATAACAGATGAGGCTATGGCTGGTAGCGGCTAACTTTTTGGTTTGTTGCTGTGGCGCGCTGCATCGGCCGCAAGCCGCCCTAAAATAGTTGAAAGCGAAACTTTTGGGCTAGTACACTCCTGCTCTTCGCGCTCGCGGCGCTCACGACGAGTTTCTCGGCCTACACGATAAGCGGTGGCGTACTGCACAACGGACGGACTCGTGGGGAGTGGATCATCAATGACACATGTTGCAATGGCATCTTCATCGCGGATACCCTCTTTTTCTGCCCAGCGGCGCCGAGCAAACGCGAACATTGAATTCATACGCGTACGGGTGATATCAGGAATAGTTGGCATATCTGCTTCAATCTTCTCAACGTGCGCAGCAAGCCATTCATCACTGAAGTCTGCATTTAATTGTAGCGCAAGCGATCCAACCATGCTCGGTGTAAATTTATTGGCCCCAAACAAAAAATGCCGCTCGCCGCCGAAGGCTTCATCGCCTCGGTAAACGAGCTCCTCTTCGGTAATGCTATTAACGGGATATAATTCCGCGCTTGTTGGTTCGGGTGGCGCGTTCTCTGCAGTGTTCATAAATACATATTATAACACATATGTCAAGATGGGGTGTTATTTCCAGGTAACGTCATGGTCGGTGCCAATGGCCGTCACCCACAATTGGCCACGGTTAAGTGCTAGCGGTTTGCCAGCGCTATCGGTAAAGCTGAGCTGACCTTTAGCGCCATCTTTGACCCACTTGCCTTCAGTAACCGTACCATCCTGAAAGATATCGGCCGGACCGCTGCCATTGGTATCGATTTGTTCGCGGTAGCCATCTTCTTCACCAATGGCGATCGGTACTTTTATAACGGCAACGACTTTTGGTGCGATTTGGCCAGCTTCACGGTCGAGGTGTGGCGCACCATCTTGCTGACGGGCGTAGCTGTTCGAGGGTTTGTCGTAGGTGTAGGCTGAATTGTAAAGCTCGCCGCTGATATCAACATTAATGCTACTGGCGTTTGGCGTAGCAATGGGCCTATCATCTTTGCGTGGCAGACCGGTAAAGCTACTTTCGTTGAAGCCCTTACTTTTATTGAGCGCGTCGAGTCTATCGAAGGTGGTGTAGACGTTGTGTGGGGCGTAGCGGTCGTCGCTGCGGTAATAGGCGTTGGCGTTAAAAAACTGATCGAGGTCTTTGTACTCGCCATTCCTTACCGTTTCGAGCGCGCGGCGACTACCGCCAACGTGGGCGTACGCAGGATTATATGAAGCCGTCCACTCAATGTAATAAGGACGCACGCTCCGTACGGGGCCAATGAGGCCAGGTCGCGCTTCTTGATACAAGCAGACGAATCGTGTAATGCCACCTTCGGCGATGGCCTCGTAGACAATACCGGCGTCTTTAATGCCAGACTGTGGGCGGGCGTCGGGGCTGTTTTCGATCATGATAGCGGTTACTTCGCGTTTGGTAGTGGCGAGATCGGGTACTTCCATACCGGTGAGTGGCGAATATATCTTGGCGGGCGGCGTCGGCTTGGGGGCGACTTTTGGCTTGGGAATATCCATCGAGACTGGCTTGTGCTGAGCATACAAAATATACCATGCACCAGCTGCAGCGATGACGACGATAATAACTGCGAAAATTGCAATGTAACGCGTACGGTGTCGATGAAACCAAGCAAAGTGCTGGTGTTTAGGTGTTTGTTTTTGTTCCATTTGTAACTATTATAAAGCATTGCTTTTGCTATTAAAGAGTTTATAGTTTTTATTGTCCATACCTTAGACGAGAGGACGACCATGTTCACACCATGTGGTGAGTGCAAGGCGGATCCCGAAAGTTTTTACCGGGCGCTTGATTTGCTGCTTGCTCGGTATGTGCAGTCAGGTGCGCATGACTATCAGCCCGCAACTCATACGCTGGTGGCACGCACAGCTGATGTCGCAAGCAAGGTCAAGCAGGCGCTGGCGATGGCAGCGATGTCGGTGACTCGCTGCGAAGACGATGGAACCGGGCTGGTGATTTGGCACTACGAGCGCCGATTCACGCGCAGTGAGCCAATGAGTTTCACGCTACGGCTCGAGCCATGGAACCGCAGTGAGTACGATGCGCTGCTGTGGTTCGCTGGCCAAAGGTCGGCTGGTGGTATCAATGCGCTGCACGGTAGATCACTGATACCGATGGTCTGGTACGTCGCAGTTGCGCCGACGCGTGAAGCGCTGGAAGTTGCGGTGGCGAAAGCGGCTGTTGTAGAAGGGCGTAGCATCAAACGCGAAGATCTCGTGATCTACCGTGTGCCACCTGCGCTCAGCAAGGACACGATGGACGCCTTGAATATACTTTTTCAGTAAACGCCTGGCGCCCTGTTGCCCGCCACCTCCAAGGCTCGAAGCAATGCTCGCCTGGGAGGGGCGGGTTTTTGCTTACCACTTATTCTGCGAGGGTAACGCTTAGGCGCTTAAGGCTTGTCTCTTTACCAAGCGTTGCCAGCGTCTCAAACAAACCAGGTGCAACATTGCTGCCAGTAATAACAACACGGATAAGGCTAAAGAGAACGCCCGGCTTAACCTCAAGCGCGTCAACGAGTGCGCGCAGCTTTAGTTCTAGATCAGCTTGGCTAAAGTCGCTATCGGCGAGCGTTGTTTGTGTGGCGCTCATCAGCCGATCGCGCTCTGCTACATCGAGTTTGCGAAGCTGCTTGTTGGCGCCAATGTTTTCAACAATGTTCTGAACGGTTGGTTCGGCGAAAAAGAAACGTGTTAGATCGGGTAGTTCGGCAAAGAATTTTAACCGTTCATGAACGAGCGATAGGACTTGTTTTTTATAATCGTCATTAGCACCATTTGCCTCAGCTGGCCAAAAATCGCCGACGTGTGCATAAAGCTCATCCAGCGGTAAACGACGGATATGAGCGCCATTGAGCCAAAGCAGGCGCTGCTCATCAAAGATGCCACCACTTTTTTGAATGCGCTCGATCTTGAACTTCTCAATTAGTTCATCGATACTAAAAATCTCTTGTTCCGTACCGTCATTCCAGCCGATGGTCGCGAGGAAGTTGAGCATTGCGCTTGGTAGGTAGCCAAGTTCGCGATAGGCCAAAATCGGTTTCGCGCCAAGCCGTTTGCTCAATTTGCGCTTACCTGTTTCGTCAAGTACGGGCGGCACAGTTAAATTGATCGGCGATGGAATGCCCATGACTTCGTGGGCGGCCAAAAACTTGGGAATGCTCGATAAAAATTCTTGACTCCGTGTGACATGGCTAATTTTCATGAGGTAGTCATCAATAATATGGCAGAAGTTGTAGGTCGGAAAACCGTCACTCTTGATAATGATAAAATCATCGATCATTTCTGGGCCCATAGTGATGTCACCCATGACGCCGTCATGCCATGTGTAGCTTTTTGGTTCGAGCCGAATGCGCAGTGGCTGGCTCCCATCCCAAGCTGGTGGGTTCTCGGGCCGGTAATCACGATAGAGAAATGGCTTTTTTGCGGCTTGGGCGGTCTCGCGTAGTGTTTGAAGCTCTTCGGTCGAGTATGGATCGGCGTAGGCTTTGCCGCTTTCATAGAGTTTTTGCGCCCACTGTTTGTAGATGTCGAGCCGTTCCGATTGCGTGTATGGAGCGTATTCTCCGCCTTTGTCCGGGCCTTCGTCCCAGCCAAGGCCAAGCCAGCGTAGGCTATCCATAATATTTTGTACGGCACCGGCGACTTCGCGCTTTTGGTCGGTGTCTTCAATGCGAAGTAAAAATTTGCCCTGCCCTTGCTTGGCGATTAACCAGGCAAAAACTGTTGTACGGATGGTGCCGCCATGAAGAGCGCCGGTTGGGCTGGGCGCAAAGCGCGTTCGAATAGAAGAAGATTTAGGCGTAGTCATTCACCCTAGTATATAGGCTACAGGGTGCTTGAAGCAATCTTCTGAATTTGCTCACTCGAGAGTGGAGCGTTGCCATCGATAGTATAAAGGACGCCGCCGTTAACCCAGGTGGCCTTATTGTCATAAAGGTAGATCGTTAGGCCGCGTTCTTGTAAAGTCGCGTATTCTTGGCTTTGTTTGACGACAAAGTTGTCGAGCACTGCTTGGCTGTCCCAGCCTGATGCCTGTTGAACAAGTGTGTATGCATAGTCATTAGTATTTGATTTAAAATGAACTTTTACCTCGCCTGGACTAAATGCGACTGGGCCGTTAAAGCTGTAACCCGCAGGTTGGTACGATGGATAAGTCGCCGAGAAACCAGCCTGTGAAGCTGCGACTTTGATTGAAAGGCTTGGAAGATTCAAATATGTTAAGTAGCCACCAAGTATAACCAGCGCCGCGATACCGGCAACTGCTGAGGCTATCCTGGGGTGACGGCCACGCATGGCGCTGAACTTTGAACGAGGACGGTCGTCGTCGACGGCGTGCTCGTCATTTTTGTGTTGCTGCGCGGTCTTTGGCAAGATACCTGCGAGTTGCTCATTGATAAGGGCTTCTTTTAAGTGTGTCCCGCGAAGTGGCGCTGGCACTTGTGAGACGATTGGCGCGACAGGTTCAGGGTGGCGAACAGGCGCGCGATGCGCTGGTGCTGCTTGCGAGTGGCCTGAGTGAACTGGCGTGTGCGCAGTTACATGCTGTAGTGGTGCTACTGCTGCCGGCTTTGGCGCGTGATACTGTGAGGGCTCAATCTTTGAAAAGCGTTGGATCTGTGGCGAGCGTTTAACTGGCTGCGCTGGGTGTGCGATAGGCTGCGGTGACTTGAGCACCGAGCGCATCAGGGTCTTTGATTTTTGTGGTTGGGCGTGCATGCTGCGCGCAGGTTGAATATCTCCACCGAGGCGGCGGACTGGTTGTTGTGCGGCAGATGTTGAGGGCTGCGCAGCGGCTGGAGATTGTTGTGGCCGTGCGTGTGGCATTCCTGTGATCGCGTCGTATGGTCGGCCCTTGATAGTAATTGTGTTAGATCCCCTCATGCCTATGTGTTCGTGCCCTCCGCCGTTTGCCGCGCTCGCGTGGTATTCGCAAGTTGCATGGCGGTTATGTTTTTAGTCAGTAGTTATATGATAGAAGTTTCAGACGCATTATGCAAGTGCTTTAAACAGAGACGTTTGCTATAATACATGTAACATTTATGTACAACCAAGACCCTAAAAAACGTCGTAAGCAAGATCGTCTTCGTTTCTTCGGTTACGGCGCTATGACTATTGTGACCGTTTTACTCGCTATTGTGAGTGTTTACTTTGTGCTGGGGTATCGGCTGAATAATTCACTACAAGTGCAGCAAGGTGGTTTGGTGAAGTTCGATTCTCGACCACAAGCTGCGACGGTAATCTTTGACGGTGTTAAGACTGGCCAAACGCAGTCGCAACTCAATAGTGTCGTTGGGCAACATACCGTCGCCTATAATCGTGAAGGCTATGAGTCATGGCAGAAAACTGTCAATTTACATGCTGGCGAAGTGTTATGGCTTGAGTATCCTCGATTGATTCCGTCACTAATCACAACGACTTCGGTCGCTGGTGTCGCAAATGTACAACAAGCAATGACTGCCGCTGATCGTCAATCGATGCTGCTTCATGAGACACCGGATGCACCTATCTTTACCCTTGTTAATGCCAGTAATGAAGTGAAGCCCGTTGAAACTACTCTTGCACTTCCACAAGCCGCATATACTGAACCACAAGCTGACAAGCCTTCGACATTCGAGATCGCTATGCTGAGCCGTGATGGTGATTTTGCACTGATAAAGCATACGTACAATGACAATGCGATCGAATATATCCGTATGCCAATTGCTCAACCTGACCGTGCAGAAAATCTGACGACTTTGTTTGGCAAACCACTTACGGGGCTACGTTTTGCCGAAGGGAGCAATACGATATTTATTGGCATCGACGCGAACGCAACGCTCTATCGGCTCGATTATGGTGCCGCTGACAAGCCAACGACTATCGCGACGAAGGTTGTCGCCTTTGACGAGCTCAACGAGAGTACTGTCACCTACGCCATTAAACCGACCGAAAAAGACACGAGCCGCTCTATCTACGTTTGGCAAAAAGGCGATAAACGCACGAAAGTCGGCGCGGTCAACAGTGATGATCCCCTGCAACTTTATTACAACGAATACTATGGCCATACGTACATTACCCAAGTGCTTGGAGGAAGTCTGAGTATCATCGAAGATCCGCTCAACAGTAGTAAGACGCAGACATCGCAAATGTCGCTCAGCTTTACGCCGAGCGCCGTAAAAGCCTCGCCTGGTAATCGTTTCATCATGTTGCAGCATGGAGAAAGCATTGCTGTCTACGACATTGAGCTCGCACAGCTGTATACTTTTACTTCTCCTGGTGAAACTCGACCATCATTACAATGGGCCGATGATCACCGATTGGCCTTGACCGGTAACGGCAGCCTGCGCTTAGTAGAGTTTGATGGCACGAATGGGCACGCGATTACTTCGATCGCTACGTCACAGGACGTGCTTATTGGCACTCAGGGACGCGTTATTCTTAGTATCGGCAAAGATGCGACTGGCCAAAACCTTCAGCTGCAATCATCGTCGTTACTAACACCAGCCGACCAATAAAGCAGATCGTTTACAGTCCAAAGATACGCTGGAAGACGCTTGGTTCGTTGCCTGGAATGTCAGCTTGGTTGTTCGTCTTGCCTGCGTCTTCGTTCTTGGTCGCCGCACTTGGGTCTGGACTTATTTGATCACCAAAGACGATTAAGCGTTGCTTTGAGGTGCCAATCGGTACGCATGTCACTAAAGTTGCGACAGGTTTATCATTAGGTAAAATAAGCTTTTCGACTTCATTCGGATTGATGACTTCAGTGCTTGTAATGCGATAAATATAACGCTTGCTTTGATAATGAATGTAGAACAAATCACCAGGCTTCATGCGCTCTAAAAGCACAAGGGCGAATTTGTAATTGCCAGGTGCCAGCACGTCGTTGCTAGAGTGTCCCAAAAAGACCGAGTTGCCTGTTTGGCCAGGAACGCTATTGGCACCGGGGATTGGATAATGTATCACCCCGTTTTCGAGTAGTTTTTGCGAGGCATTGTTGTCCAGTGATTGCAAACCGTAGACAACTGGCACATCGACGTTAATCTTTGGAATAATTAATCGTGGATCAGCGCTGACGGCCGTATTGGCGCTTGGATCGACGATGACATTGTCGCTAACGGTGCTACTCGGGCTGATGTATGAGTTAACCTCAGCCGCGACCACTTTGTTGTACTGCAAGAAAAAGAATGCACCACCAACAAGTAACGCGGTCAAAATCGGCATAAAATGAGAACTGGCGCGGACTCGACGGGCATGTGACTTGACCTTACGAGCTAATTCTTGGCGCAGAGCGTCAGCGGCTGCTCGACGCTGATTGGTTTGGCTTGTACTCTCGCCGGTGATAGCGCTTGGTGCTTGTGGCGCAGTCAGCTGCTGACGCTGTAGTTCGGCGTTATAATATTGAGCGTAATACTGTTGATAATATTGTTGCCAAGCGGCGTGGTACTGATTCCAGTCATAGCTACTTGGGTCGCCGTGCTCACGGTTGTATACGGATGCAGCATCGAGTGTACTGACTTGATTTGGCGGGTTAGTGTCGTAAATTGTATCAAGCTGTGTACGCACGACACCGGCTGCCAGCTGCTGATTGTTCGTTGTGGCAAGTTCGGGATTAGGATCGCCGGCGCGTACAACACTGGTGCTGCGTTTTGCAAGCCCGCGCGAAGAAGCATCGCGTTGTGGCACGATAAAGCTATTTCGTTCTTCGTTTGGGTCGAGCAATGGATTCATAGGCAAATACTATTCTTTATTGTACAATGATTACGCCGTCGACTGAAGTAAAAAGGCTATGGTTATCATAAAATCATAGCTACTTATACACACTACCAGAGTTGGCGCACGGTATATGCGGGCAGGTGGCGGAACTGGTAGACGCGCTGGACTCAAAATCCAGTTCCCTTTAAAGGAGTGAGGGTTCGATTCCCTCTCTGCCCACCATATAAAACACCCTTCTTTCTCAGGAGGGTGTTTTATTGTGTGCAGTGGGCGATATGGCTTAATAGCCTGAAAAATAATCAGTCTTAATGTGCTTGCGACGCACCTGTAGCTGCATTAACAGCTGCTTTGCGTACAGCACCATGCCGCTCGGGCCTGATACATAGAATAAGCTTTGTTGTGGGTCTGTAGCGTATTTTTTGAGTAATTCAGTGTTTATGCGTCCGTGTTCGCCACGCCAATGTGCGGGTGCTTCTTTGCCAGTTATGACATAGACGATTTTAACGCCAGCTTTTTTAGCAGTCGCAAATACGTCTTCGTACATAACATCATCAGCTTTTGCGACTAGATATATAAGGGTGATGTCGTAGTGCTGCTTGGCGATAATCGCCTCTTGAATCATGCTGCGAAATGGCGTGATACCAATGCCGCCAGCAATCATCACGATTGGCTTATTAGTTCGCGAGGGCAATACAAATTCACCACCAAGGTTACTTGCTTGTACTACGTCACCAGGCTGTAACTGTAAAAGTGCGTTTTTATAGCTACTTGCCTTGCCACCTGTACGAATACCGATGGCTACAGTTGCTTCGCTTGGCGCTGAAGCAATGGTAAAAAAGCGGCGCGTTCCCTTAATGTCCTGGTGCTTATGCGGCAATGTCCATTCCATGTATTGCCCCGCATTGTAGGCGAAGCGTCGCCGTGGCGTAAACAGTAGCTCATAACAGTCACTGCCGTATCGCTTGATGGTTTTTAATATCAATGTGTGGCTGCCATGTGCATTGACTGCGAAAGCAAAAAGATTAGCAATAATCAGTGCAAGTGCCGGCGAAGCATACACTGGCCCAAAGCTAAAGCGTGCTGCAAATAAGGCGCCAGCGATTGTCGCGAATAGATAAAGATAGCGCTTTCGGCTCGGTGAGGTGAACGGCTCAGTGAGCATTATGGTACCGAAGAAAAGCAGCGGCCACGAAGTAAAGGCTTCGATCAGCGCGTCGACAATCGGGCGCTTATCGAGAGCAGCATAAAAAGCCAGCTCCGCCATTACGACCAGCGCAAAAACGATGAACATTTGTAGTCGCCGCACGCGCAATAAGATAACAAAACCGATGACGGCGACCAGTGGTAATAATGCCGAACTACCGATCCACCAGCTTGCCTGCCCCAGGCCACACAGCCCAACAACCAGCGCACCAAACGCCGCCGGGTTGAAAATATGACGTTGCTTATAGGCAACAACATACTTAGAAGCCTGCGCGACGAGTGCAATGAGTGCAACAATCAGCGCTCCGCTGACGCTATCGGGTGGTGTGATAATAGCACAAAGTATAAGAGCTGTTATGAGCGATGATTCGGTATTAGTCCGGGCCTTGTAGAGCCAGCTAAATAGACGATTACTCCCATACGACACACCACAAATAATCAAAAGCGAAAGGAGTAACTGAATGGGCGTGAACGATGTTTGGCCGGTCGCGCTTAGGCCGAGCCCTGCTGCAAGCATTACCACCAGTGCTGCGACAACCAGTTTATACATTGGTATCTTGCCAAGCGAGACGGTGATATTTTTTTTGATACTTTCCATAATGCTCCTTATAAATACTATACGCATATCAATTAAAATAGTTCGCCAGGAAAACCGGGCGATATCTCGGCCGACATGTCTTGGCGTACAATGACATATTCAAACTCAAATACTTGATGCAGCGTCTGTGGGGGTGTGAAAAATAACGCCGTTGCTAGGCCGTCGGCATAAAGGCCGCTTTTGGCATATGCCCAAACAGCGCTTATGTCGTGGGGTGATGCTAGGCTGTGTGGATCTAAAATATGGTGATAATCGCCCCAAGCCCGTCGGTTGCCGGCCGAACCACATAGGCTCCCGTGGGTAATGCGGGCAGTGCCGATGACGTAACCAGGCCGAGCGGGGTGTTCAAGCCCAATGCTTGTAGGCTTTGCACTATCGATAACAAAATCACCACTCGCGTCAACGCAAAAATCATCAATCTCTGACTCATAGAGCACATTGGCGACCAAATCGGCGGCATAGCCCTTGCCCGCTGCGCCAAAATCAAGCATGGTCGGTTTTTTTATCGTTAGTGTCGGTGGTGTGAATGATAACGCTTCGTCCCAAGCGAGCGGTTGCGGCAATGGCTTGGTGGAGTCACGGGTAAAGCTGTAGTTGGCGTCATAGCCAGCAGCAGATAGACTATCACCGATCAATGGCGTTACTGCTCCTTCTGTCACATCGTAGAGCTTGCGATACAACGCGAATAATGCTGTCGCATCGGCAGGTAGAGCGTAATCCCCGGCCTTCGTCGCCATGGTAGTCACAGTTGAGTCTGGTCGAAACCGTGAATATGTCGCTTCAAACTTTGAGAGCCGCTCTAGTATTACTCGACGCAGCGCCTCGGATTGCATTGAAGTTAATGGTGTGACAATGGTAATGTCCCAAGGCGTGCCAAGAGCCTCAAACTGAAAGTGGGAGGCTTGTTTTATGCCTGTGCCTTCTTTTCGATTTGGGCAATCGCATCATTAAATCCCTTTGATGTCAAAGATGAGCCAGATACACGTGATAATTGAACATCAGTGATCTTTTTGCCAACAACCTGTGATTTATAGCCACTGATAAACTTTTGCTGATACTCTTGAGACTCACGATTGCTTGTGCCCTCGGTTGCTTCTGTGGCGGTGATTGTACCTGTGCCGTCGATTGTCACACTGATGTTGATGTCACTACTGCCACCAGGATTAGTGTAGCTGCCAGTTGCTTCGTATGTTCCTGCTTTGAAACTGCCAGTCGTTGCCGTGGTCGCCGTCGTCGTGCTGTCACTCGCAGTGCTCGTTGCCGCCTGATTAGTGCTCGTTGTGCTTGCTGTGGTGTCACTCTTCTTATTACTAAATGCCACGACACCAATAATGGTAAGTGCGATGACAACAACAATGCCTGCACTGATTGCTATTTGTTTTCCTCGTCCGTTGTTATCTTCTGCTTCCATGGGTGTGCTCCTGTCTTATCGGGCTGATTTAAAAAAAAGTATAGTTATTAATTCTTAAAATAATATTAATTAGTATGCGGTTGCTTGTACTGCCGCTTCAAACCATTTGCTCGGGTGCTGCATTAAAGCAACGGCAATGCTCGATGCAGTGCTACCGCGCCAGATGCGCATCGGCATTTCGTAGGCAAAACTCGCCACCTTGCCACCGTAAGCGATAATTAACTGCTCACTATGGTAGGTAACAATAAGTGCCGGGTAACTCAGCGTTACTTTATGCAGGGTCTCAACCAACTGACTAAGATGCATTGAAAAAACAATACCGCGAGGAAAATATACACTTTGTAGCAACTTTTGTAGTTGGGCGAATGAAATAACCAAAGCGGTCTGTGGCCGTTCTAACAGCAGTGCTGGGCTAGCGCGAAGCAAGTCGATGGTGTCACGAGTAATAACTACAGGAGTATCATTGTTAGTCAGTAAATGCTCGAAACAAATGGCCGTTTCTGAGTTGCGCCCAGCATCGCCAGGCAGCAGTACGATATCAGCCCAATCATAAATAGCACGCATATCGTTTTCGGCCTTAGCATCGAAAGCACCAATTTTGTTACTGCTCGTAAAAATAGCGTCGCTGATGGTACGGCCAAGCAGTGGCTGGAGCGCGTCAGGTAGAACGGCGCGGATTTCACCGGCACCAGCAGCGACGGTTTCGCTGTAACTAGTGGCAACGGCAGCAAAGCCTAATTTTGTGCCACCTATAATTGCTAGTCTTCCCCGTTGGTCTCGCCGCTCAGGTTTTTCCCATTCCAGTTCGCTAAACGGTTTGTCGCCGGGTTTAGGTCGCAACCAATAGGCATAGTCCATTACAATGTGCCGTCGAGCTCGACGCTCACTGGGCAGTGGTCGCTGCCTAGGACGTCGGCATGAATAGTAGCGCTTATGATACGTTTTTTAAGCTGAGAAGAGGCCATGAAGTAGTCGATCCGCCAGCCGACATTACGAGCGCGAGCGTTTGCCCAATGCGTCCACCAGCTGTAGTGGCCATTACCTTTGGTGAACATGCGGAAGGTGTCGATGAAGCCGGCGTCGAGGAATTTTTGAAAGCCTTGGCGTTCTTCGTCGGTAAAACCGTGTTTGCCAACATTTGGTTTTGGATTTGCTAAGTCATCTTCACTGTACGCAACATTCAAGTCGCCACAGAATAGTACAGGTTTCGCTACGGCGTCATACAAGCCTTGTTCAAGTGCTTGGCAGTGCGCTAAAAAGGCTGGATCCCATTGCTTGTGCCGTAATGCAAGCCTCTCTAAGTCGCCTTTGCTATTCGGCGTGTAAACAGTCACAACATAAAAGTCGGTGAATTCGGCGGTGATCATGCGCCCTTCTTTGCTTGGGTCGCCAAAACTGTCAGGAGTAATGCCGTGCTTTTCGGCAATATCACCGATAAAATTATGGCGTACACTCAGGGGTTTCACTTTACTAAATAGAGCGGTGCCTGAGTACCCTTTTTTTTCGGCTGAATTCCAGTACTCATGATATTCAGGCAAGTCAACTTCGGCCTGGCCTTGCTGAGCCTTTGTTTCTTGCAAGCATAAAATATCGGGTTGATGTTTCTCTATAAACGGCATAAACAATTCCTTTTTAAGGACAGCTCGAATACCGTTGACATTCCAGGAGTAGAGTTTTATTGGCATGTATTTAGTATACACGTCTGCTACTATGATTTTATGACAAAACTACAGCACAAACGCTTATTATTGAAACTTTCAGGCGAACAACTCGCCGGTAATTATGATGGTGGTGTCGATGCCAAGGTCATCGAATGGATTGCAAAAGAAGTCGGCAAAGCCACCAAAGCCGGTGCCGAAATCGCTATCATGGTTGGTGGTGGTAATTTTGTGCGTGGCGCGCAGCTGACAGGCCACGGCATCTCGCGAGTCAATGCTGATTATATGGGTATGCTTGGAACGTTGATGAATGGCCTCGCCGTAACTGATGTTTTTAACGCGCAAGACGTACCGACGCGACTATTGTCGAATATCAAGGCTGATCAAGTCGCCGACCAGTTTACGCCACGTCGAGCGCTGAGCCATTTAACCAAGGGTCGTGTGGTTGTTATTGGCGGTGGCATTGGCCGCCCGTATCTTACAACTGATACCGCAGCAGTAAATCTTGCCCTAGAGTTAAACTGCGACCTCGTTTGTAAGGTAACAAAAGTTGATGGCGTCTATGATAAAGATCCGGCAAAGCATAGCGACGCAAAAAAGTTTGATCGAATAAGTTTTCAAGAAGCGGTCAGCAATGAACAGATTGCTGTTATGGACAAGGCTGCTATGGGGCTCGCTATGGAGCATCAAAAAGCAATTTTAGTATTTGATTTACACACTGAGGGCAATATTCTTGGTGCGGCTGAAGGAAAATCGGTCGGGACGCTGATTACGTAGTGGTATTTCCTATAGTATAGTAATAAGCGAAGTGCCACGCTCCTTCTATCTCTGAACAAGAGGTGTTCATCATGACGATTCACGTAATTGGTCCTGGAAGCCGTCGCCGATTTCCGTTCAGCCTCGGCGTGCTTGCACTCTTGGCCTGTGGCTTGCTTGCCTTACTGATATGGCAGCCGCTGACGGCTGAACAGCAGCAGACGTATGGAGTGTTGTCTCATTTCGCGACAACTCATGGGTACGGTGTGCAAGGCTCGCCAGAAGCGGGCACTACACGCTATGATGTTCGGCTGCCGGTTGCCTTGCCTGATCTTGGTGCATGCACCGGGAAGTTGTGGCTCCTTGCTGGGCAATCGGTGCCGAAGCTACAGATCGTGAATAACGGTACGCTCGTCGCCTATCTGCCCGCCCCACAAGAGCATGACATAGGCAAGGATCCTGAGATCGCACGCCTTTGCGGGATGTGATAGATGGAGCTTGCCAGCACTCGCCGCCGGATGCACCCGCCTTGTTGGCGCGTGGTGCATCCGGCAATTGTTTTTAACGTAATGTTTTACGTAGTGCTGCGGCGTCACGCGCAAAATCACGCCGTTTGAGCGTCTCACGTTTATCGTACTGTTTCTTACCTTTACCAAGTGCAATGACAATTTTTATATAACGGCCTTTATTGAGCAATTTGAGCGGTACAATAGTCATGCCGGTTTTTTTCGCCTCAAGCATGCGATCAATCTCTTTGCGATGCGCTAGCAATTTACGAGCAGATGTGTCGACGGTGCGTGCCTCGCGTGAGTGCGGCTCGTTATTTCGGAGAGTAAAGCTGGCGTTTGTCAGCCAAAGCTCATTGTCTTTAACGGTAACAAACGCGCCTTTGAGCTGGATGTGGCCATCTCTTGCAGCGCGTACTTCGCGGCCATTAAGACTAATGCCAACCTTAAATTCATCGCCAAGTGCATAATCAAAATGAGCACGACGATTCGTAATGGCGGATGCAGCAGGTTTTTTGGCGCGTTTCATCTGTTCTAGTATAAAGCAAAACGTGTGAAATAGCTTAAAGTACCAATGCGCAGCTTGCTGATGGGCTATACTGGAGGCGTACATATTATGAAACAGCAACAGCCGGCTATTGCACAGCAGACTTTAGAGCAAATACAGCAGGTTTTTACACCTTTGGAACGCCGTCTTGACGGTGAAACGTTTTATTTTCTTGCGGCCAATGAGCGTGCCGACAAAGTAGTTATTTTGTTGCATGGTGTGACGGGTAACAAACTTGATATGGTGCTCGTTGGTCAACAGCTTGCCGCCCAAGGTTACGCCGTATATGCCCCCGATCTGCCTGGGCATGGTAACGCGGCGCCAATTACGGCTAAGACGTTCGATGATTTTGGCCGTTGGTTTCATGCTTGCATTGAAAGTTTAGGACGTTCACCGGCCTTGGTTATGGGTAACTCTTTTGGTACGGCTGTTTGTTATAATTACGCCCAACAAGGGTTTTTGCCCGCTAAAGCGCAGTTGATCTTGGGCTGCCCCACCCCTGATATTAGTCTTGCCTCACGAGTACTTCGTAATGCTGGCCGTGCATTACCTGCTCGTATTGCGCTCAAACTATATAATTCGCATCTGGTGATATTTTTGCGGGTATTGTACCTCCATGTGAGCGGTAAACCAGAAGCGAAACGCTGGCTCGAAGAGTCCGAATACTTTAAACGACAATTTATTGATCCGAACATGCCAAATAGCATGTCGACGTTGCTTGAGATGCAAAATCCATTCCATGGGCCACTGTTGTCGCTAGCCTTGCAAGACCGCGTAACCTATATCGTTGGCGACCGCGACAACGTCGCAACTCGTTCGACGCTTGCAACAATGGCGCGGGTTTTGCCCGAGGCGCATCGTCGCATTATCCCTGGAGTTGGGCATATTCTGCATTTTGACGCCTGGGAAGAATGCGCTGCTATTGCGCTTGATCGTCTCAAACATCAGTAACGGTGGATTAAATCTATTTCCTTGGTTTTTTAGCGTTGTTCGCTGATTTGCCGCCCATGGTATAGGTATAGATGGGCTTTTCAACGCGTAGACCGTGCGTGTACCGATAGAGTTCGCCGTAAACGCCTTTTAGAATACCCGCTCCGCCACCGTTATTTTCATAACGCCGAGCCGATGCAAGGAATGGCACATCTTTGATGATACCGAAACGTCCGCCAGCTCGTTTGGCGCGCAAGGCATAGTCGTAATCTTCCATGATGTATAAGGTCGTATCAAAGCCCTCGATACTTTCGTGGAGACTTCTACGGCACACAAAACAACTGAAAAATATGGGAATCCGAGTGTGGCTCATAAGCTGAACATAGCTATTCATAAACGCTGCGCCCAAACGAAGGCCAACTGCTTGAGTGACTAGTTTTTGGCGAAAGCCCGCGACATCGAGCTTACGCGCGCGTAGTGCTGATACAAGAGCTGCAATAAACGGTGATTCAAGCCGTATGTCGGCGTCAATGAATAGCAAAAAGTCACCACGTGCATGCCTTGCTGCCGTGTTGCGCGCCAAGGCGACGCCTGGCTGATCGACACGAATTGTATGTAATGTGAGCTGATTGCCAAACTTTTTTGCCTCACGCGCCGTGTTGTCGCTCGATGCCGAGTCGGCAACAATGACCTCGAAATCTTGGGTGGTTTGCGAAACAAGGTCTTGTAATAAGAGCGGAATGTTGTTTTCTTCATTACGGCACGGGATGATAACAGATAAGAATGGCGAGGTACTATGATTCATTGTAGTATTAGTATAAATCAAAATAAGTTATACTAGATACAATGTTTGGAATAAAAAAATGAAAATCGCCTTCTTTACTGACGATTACCTGCCGTATGTCCACGGCGTCACTACCTCTATTCAGAATTTACGTGCAGCCTATGAAGCGCTTGGTCACGAAGTGTATGTTATTGCCCCAAAATGTGCCGGCTATGACGACAACGACGATCATGTTATTCGGCTCAATTCGATTAACTCCTATATCTTTGACAAGCGGCCGATTTCAATCGTCTACCCTGGCATGGCTAAAAAATTCGATGATTACGACTTTGATATATGTCACTCACACACACAGTTTTGGCTTGGTACACTCGGAAGTATGGTGGCAAAGCGCAAAGGTATCCCCCATATTTCAACTATGCACACGCTTTTCTCGGAACTTATTGACGATTATCCGGCGGCTATCATATCGGGTATTATCGCGGTCTCGATCGGCTATCCAATCGCATTTAAGACGCGCCCAATTTTGCCATTCGAATTTGGTTCACTTGAGGCGCTAAGCATGACAAACCGTGACTTGTTCAAAAAACAAACCTGGAAGTTGATGAACACTTTTTTCGAACACACTTCAGCTTGTATTGCGCCATCACAACACCTTTTCAATACTATGGCGGCGCACGGCCTGAACGCTAATTGCTATGTTGTGCCAAATGGCATTAGCTTGGACAAATATAAAGCAACAAAGCCTGCTGGTGAATTTATCAAGCCTGCTGGTGAACGTTGGATTACAGCGGTTGGCCGGCTCAGTGGTGAGAAGCGACAAAAAACGCTTATTGAATCAATGCCGTTACTAAAGGCTGAAAAAGTAAAATTGTTCCTTATTGGTGACGGTCCGGAACGCGAGAAATTACAGGAGCTCGTCGTATCGCTTGGCTTGACCGACAAAGTCGTCTTTACCGACAAGCAGCCGCCACACGTCGTCGCTGAAATCTTAAATCAAAGTGATATTTTTACATTGGCTTCGTATCGCTTCGACAATCAACCAATGGTTATCCTTGAGGCCATTGCAAGCGGCTTACCAGTGGTTTACTGCGACGATAGACTGCAAGAAGGCCTCACTGAAGATAATGCATTATTAACAAAGACGCATCTCCCCGAAGGCTTTGCTGATGCTTTCGACGAGCTGCTCGCGGACCCTGCTCGTATTAAGCAAATGTCGGCTGCTTCTCGTCAGCTAAGCCATGACTTTGACATTACTGTTCTTGCAAAGCGAATGCTTGCAATCTACAAAGACGCCGAGCCTGTTACCTAAGACACTATTGGGCGACGTTATTTGTCTGTAAGTATGGCCCATTTGTGATGACCGTACAGGCGCCCCATAGGCCAATGCGATTTGCTTTTGCTACTGCTTGAAGCTGCTGTAATGCTGCTTTCTTTTCGGTTGAAAAGTTAGTCACAAACGCGTAGCCGCCAGTGACGAGTAATTCATTAAGCTCACGTCCATCTTGCAAATAGACATAGCGTAACAAGCGGCCATATTTATCGCGGTTTGGTTGTTTTGTGTCACTACGGAGCGTAACGGCCTTATTCTTTACTAAGCTGGCGGTATAGGCGCTAGCTTCTTTGCCGTAACATTGTACGGGCTTCGTTGGATGGTGCGTCTCCGGCGTATCAACGCCGACTAATCGTACTTTTTCTTTAATCCCGTCCATGCTGACATAGATGGTATCACCGTCGGCGGTATCAACCACTTGGTATGACCCGGCTGGTGTCTGTAACTGTTGTGCGGCCGGTATGCCCTGGTGGAGCTGGGAGACGTAACCGATAAACGCTGTAACTGCTGCAATAAGCAAAGTCTGTAGTAGCCGTTTAAACCGACGCCGCACGGCGGCATCACTTGAGAGACGTGACATACTCTAGTAGTCGATGCCTTTTTTAGCAATAAATTTATCGTCAAAATGATGCTTGAGCTTTTTCATCTCTGTCGCAATATCGGCATAACCCAGCAAATCGGTTGGGTAATTGCGTCCCGTAAAGCATAGGCTTACGGTCGGCGGTCGATCGGTAAGAAGCCTTTTAAATGCAGTTTTCGTAATAAGCCCATCGCTCAAGGCATTATTAATTTCGTCGCAGATTACTAAGTCAAAATCGCCGCTGTTTATTGCTTTGATGGCTTCATCTAGCGTTTCGCTCGCGGCTTGTTTGTGATCTGCCGCGCTGACATCTTTTGCGCTTAAGCCTGCCGCATCATAGAATCCACGACCACCTTTGTAAAAATAAAGTGAGTCGCCATATAGCGGTTGAATCGTATGAATGAAGTTATGTTCGCCAACTTCCCAGTTTTTGATGAACTGGATGTATGCGACGCGCCAGCCGCGACCAAGCGCACGACACATTAGGCCAATGCTCGCACTGGTTTTACCTTTATTATCGCCTGTGTAGACAACGACGATACTGTCTTTTTGCTTGAAGTCTTCAAACATACGTGCCGCTCCTTTTTGTTATCGCCACCACTTGTCTTCTGCTACTGTAGCGCGTGAAGTGGAGGAGCGCTAGTGATCTACTGCAGTGGAATGCACCACACGAGTGGAGATGGCTGTATTACAAACTGAGCCCCGCTAGCATGTTCGCAAGACTTGGATCGCTGTACGGAACGAACATTGCCTGCTTAACGCCAGAAGCATCCACTTTAATGACCGTTGTTTGAAGGGTGACGCCATATTGTTTACGCAAGTCAGTATTGCTGTCGTAGTCAACTTTAAAAATGCTAAGGCCGTCTGGAACGCCCATTTTAGTAATGTCAGCGTCAAGTGCTCGGCATTGTGGACACCACGGCGCATGGAAAAATAAAATACGCGTATTTGTGCCAGCATTTGCGAGCGCATTTGCAGAGTAATCTTGATAGGTACCGGGTTTGGCAGTTGCGAGTGTCTTGTCTGGGCCGGCAACGGTGTTCGGTGATGGCATCGGGACGCTTGAAGACCGTTCGTTTGCGCCAGAGTCGCCATTACCTGACGATGACAAAGGAACCATTACGACATCGGCATTTTCTTTCATGCTCATTGAGGCAAAGACAATCACTGCCGCAACAAAACAGACCAATACCGCACCAATAGCGGTAAAAATGACCGATCTACTCTTCATTATTATTTTGCGAGAGCGGCGTTAATTTTTGCTAGGTCATAGCCTAGGATTATTTCTCCGTAGACATCAATAACTGGAACACCTTGTACTGGTCCGCCAAGTTTTTGTGTGAGCTCTTCGGCAGCCATTGGTTCTTTTTCAATATCGTGATAACCAAAATTGAGATTTTTCTTTTCAAAGTAATCCATAGCTTGGTGGCAGTAGCCACACCACTCAGCGCCGTAAATGGTGATCTTGCGTTCGACAGCGTTGACGGCTGGCGTCTGAGCTGTTGCTGGGTCTTGTGTAAAAGTTGGGGGCGTTGTGTTGTCCATTATGATTATCCTCTCATTACGTTATTCGTGTTCGACTTGTGAGGTGCCAGCCAAAACATTGGAGGCACTGATAGGTTGCGAGTGGCGTGTCAGGGCGTACTATTGTTGCGTCGTAGAGTGCATCATCTGCATCTTCGGCAGTTGCATAGCGAACCTTTGCTTGACACTGGGCGGCGCTGCTGGACTGAACTGTATTAATTGTTCGCCGCGATGGCTTATCGCCTGATTGACTTGCGTTTTGATTACGTCGAGGCATACATTGTAGTATACCCGGTTCTTAGTTTATCACTAATCACGTCAGCGAAGATAGCATTGACCGTGCTAACCCTTGCCCACAGGGGGCCACCCCTGCTATACTAGCGTCACATGCCGACTTCAAAAAAACAGCCGACAGCTGAAAACAAAGCCGTAACCATGCCGACGAAACAATCGGCGATTTTTGTGTTTAGTACTATGGCTGACACGACTTGGCGCCTTTTTGTTCCAAGTATCGGTGGCGCCTTACTCGGCGTCTGGGGTGACAACAGCTTTAAGACAAAGCCTTGGCTTACGCTCATCGGCATACTTGTCGGTAGTGCTATCGCCGTTTTATTAGTGCGCCAACAGCTAAAGTCTGATAAGGGCAGCTTGTAATGCTCTCGCCACTCACATCATTTGCCGCTGAAACGCCGCATATTAGTCTTGCGCCTGACACATTTTTCAACATAGGGCCTATACCTATTACCAATTCAATGCTGCTCGGCGTATTGGGCTACGCTTTAGTTATTGCGCTCTTCGCCTACATGGCACGAGCCGCTAAGACGCGGAGCCGTAATCGATTTGCCGTCGCAACGCTATGGTTATTTGAAGGGCTGCTCAACACTATTGAGCAGGTCACTAATAACCGCAAGGCAGCCCGCGCGCTTGCGCCACTATCAATTACGCTCTTTTTCTTTATCGTCGTCAACTACTGGACGGGCATCTTGCCTTTTGTTGGCCCGGTCACCTATAACGGCCTGCCATTATTCCGTGGACTTGCCGCTGACTTAAACGTCACTTTTGCGCTTGCGATCATCAGCATGGTAACAGTGCAGATTTATGCGATTCGTACCCATGGAGTGTTTGGTAACGCAAAGCGTTATCTTCGTAATCCGCTCCGTGATCCTGCTGGCGCGTTTGAGGGTATTCTCGAGCTTATAGCCGAATTCTCTCGATTGGTTGCGCTGAGCATGCGTCTATTCGGTAACGTATTCGCTGGCGAAGTGCTTTTGGTCATGGTTGGCTTCTTGACCAATTACTTTGCAGTGGTGGCGCTGCCATTCTTTATGGTTTTCGAACTGTTTATTGGTACAATTCAGGCCTACGTCTTCTTTATGCTCACGATTGTGTTTATTTCCCTCGGCACTGCCCAACATGGCTCGGACGACGACCATGCCGCCGACAAGCAACTTCCTACTTCGCATACCCCTCCTGATAAGCGCGCCCGCCCTGCTGCTGCGTCAGATTGATAATAATGGTATGGTAAATATAACTGATTTGATTAATCAAAGGAGAATATAATAATGGAACAATCAATTGGACAACTCGCTTTTGGCTTGACCTACGCAATTGCTGCTGGCCTTTGTGGCATTGGTGCTGGTTTGATTGGTGCTGCAGCGGTTGGTGCTGCTGGCCGTAACCCAGAGAAAATTAGTGACATTCGTGGTTTGATGATTCTTGCCATCTCGTTTGTCGACGCGTTGGCTATCATCGCTATTATCGTGGCTATTATCGCCAAATTCCTCTAGGAGCTTACTGACTTGGCACACATATCAATACTTACTAGCTTCGCAGAGACCGCTTCAACCCAAAAGGCGGATCTCTTTACGGCGCTCGGTATTAACTGGAAGCTGCTGATACTGCAAGCAGTCGCCTTCTTGATCTTGGTTCTTTTGCTTGGCAAGTATGTTTATCCGATCATCATTGCATCGATTGACAAGCGTCAAGAACAGCTTGATGCTGGCGCCAAAGCTTCAGAAGCCGCACAAAAGCAAGCCAGCGAAGCCGAACAGCGTATTGCCGCTCAGCTCAAGCAAGCCCGGGTAGAAGCCGACGCTATCGTCGCAACTGCCCACAAAGAGGCTGGCGACATGGTCGCTGCAGCTGAGGCGCGCGCAGCCTCAAAAGCCGAGCACATTGTTGCCGAGGCAAAGGCTGGTATCGAAAGTGATATCGTCGCTGCACGTACCGCGCTCCGTCAAGAGACGAAGCAGCTCGTTGCTGACGCGACTGAAAAAATCATTGGAAGCAAGCTTGATGCTCGCGCAGATAACAGTTTGATAGAAAAAGCGCTTGCCTCAGAGCCAAAAGGAAACGCGTAAGATTATGGCACAGCGTCTGAGTCGTCGGCTCGTTGTCCGTGCTGTGGTCGAGCAGTTGATACGTCAGCCGGCATCGACACATGCACTTGTTCGTTCATTCGCTGCATATTTGATCGAAACAAAGCAGACAAAGCAACTCGACGCCTACCTTGCAGACATCACAACTGCGCTCAGTATGCATGGTCAAGCGACAGCAACAGTTATCAGCGCTCATGACTTAGACACGAAAGTGGTTGCCGCTCTCAAAGAGCTAGTAAGTCAGCAGAGCGGCGCAAAGCACGTAACGCTTGAGCAAGCAATCGATCCTTCACTTCTCGGTGGTATCCAGCTTAGCTTTAACGGTCGCAAGCTTGACACCACAGTGCGCAGCCAACTGAATCAACTTAAAGCCACGTCGGCTGCAAACTAACGGCAAAGAATTAGGAATTATATTATGACAGACATTTCAGTAAAGGAATTATCCAAAGACATCCGCGCTGCCATTGATGGCCTCCGTGCTTCTGAGGGCCTCGTTGAAACCGGCATCGTCACCCGCATTGGTGACGGCGTTGCTTGGATCTACGGCCTTGCGGGGGCTGGTGCCAACGAAGTTATCACCATTGATACGACCAGTGGTGGCACCGTTGAAGCTTTTATTCTTAACCTTGGCGAAGATGAAATCGGCGCTGTACTTCTCGGAAGTGACCAAGAAGTAAGCGCTGGTGCAAGCGTTCGTCTTAGCGGTCACGTGCTCGATGTGCCAGTTGGCCCTGAATTACTTGGCCGCGTTGTTGACCCACTTGGCCGACCGCTTGATGGCAAAGGCCCGATTAATGCCAAGCTACGCTATCCAGTTGAGCGCGATGCTCCTGGCGTTATGGCGCGCAAAAGTGTCCACGAACCGTTGATGAGCGGTATCACGGCAATTGATGCGATCATCCCTATCGGTCGTGGTCAGCGTGAACTTATTATTGGTGACCGTCAAACCGGTAAAACCGCCATTGCTCTCGACACTATGATTAACCAAGGCCGTCAAAAAACCGGCGTGGTTAATGTCTACGTTGCAGTTGGTCAAAAACTCAGCAAAATTGCTCGGCTGGTTGATCGCCTCAAAGAAGAAGGTGTGATGGACAATTCTATTGTCGTCGCCACCGGTCCTGCTGACCCAGCATCACTGCTTTACCTGGCGCCATACGCTGGTAGCTCGATGGCTGAATACTTCCGCGACCACAAGCAACACGCATTAATCATTTACGATGATCTCACCAAGCATGCCACGGCTTACCGTCAAATGTCGCTCTTGTTGCGTCGTCCACCGGGTCGCGAGGCATACCCAGGTGATGTCTTCTTCTTGCACTCGCGTCTACTTGAACGCGCTGCCAAGCTGAACGATGAGCTTGGTGCTGGTTCATTGACCTCCTTGCCAATCATCGAGACGCAGGCTGGTGATATCTCTGCCTACATCCCAACCAACGTTATTTCGATCACTGACGGCCAGATTTTCCTTGAAACGAACTTGTTTTACCAAGGTATTCGCCCGGCTATTTCGGTCGGTTTGTCGGTCAGCCGTGTCGGTGGTGCCGCTCAAACAAAAGCAGTCAAATCAGCTGGTGGTGGCCTTAAGCTTGACCTAGCGCAGTTCCGTGAACTCGCTGCCTTTATGCAATTCGCAACTGATCTTGATGCCGAGACTCGTCAGCGCCTGAACCGTGGCCAGCGCTTGACCGAGTTGTTAAAGCAGCCACAATACCAGCCAATGGGTGTCTGGGAAATGACCGCCATGCTGATTGCTGCAAACAATGGCACTATGGATGAAGTCCCTGTTGAAAAAATCCAAGATGCTAAAACGGCTCTTTTGACTGAGCTATGGCACGAGCACAAAGATGCTATGCGTACACTTAGTGTTGGTGACAAGGTAAGCGATGAAATGACCAAGACCATCCTTGATGCAGCCAAGAAAGTCATGAAAGGCTTCGCAGCTTAATGCCTGCAACGCGCGCCATTAAAGACCGGATTGGCTCGGTTAAGAACACTCGCCAGATTACACGAGCCATGGAGCTTGTGGCGGCGAGTAATCTTCGGCGCGCCCAAGAAGCGGCAACGGCGAGTCGCGAGTATGCTGCGACCGCCCGTGAGTTGCTAGCACATCTTAAAGCGACTGGTGATACCGATGATCAGCCCTTATATATCGAGCGCCCGATCAAAAGCCGCCTCTATATCGTTGTATCGAGCGACCAAGGTCTCGCCGGCGCTTATAATAGCAACCTACTAAAGCTGTTTACGACCCGGCTTGCTAGCGATAAGCATGAGGGTATTGACAGCCATGCTATTACAATGGGTCGTCAAGCAGGGAGTTTTGCTGCGCGCATTAGTCGCTTAAAAGTGGACGGTGCCTACACTGAAATTCCTGATGCGCCCGATCAACATTACTTACAGCCAATTGTCGCCGGCGCTATTAAGCGCTTCCTGAGCGGTGAGATTGATGCTGTTGAAGTGCTCTATACTAACTACGTTTCAACCGTCAACCAAAAGCCTGAATCAGTCCGTGTCCTCCCTGCTGGCTTTGAAACAATTGAAACCCCGGATGTTTTGCAGACGGCAATCTTTGAGCCATCGGCCGAAGAAGTCTTAAGCACCATCACTATCCGCTTGATTGAAAGCCAGTTACTGCAAGCGATGTTGAGTGCAAAAGCATCAGAATATATGATGCGCATGATGGCAATGCACAATGCAACTGACAACGCTAACGATCTTATTGGTGATTTAACGCTTGAGATGAATAAGGCACGACAAGCATACATTACACAAGAGCTCGCTGAAATTACCGGCGGCGCGGAGGCAATGAAATGATAATTACTATATCTGGGTCAATTGGGTCATACGACAACATGAGTATGATCGCAGAACGCTTAAAAGCAGCTGGCCACGAGGTATACCTTCCGCAGCCGAGCGGCATTCCGGCCAGCCAGGAGCTGCGCCGCGACAAGCCAGCGCTTATTCGTGAGCATACCAATAAGATTAAGCAGTCAGATGTGTTGCTTGTGGCAAATTACGACAAAAATGGCGTTGCCAATTATATTGGCCCAAACACTTTCCTTGAAATGGGTATGGCATATGCACTTGGCAAGCCCATTTACCTCCTCAGAGATATTCCCGAATTGGCATATTCTGATGAGCTATACGGGCTCGAACCGACCGTAGTGCACGATGACACAAGCCGCATAACCCTGACAACTAATAGTACTGAAGAGAATTGAGGAGATAACCATGGCAGATGGACATAACAAGCACGAAGGCGCAATCATCCAAGTTGTTGGTGTGGTGGTTGACGTAGAATTTAAAAAAGGCAGCTTGCCTGCGATTTACGATGCGCTGCACATTACGAGCGGCGACAAATTGACCGTTCTTGAAGTGGCGCAGCACTTGAGTGAAAACTCGGTGCGAGCAATTGCCCTTTCGAGCACCGATGGCTTAAAACGCGGCCAAACAGTTGTTGCAACGGGCGCGCCGATTAGTGTTCCTGTTGGCGTCGATACGCAGGGTCGTATGTTTAACGTGGTCGGCGAGCCTATTGACGGCAAGCCAGTCAAAAAAGGCATTACGCTTGCTCCAATCCACCGCGATCCACCACCACTCACCGAGCAATCCAACAAAGCTGAAGTACTTGAAACCGGCATCAAAGTTATCGACTTGATCGCGCCAATTACTCGTGGTGGTAAGGTTGGTTTATTTGGTGGTGCCGGGGTTGGTAAGACGGTGATTATTCAAGAGCTTATCAACAACATCGCTAAATTCCATTCTGGTAATTCAGTTTTTGCCGGTGTTGGTGAGCGTACTCGTGAAGGTAACGACCTTTATTACGAAATGGAAGAAGCTGGCGTCCTCGACAAAACGAGTCTGGTCTTTGGCCAGATGAATGAGCCACCTGGAGCTCGTCTTCGTGTAGCCTTGACTGGTCTAACAATGGCGGAAGCCTTCCGCGATGAAGGCAAAGATGTGCTGATGTTTATCGACAATATTTTTCGTTTTACTCAAGCTGGTGCCGAAGTATCGGCCCTGCTTGGCCGTTTGCCATCTGCGGTTGGGTATCAGCCAAACTTGCAGCAAGAAATGGGTGCTCTGCAGGAGCGTATTACGACCACTAAAAAAGGCTCAATTACCTCTATCCAAGCGGTGTACGTACCGGCTGATGATATGACTGACCCTGCCCCAGCAGCTACCTTTGCCCACCTTGACTCGACGATCTCGCTCAACCGAGCCTTGACAGAGATTGGTATTTATCCTGCCGTTGACCCACTTGATTCTGGCTCGACAATTCTTGACCCTGAAGTTGTTGGCGAAGAGCACTATCGTGTTGCTCGCGAAGTGCAGCGTGTATTGCAAAGCTACAAAGACCTTCAGGACATCATCGCCATCATGGGTATGGAAGAGTTGAGTGAAGAGCAAAAGCAAACGGTCAGCCGTGCGCGTCGCATTCAGCGTTTCTTGAGCCAGCCATTCTTTGTTGCTGAGAAATTCACAGGTAACCCTGGTCAATACGTACCGCTCAAGGACACAATTCAAGGGTTCGCCGAGATACTTGAAGGAAAACACGACGACAAGCCAGAAAGTGCCTTCTATATGAAGGGTGGCATCAAAGACGTCAAGGCGTAAGTCTATGAAGCTTGATCTTATCACGCTTGCTGGTAATAAATTCAGCGAAGAAGTCTATGAAGTGCAGCTCCCAACCCAGTCTGGCCCAATTGCTGTTTTTCCTGGGCATCAACCACTCATTACACTTATGAAAACTGGTGTGATCAGTGTGCGACGCAAAAAAGGTGATGCCGACAGTGATCTTGAAGTGTTCGCAGCAAGTGGCGGCGTCGCCGAAGTCACGCCCGAGGCAGTAAAGGTTCTGATTGATGAGGCCGAACATTCAGACGAGATCGCTGAAGATATTGCTATCGAGGCGCTCCGTAAAGCCGAAGAGATGAAGGCCCGTGCTCGTGACAGTCTTGAGATTGAAAAAGCCCAGATGCTGATTGATCGCTACGCAGTGCGCATCAAAGTGGCTGGTTTGCGCCGTCACAAACGTCGCT
Organism: uncultured bacterium; assembly: GCA_903821365.1. Lineage (GTDB taxonomy): Bacteria > Patescibacteriota > Saccharimonadia > Saccharimonadales > Saccharimonadaceae > CAIJKY01. Next base: position 64,274 of record CAIJKY010000011.1, on the reverse strand, counting down.
AATTTGCTGCCTCGCTAACTTATTGTATTATAGCTGAGACCACTTCTTACGACGACACTGAGGTGATGTGAATGGTTGACGTGGCAATGGAGATGCATCCGATTGGTGAGGCCGGAATTGGTGGTGCTATACGCCTACCGCTTGACTCGGTTCGCGTTCTGGATGCAATAACTGCACTGTTTCCGGAAAAAGCTTGGAAACAGGTGTCGAGTTCATGGATGCCCACCTACTGCATGGAGTCTCGTCCAGGTGGCGGCCTCGCTGGCGGCTGCTTGACGTTGGCGTTGATGCATAACGCGGTGACCGGCTGTGACGACTTCATCGCTGCAGTCTACGAGCTGTCAAGTCTCGGCTTCGAACTGCACCTGCATGACGACTGCGTAGCGCTACGCGAGTGGCGATCGGCCTTGCAGCTGATGGTCGACCCCGACGCGCCACTCTACCGGCTCTACGACCGCCTGCACCCCGTGTTTCCACTGGATGTCGCGTCACGCCAAGCACTCGCTACCTGGGCTCGGCATATGCCATCCGACTACGTGCCGCTCGACTTCAGCCCGCTTGAAGAAGAGCACTGCATCGAGGGCTTATACTGCGACCAGACCACCAGAGCCCCGCTCGTGGGCATGGTGCTGTATAATCAGCTACCACGGATTTTCGTGGCGCACGACTGGCTTGGAAAAGCGATTGGTGGGCAGCCACCGATCATCAACGAGTGGATGGCGGGCATGAACGCAATCCGCATGACGGATGTCCAATCGAAGGCGCGTCACGCGGCGCTTGTAGCGCGGCTATTCGGCCTCGCAGTCGTGGCGAGCGCACAACTGTCGAGTGACGACTTCGTGCTCAACATCGACCGCATCGACCGCCTGGCGAGCGTGTAAGGAGTGGACGGCACCCGGCGATCAGCGTTGATCACCGGGTGCCGCATCCGCTTGCACAACTATTCTATATGTGTACAATAAGCAGAGTTATTTACCTCAATCAAGGGCTCTTATGAGTAAAAATACTCTCTCGACGCATAATAATGTTTCTTTACTATATCCTCAAGGCTTTGGCTTTGGGAGCGGTTCGATTGCCGTTGCTCAACAGCTTGGTGCCGGTGCAATTGGCCATGGTGCGCTAATCGTTGGTGCTGAAATCATCGAAAATGACTCACGTGTGTTTAAAAAAGTAGATAGTGAAGCTCGTGATAATGGCTGCGGTGACGGTCGCGAGGCGCAGGTTATTTATAGCGTTAAAGGCGGCCAAAAAGTGTCACACAAACGCTCACTTTTGCGAGCCAAGGTATTTGGTGGCGGACTAGTGGCATTCGCAAGCATGATGCGTTCGGCCGTGTGGGGTGATATGCTTGCTGATGCTACGATTTTAGGTGACCGTGAAACAACTGCGCAGTTAATGAAGAAGCTACATTACACGCACGGTGGCCATACTGATAATCATGCCAAGGGTGACAATTGTGGGTGCGGCGCTATCGATAAGTACCCTGAAATTACTCATAATGCACTTATTTTCCGTGAAGATATCGAACGAGTGCTTGCTATCGTTTTGGGTAGCGAAGCACCCAGTTATCGCCAGGCAATCGATGCCGTTTTTGCCGTCTACCAAGCGGCGGTTGATAACGCAGACCATTACTTTGTCGATGCTGCCGGTGTAAAAACGTTACAGTTGCTCGAGGCTTCGGGAGCGGTTATCAAACAGCTTCGTGATGATCATCTCGAAGATTTCGTGGTGATCAATGATGTTGCCGGCCAGACATTCCATCAACGAGAATTCAATGCCATTCTTCAGGAGCGTGGCATTTTGAGTACTGCTCAGGCTTTTGTGGTTGATCTCTGGGTCGGTCGCATGTATGCCGATGAGGTCGCAAAATACGCAGCAAGCCAAGGGCTTGATCGTCGGCTAGCCCATCAAAAAGCGCTTGTTGATTTTCTGATTCGCACATTGGCAACTGCAGGTACCTTAACTTCTGGTGACCAACCAGTTTTTTACCGTGCATCAAAAACGCGTAACCAACGGCTCCAATTTTTACGTGGCCTACAACTACGTAGCCGTTTACGCTCTCGAATTCACTCACGGACTTCACGCGCGTAACTGACATAGTGCTTAAGCTAGACATGATATACTTGCTACATACTAGTAGTAAGGAAAAACATGAATCCTGATCCGAACACCCAAAATCAAAACCCTACCCCTGCTCCGCAGCCCGTAGTGCCTCCGTCGCAAGCGTCTACTCCAGCGCCCGCGCCACAACCATGGACGCCAGAGCATGTTGCAAGCGCGCAAACACAGGGTACTGCCCCTTTTGTAGGTTCTGAGGCATTTGCACGTGCTGCAGCGCCAGTAAGCGCGCCAGCACGCACTGACGCTCAACAAGCGCCATTGACGCCATCGCCTATTGCGCAGCCTCAGCCAACACCGTTAGCATCGCCACAACCGCAACCAGCTCAGCCGCTGCCCCAGCCGCAGCCATTTACGCCGCAGCCAACTCCGGTTGCTCAAATACAGCCAGCGCAGCCTCCGATTGCTGCTCCGGCCCCGACGCCAAACCCAATGGCGAATCAAGGGTACGCTTCTGCCCCCGCTGTTGATCCTTTCTCGCCAGCACCTACTTTCGGTACACCAGCGTATGCTCCAGCGCCAGCTGGTAAAAAAGGGTTACCAAAAGTTGCTAAAATACTTATCGCTGCAGGTGCTGGTTTTGTCGTTATTGCAATTATTGCAGTCACCTTGTTTCTTACGTTCTTTGGCAATGCTACCCGCCAAGCACAAAACGTGAGCGACCAAGTTATGAATGCTATCCAAGCCGATGACTCCGATGCTGTATATGCACTTGCGACCAGCGATTTCAAAAAAGTAACTACTAAGGCCTCGCTTACTGCGGCGCTTCGTGAAATTTCGCCTTTGTTGCGTGGTGAAGAATCGGTCACTGACAGCGCCTTAGCCTCCAGCGGCGGCGAATCCTATGCGGTATTTGTCTATGGCATCAAAACAGATGACGGCACTAAGTATGTGAAGATAACCGAGAAAAACGACGACAATAAATGGCTCGTCCAGTACTTCAGGGCATCGGATACATCTCTAAAAGCCGAACTTGATAAAGCCAGTGACACGACCGATGGTGCTCAATAGCATTTAATAATCTCTAGAATTAAAACGACCCACAGCCGCGAACAAGTAATTGCTCTAGCGTGCTGTGGGTTTTGCTGTTAAAACAGCGGGTTTTGAGGCCGCCCGACCGAGTTTTTCGTGTACACCCTATTGGTTGGGGCCGGTGTCACGATTTCTCGGTCGGGCGGCGGGACGATGGAAGGTGCGACGACGCTCGCTCCCCGTGAGATTTGTCGTCGCTAGCAACAGGCGTGACACGCGCTGTGCTTCATCTTCCATCAAGCTTCACCGTGGAGCGGCGACTATCGGGGTTGTCGTCGCCACTCCACGGCTTGAGGCATCGAGAGGGCTTGAGGGGTTACTCCCTCACGATGCCCGTCTGTGGGGCTAGCGACCTCCGTTGACCTTCTTCAGCAGCTCCCTGGCCTGGTTGCCCTGAGGGCCCTGCTGCCTGGCGAACTGCTCGAGCTTGTACCTGTCGTTGGAATCGATGTTGCCCGCACCAAGCCGGGACATCTTGTCCGTGACTCGGCCAATGACGGCATCGAACGACATACCAAGCGCCATCTTCGTTCTCCTTTGCGTAGTCGAAGCGTACTACCTGTATAGCATAAAAAAATTAAGGAGTCAATTATTCTGTGAGAATCGCCCGCGCTTCTGCCGTCGTTCGCGTATGCATTAACTTATCGCGCAACTCACTTGCACCGTCAAACTCACGAATATAAATCTTAAAAAATCGCTTGAGTGGATCAAACTTGCGTGGCATTTCGCTTGCCGCGAGATCAAAAACGTCAAGATGGTAACGCAAAAGTTCAATGAGCGCCGAACGATCATGTGGCTGTGGTAGCTTTTCAAAACAATAAGGATCACTAAATACACCACGCCCAATCATTGCGCCATCAAGATTATGTTCACGCATTAAAGCATCACCTTGTGTGCGGTCCAGAATATCACCGTTGCCAATGATTAACGTCGTTGGCGCGAGGTGATCGCGCAATTCAGTCACTACCGAAAACGCCTCATAATGCGCTGGTACCTTGCTCATCTCACGCTGGGTGCGCGCATGAACTGTCAGGGCGGCCAAGTCTTGCTGCAGTAAAAAGCCAATCCACTGCTCAATAGCCGGTTCTTTAAAGCCAATGCGGGTTTTTACACTCACCGGCAAACCGCTTTCTTTCGCTGCGGCAATCAGTTCGCCGGCGAGGTCGGGCGTATTGATCAAAGCCGAGCAGGCGCCGGTTTTGATGACATCTTTCACCGGGCAGCCCATGTTGATATCAATTCCGTCATAGCCCATTTCGGCGAGTGCCTTGCCCATCTGTGCAAACTGTTCTGGTTTAGTGCCCCAGATTTGCGCTACAACGGGTGTTGTGCGTTCATCCTTCGTGTCACTCAGCGCGAGACGGCCACGTGTCGAGTGAATTCCCTTCGGACTACAAAAACTGGCTGCGTTAACAAATTCTGTAAAATAAACATCTGGCGCCGCAGCACGAGAAACAACGCTACGAAAAACGTTATCAGTAACGCCTTCCATTGGCGCGAGCACATAAAAAGCCGGTGGGAGTTGATTCCAAAAAGTTTGCATATATTCTTAAAAAGTTCGTTACTATCATACACCATCGCAGATAAAACACGGTTATAAAGAAGAACGCCAGCGGCACCAGCGAGAGCGCTTTGTGGGCGTCATGGCTGGGCCGCTGGCTATTGTGTTCTGGAGCCGTTAGCGCGCCTTGCATTACTTGTTCAGTCTACGCTGCGGATTGCGCTCCTGCTTGGGCTTCGTACCTTTTACGAGTGGGCGGTGCGGTGGTAGAAATGCGCCTTCATCAGGTAGATCTCTCAAATCATTGATGTGAGTCTTATCTTGCTTTTCAGCCATAAAATACCTTACTTTTATGCACTAAAAAGCTCCAGAACCAATATATTATATCACATTTGTCAATATTAAACAACTATTTATCGCTGTGCTTTGGCGTCGGAAACAAATGTCGTACCGCAATCGTCAGCATTGTCGCGATTTGTATGAGCGTTGCCGATACGATCAATCGAAAGCTCCAATCATCAAGCGCAAAACCACTTGGGCGGAATCCTTGGAAAAACGCCATCACGAAAATAATGACTGTCTCTATACCTAAAAATATGAACAGTCGGTCTAGCGTCGTGGCTTTGAGCTGCTGATTGTTTTCGGCATTATCATTTTCAATCTTGAGTTTACGTTTCTTCTCATCGATGCTCTCGGGCGTCTGACGATCAGGTGATCGTGTCGATGCATCAGTAATTTCACTGCGCAATGTTGCGATAACAGATTCAAGGTCATTAAGGCCGGTGTGTTTATCAGGTGTGCCGCTCATTACTGTAATGCCAGTCGCTCTAATCTAACCGCCATGGCAACGCGAGAGACTTGGAAGGTTTTAGCGCACTCAACAATATCGTGCGTTAGCTCCCATACCTGACGGACTTCACTTTCGGGCATAAGTAGTTCGGCAGCGAAGTTGTTAGCTTCTCGCTCTTTTTGCAAATCAACACTTGTCATGGTCTCGGGCGCGTCGGGTCGAAGGAGCATGCCTTGGCCGTCAAGCGTGTCAGAGTAATCAACAAAGCCTTTATTGCTGTTTTCGACAAGCCATTCACGATGGATAAAATAGTGCCCAAGTTCATGCGCGATCGTAAAGTATTGGCGTACATTCGGCTTGGTGCTGTTGATGAGAATGGTAAAACGGTCGTCTTGCAAAAAAATGGCACCAGAAATATCATCCGAAGTTGCAGTTGAATAAAAGATATCGAGATCACCGCGCGAGTCGACAATCGCATCAAAAGGAAAAGGTACTAAACCTTGAGGATTATATTGTCGGGTGGTGTCACGCGCAAGCTGTTTGATGGTTTCGATGTTCATACTATCTTTATCATAGCCTACTTGCCGCTTCGTCCAAAACGTTAGACAGTTGAAGTGAGCAGGTCATCTTCAAATCGCTCAATGTCTTTGAGCGTCGTGCCATATTGGCTTACATCGGGCATGTCAAGGTCTTGCACTTTTTGCCACATGGCCTCAAGTAATTGCTTGGTTCGAGCGAGCTCGTCATCGTTGAATGTTAGCTCAAGTGAATTGATAACGCCATTAGTATCTGGCTCGACAAATTCGAGTATGCCACGATCGACGGTGTAGCCGCGGTAACTGTGTGAGCCCTCAATCAGTAATTTATAGCCGTACAATTGTTGGCGATATTTGTGCAGCTTAGCATCTTTTTTCCAAGCTCCGTAGCTGGCGCCGGTTTTGTAATCAACGACAGTGATGCGCTTTGTGGCTTTATCGATAATAAGTCGGTCAATTTTGCCATTAAGGTGAGCTTTGCCGACAAAAACGCCTTCGTTTCTAAAGTTGGCCTCTGAAATGTCGTTTGCTTGTAATGTCTCGCCTCGCGCTGGAATATAGGCACGTAGCGCGTGATGGCCACGCTCTTGTAATTGCTGCAGTGTTGTTTCTGGCAGTTGTAATGCAGCGAGATTAGCTGAAAAATGAGCCTCAATATCACTGATTGCTGGGAGCTCGGCTTGTTTCTTGCGACTTTGCTGAACCCATTCAAGTGTTTCGTGCATGGCGGTGCCAAACATACCATCAACGCCAGGGGCAGTTGGAAAGCGTAATAAGATGTTGAAGAAGAACGCCCTTGGGCCGCCGTATATCAGGTCAGTAAACATGTTGAGGTGTGTCGGGCTTAATTGGTAATCCTTGATACGTTCGCTCAGTAAGTCCTTAAGGCTGGCATCGCTCTGCTCAAAGTGTTTTGTGCGCCAGTCGAGTTCGAGCTGCTCGATGCTGAGCGGTGTGTCGTTGTGCTGAATAACTGGCTGAGCATACTCAGGCAAGACAAGTGCAGCATGGCCGCCATCAGCTGTCTCCTGCTCGTCCATGTATTTCAACCTTCTGGTCGCCTTACCGCTAAAACTGCTCGTGAAACTAGTAAAATGCAACCCAAGTCGTGCACGAGTGATTGCTACGAAAAAGATGCGTAGCCGTTCATCTGGCGTTGTCGCGCCAGGCCTGACAGGAGCCAAATTTGCGGGCAATGTTAAACGATTGCTACCGCCACGTGAGGTTTCGCCCCAGACATCATCGTGAATGCTGGGCAAGAACACGTGATTAAACTCAAGCCCCTTGGCCTTAAAAACGGTCATCAACTGCACGGCATCGGCATGTTGATTGTATGGGCTGGTGTTGAGCATTTGTTGGCCTGAACGCTCGTAGAGTGCTACAAAATCAATCAGATCACGGAGCACAAGCGGGTGGTCGGCGGCTTGTTGATGTTCGCGCAGCTTGGCGCGCAAGACGGCCAGATGCGACAAAGTGTGATAAAACAGCTCCGGCTCGGTGACGTCACTTGGATCTGGGGCAAGCAGATAATCACGCAGTGGCGAGCTCGCCTCCGCTAGACGTTCATCGTTGGTGGTAATGGCGGCAGTGCCGATAAGATGGTCAAGCATCTGCTCCAGCGGCAACGTGTCGGCCTGAGCGGCAAGTGTGAGCAACAAAAGCGCCGGGCGGATGAATAGTTCATTTTCAAGAAGCGCTTGACTCCAATTGAGCGTACCGCGGCTATCGCTGACTGCCCAGCTAGTTTGCCAGATAGTACTGGCTGGCAGCTGCCAAAAGTCATAGCTCAGCACTTCTGGCCAGAGCGCGCCCGCGACTGCCTGGTTGCTGTCACGGATGGCAAGGACAAGCTTGCTCATGCCGAGGAGCTGCCGGATAACACTCGCCTCTAGGATATTCTCGCGCTTCTCGTAAGCAACGGGAATGTGTCGTTGGTTAAGGTGGGCCACTAGTTGCTCAAGAAACTTATGCTTTGGTGCCAGAACTGCAATATCATGTGGTGACTGCCCTTTTTTAATGAGCTGTTCGATTTCGTTAGCAATCCAATCGTACTGTGCAATGTCGCTAATAAACTCATGGCGCGATAACTCAGATTGTTTTGGCAATTTTGAGTTACTCGCAACCAAGAGTTTTTCGAGACCAGGGAAATGATGCTGTAGTCGCGCCTCAATTTGGCTGGCAACTTTGTGCGCGGTCGCCAAGATATCGGCGTGCGAACGATAATTTTCGGTTAAGTTGATAATGCCAACTTCGCGGTAAGCATTAAAGAAATCGAGCATGTTCGAATAATTCGCACCTTGAAATGCATAGATGGCTTGATCATCATCACCGACTGCCATTACATTCGGGCGGTTTTCGTGTACCGGATTATCGGTCAGCAATTCAACCAATTTAAACTGAGCGGCGTTGGTATCCTGGAATTCATCAAGTAGCAGGTACTGGTAGCGCTCTTGGAGGCTGTAACGTAAATCATCGTTGTTTTCGAGTGCGCTAATTGAGCGTAAAATCATGTCGTCGAAATCGTAGTAGCCCTGCTTTTCAAGCGCATCGTGGTATTGCTCGCTGACGTCAGCTAGAGCTTCAAGCCGCTTGTTAGCCAGTGCTCCATCAATAACGAACTGGTTGTCGTTATTTTTGGCCAGCCAATCGTTTTTCCATTTGGTCAGCGGCGTAGTTTTGTCGGTTGTGTCGGCATCGGTAATTGCTGCATTAAGACTCGTTGTCGCAAGAGTTGCAAGTGGCGTAAACCGGTCGTTGATTGGCGCCGCGGGCACAAGGCTAGTAAGCCGTGCTTCTATTTCGCGAAACAATGGCACCGCGACGGCTGCTTTGCTGGGCATGCGCGTAAAATCACTGAGCACATCACCAATTGCCATATCGGCCAGTGTCATGAAACTATGGTTCTCGGCGGCCAATTCCCGTAAATCATCGCCAGTAAGCAAGGCGCGCTTTAACTCGCTAATCGTTGAAATCAAATCGCTCAGGTGGTGCTGAGTTTGCTTGAGTGGATTAAGATAGCTCATTTCACTGACGATCGCTTCGATAATCTGGTGCTTGCCAAGATCGTCAATTGGCCGCTCGAGCCGTGTCTCGGTAAAATATTCTGGAAAACGGCGAATCAAGCTGCCGCCAAATTCATGATAGGTCGCAATCTGCACATCATACGCCGCCTGGCCAATAAAACGTGATAAGCGCTCGCGCATGTTGGCAGCACCACTCTCCGTAAATGTTAGACACAGAATGTTTTGTGGCAACGTATCAGTTTTAATTAAGATGTTAGCCACCCGCATGCCAAGCAGCTGTGTCTTGCCCGTCCCTGGCCCTGCAAGCACAAGTAGTGGCCCATCGACGGTATCGACGGCTTGTTTTTGAGCGGCGTTAAGTTGATTGTAGGCGGTTTGGAATCGGGTCATTGCTGTCTATTGTACGCGAAAACCCGCCTAGTAAAAGCCGACGCCCTATTTATAGAGGGCTGTGCGATTTTTACTAGACGGGCTAAGTAACGATATAAAAGTTTGAGAGCCGTTCCACGGCTCGACGCGCGTTGCGCCGAGCCGTGGAGACGGATGGTGAGGACTACCCGCCGAGGCCGAACTTCACGGTGGCCACGTCGCGCCCCGAGTCCTGCAGGGTCACCAGCACGAAGCCGTACGCCGCCGCCGGGAAGCTCCAGTAGACGCCGATCCCGGGCACGCTGTTCCACGTCCCCCAGGAGCAGCCCGTGAGCTGCCCGCCCTGGCGGGTCGCGACCAGACGCCCCCAGCGGTCGTAGACCGCCAGCCGCTGCGACGGGTTGCACAGGTTGTTGACGAACGGCACCGAAGCGCCGAAGCTCCCCGTCGGCACGAAGTTGATGTACGTGCCGCTGCCGTTGACCCCGCTGCAGTACTGCCCGTTGCGGATCGGTCCACGCAGACCGCTACCGTAGTACGTGCAGCCCGAAGCGCTGGCCTCGGCCACGCCGGTGATCGCCACCGTGGAGCCGCCGATCACGCCGAGCACCACGAACATCGAGATCAGGCCGCGCCCGATCTTGGTCCTCGCGAACGAGCGCAGGGCCGCGAGGCCCTTCTTGATGGTACCCATCGTCTGGGTTGTCCCTTCTGGTAGTCCTCACGAAAGACGACGCACGCGCGCCTCGGTTGAGCATTTGCACACTCAGCCGCTTTCGTTCGTACAATTTAAATACATTATACTACATATGTCAATACTTTTCTGAGGCAATTATACCCTCAAGCCATATACTGAATTGAATATCTATTTCGATATATACTAGAAGCATGAAGCCAAAGACAATATCCAAGCCGACTGAAAAAGATAAGGCATGGCTAGAAAAGGTTGAAAAGCAGCTCAAAACCGAAAAGGTAATCCTAGACCATGCTCAAGGCAAGGAGCGGTTTGAAGAAATTGTCAGGCGAACTGTCAAGAAGAAACATAGCTAATTGCCGGACTTGAACCTAAGCTCGATCCTTTATCTTTAAATAGAAAGTTATGTTAAAATAACATCATGCTCTTCTGTCAAAATAGAAACTGCGCATATCGTACCTATTATGGTGTTCCACGAACACCTTTTTATTCTATCTCATACTAGCTCTATAAACTCTAACCTCTCTCGTAGGAGTAACTATGCATATTTTGACAGATCCATCTCTAATTGATGAAATCCTAACCCGTTCCGTGGAGACTATCTTTCCAAGCAAAGAAGCGCTAAGAGAAAAACTTCTCTCGGGCAAGCAACTTCGTATCTACATGGGTATTGACCCAACTGCCGATTATATTCATATCGGTCACTCAACGAACTACATCATTCTAAAGCGCTTACATAATTTAGGTCATAAGATCATTGTACTCGTCGGCGACTTCACCGCCATGATTGGCGACCCAAGCGACAAAAGCTCGCTGCGCCAGCAACTAACGCGTGCGGAGGTTGAAGAGAACCTTGCCTCATTCAAGTCGCAGATTTCCAAGATTCTTGACTTTGGCGCTAGTGACAATCCAATAGAGTTTAGATTCAATTCGGACTGGCTTTCAAAGCTTACCTTCGCCGATACAGCTGAATTGGCGGCAAACTTTACCGTCCAGCAAATGATCGAGCGTGACGCCTTCCAAAAGCGTCTTTCAGCCAACAAGCCTCTTTTCATGCATGAGTTCTTCTACCCGCTCATGCAGGGGTACGATTCCGTGGCACTGGATGCCGATTTAGAGATTGGTGGTAGTGACCAGCTTTTCAATATGATGGCTGGCCGCACACTACAGAAGCGCTATAACAGCAAAGACAAATTTGTCATGACAACAACCTTGCTAACAAACCGAGCTACAGGCGAAAAACTCATGAGTAAAAGTCTAGGCACAGGGGTAAGCTTAAAAGCCGAGCCAAACGATATGTTTGGTAAGGCCATGGCGCTCGCCGACGAAGGTTTAGTGCAATGCTTTATTGACTGCACCTATCTTTCAATGACAGAAATAGAAAAGATTGAGACAAGCTTGAAAGACGGAACAAACCCACGCGATGTAAAGATGAGACTAGCGCATGAAATCGTAAAACTTTATCACAGCGCTGAAGCGGCCGAAAAAGCAAAGATTGCCTGGACTGAGCAGTTCAGCAAACGGGCCACGCCTGGTGACGTGGCAGACTTAACTATCGATGATTCGATCAAGGATTGGCCAAGCTTGCTTGTTCTTGGAGATTTTGTAGGCACTAAGTCGGAAGCCAGGAGGCTTATTGAACAAGGTGCAGTGAAGCTTAATGACGAGAAGATTGATGCCGAAAGATCCATGCAGTTTGGTGATGGGGATATATTGAAGGTGGGCAAGCGCGGGGTTGTAAGACTTAGGCAATAGCCTATTTCCCTCCAGGAAATAGGGACTTCCACTTGCCGCAAGGCAAATGGAAGTACTAATCATCCGTTCGTGGCAGCTTTGTAAGTATTGCGGGTGTTGTCGGTTCGTCTGGATCATCGCCATCTTCATCAATCGGGAACCAGACTTTGCCTTTATACTCAGTATCAAGCAAGTACTCTAACCTCGTCGTCGCAAAGGATACTTCCTCGTACGAGTCACGCAGCTCTTTAGTAATCCGCTTCCGTAGTCGCTTATGCACGCTCTTGTTCTCGACGATCACTAAGATAGTCGGTAAGGATTCTTCCGGCCAATCGCCACTGCCGGCGTACTCCAGATATTTCTTAATCTTCCTAATAAGTACAAAGAACGGCTGGTTATCTTCGAAGATATCAAGAAAGAAGTTCTTGTCGCCATCTTTGGTACTGATGCGAACATGGGCATCTGATAACGGCTGCGGATAAAACTCGAATTGTTCGTATTTAAGGTCACTCTTAGTGAAGAAATCTAACTTATTGCCGTGTAGTGCGTTAAGCGCTAGGTAGACGCCGAGGATATTAAGACTGTGTTGCATAAACCCTTCGGATACATCTTTATCTTTGTAGATGCGCTTGATATTAATTGGCTCATTCTCATCACGATCGCCTAGACCTATTAAAGCCCGTGCGCCCTTTGGCAACAAATAGTAGGCGGCTGGTTTGCCTTTGAGTTTATAGGACTTATCGTAGCGCTTAGCGACGTATTGTTGGTTTTCGAGTATTTTGAGCCGCTTTTGGACATGCTTGTTGCTTGGTTTTCTTTGGTATCTTGCTATTTGTTCGTTACTTGCAAACCTGAATGTATACAGGAGGTTTAATACTGCCAGCTGTTCTTGGTTGAGTTTTTTACGGTACTTTGGTTCTGGTTTGTTTAGTTCTGTATTAGTAGATAGAGTATTGTCTGTCATTTTATAGCTTGTAAGTTATTAGATTTTAAGTTAGATGTTTTATGTCTGTAATTTATTGGATTGGCTATATATATAAGTTTCTTTGCCTATCCCTCCTACTCCTATATTTTTATAGAAGGGAAACGAGAAGGTATTACTATCTTAACAGATAAAGATTTATAAAGTAGATTGGGTACCGGGAGATTACCATTATTTACTAGATTTTGCCAAAACCAGCTCAAACATCGGTGTATTGTTCTTGCGATTTGAGTAGCGGAAAGCGTACTCGTTAGCATAGTGCTGCAAATATTTTGGATCGCAGTGGCGATAAACGCCGTAGATACCGCGCTTAAATTGGCTCCAAAAGTTTTCGACGTTTTGCGTATGCACATGGCCGACAACGTATTCTTGTTTACTATGGTTGACGGTTTCATGTTGGTAACCGCGTCGCTTGAGCAGCCGGTAAGAGCCATATTCGTCCGTGTAGATCGTGGCCGTCTTACCAATATTCTTTTGGATTTCGGGAACGAGTACACGAACACCGGAGCTTTTAACATGCTTAATCCTTGCGCGTCCGTCACGCTCTACCATACCAAACATAACCTGACTGTTATGTGGCTTAGCCGTACTGCGTTTTTGTGGGTTCGGGTGCATGTAGGCTTCGTCTACTTCAACAGCATCATTGAGTAGTGTTTCGTCGTCGGCCATCATAAGACGGACTTGTTTGAAAATGCGCCAGGCAGTTTTGTAGGTGATGCCACTAATACGCTGAAACTGGAGAGCACTCATGCCAGAGCGGGTGTTCGTCATAAAGAAGATGGCAAGAAACCAAGTGCGAAGGTCAGTTGTACTTTTATGGAAGGGCGTACTGGCCAGCGGATAGATTTGATTACCACATTCACATTGATAGGCAGGACGCTTTGGCAGTTTATGAAAACCTTCAAGTAGGCCACATTTCTCACAAGGCTTGTCCGCAAAGTGGACTTGCCAGAGATAATCGAGACAGGCATCACTGGTAGGGAACTTCTCATTGAACTGCTTTATGGTGAACTTCATATCTATTATTAGTATATACCAGAGTTATTATGGCGTCAAGGGATAATTGCCTTTTCTGAAGTATATATTAATTTCAAACTTAAAACTTCAACGTCTGACCATTCAATAGTGCAAACCCGCGATAAATTGCTTTAACCTCATCATCATCAACATCTTTTTCACTGACAAATGTTTGCGGTAAGTCTTTCTCGCTAAACCAGTTGTATGTGCTGTGGTCTTTGGGGTTCATAACGATGTTTTCGAGGGGGTCGACAAACGTTGCAAAATAAATAATCTCAACAGAATGCGAACCTTTTATTTCGTTGGTATAGGTAAAAACGGCAAATGGATCGCCAAGTGTAATATCCATCGCAAATTCTTCTTGGATTTCGCGCTTTAGGCCCGCAGGTACTTCCTCGCCGTACTCAATATGTCCACCTGGAATGCCGTACACGCCTGGGAGAAACTTTTTAGTATCAGAGCGCTTAGCCATAAACACGGTGTGTTCATCATTGACCTTTCGATGGATAAAAGCGCAAGCCGTGATGACTTGTTGGCCGGGTGTTGGCGATTCGCTGTCGCTGGGAGGATTATTCATAAGCGAAGTATAGCAAATATGATCATCGATGATGCGGGTCGATCATTTGTTTGATTTTTAATATTTATTAGGCAATTATATACTTGACGTTACCAAATCATAACAGAGGTAACAATTTCAGAATATAAAAGCTACTTATCGTTCTCTATGTTATCAGTTTCTTCGCGCTGTTCCTTAACCCATTTCGCTACATCTTTATTGGTCATTGGTGGGGCTTTAGACATCTCTTTAACAGCGTCTTTGAAGTTAGTGCCGATTCTTACGCGTCGTTCGTTTCCGCGCACGGGCTTTTCCTGATCGCGTTTAATTTGAGCTTCTAGCTCTTTGATTTCTTCTTTAGTTGGCTTTTTATCTGTTGCCATAGCTTGATTATAGCAAAAAGGAGTGTTTGTCTGTTTTAGCCAAACGCTGGGCCGCTAATTAAGCAGCAGTCCGCTCCTCCTAAAGCTATAGTAGTCAACGTTGGTAACAATAAGATGGTCACGCATCGCAATCCCTAGTATCTGGCCAGCCGCCACAAGTTGCTGAGTTACGGCAATATCGGCTCTGCTCGGGCTGACGTCACCTGAGGGGTGATTGTGAGCAATCACCACGCTAGCTGCTCGGTCTTTGAGTGGCGCTGCGAACACTTCTCTTGGATATATCAAAGATGAAGTGAGCGTTCCAATAGTTACGACGCGCCTAGCAATTAGGCGACACCCGCTATCAAGCGACAAACAAAGGACGTATTCCTGCTTCTTGGTGCGAATGAACTTTAAGTGTAGCAATATATCCTCGATTGTTACGAGCGGCAAAGTTCTATCCATAAAGGATAACTCTGCCGCCTTTGGGTATCCACGCTGTCATGAGATATAGCTTCTCCCTAGATACTTCACAAGTCACACATAGTATTTGACAAACAGGTGCTACTCGCACACAATCACTCACCTTCATAAAAGTAATGTCAGCGTCCAGAAGATCATCTTCTAGTGGTTTTGAGCTAAAACGAACGCGTCGAGCAAAATATAGCCGACGGTTAATATCATCTATCACTGAGTGGTTTAAAGTACGTGATCGGTCAATTTTCAGACGTCGCACTAGATACTGCCAGTGTCGCCGAATTGTCGAGTGTAATACGGTAGGTTTGTCCGTCGTGACCACAATTCTGCCGTAGCGAGCATACTCAAAAAGCAGTTCAGCGAGATCGCGAGAGAGAAGCTTGTTGTTTAACTGGCGTTCTTCAATGATTAACCCGTGCATAATTCCCTACTCTGTCAAAAAATATAAACTCTAACTATTAGTTAGTATTATATCTGTTAATTACAGTAGCATGTTCAACTAACTCAAACAAGTAGTTAGTGTTACTAATAGTAAGGATTATTTACCGTAGAGATATGAGTAAACAATCTGAGGCGAAACAACTAAAAGGACTCGGTAATCGAATTGCCACGGTTCGCCGTGAACGCGGTGTGACACAAGAGCAACTTGCCGAACGAACCGGCTTTACGGTTATTACTATCGGATATATCGAACAGGGGCGACGCTCGCCGCGCGTTGCGACCCTGTTTAAGATCGCGGAATGTTTGAAAGTTCCGGTCGCCGAGTTATTTAAAGGATTATAGGATTTGATATAGGCAACGGACGAGTATAGAGCGGCGGGTGTGGCGCTGACTTCCTTTCAGAGAGATTAGAGCATGCAGAACCTCATCGATACCCTCATTAACGGCCCCGCTCGCTACACGCAGGAGCATCACTTAAGCGACGGCATGACACTCTTGATTGTGTTTGGTGCGTTGTTTATTGAGATCGGGCTTGCGTATCTTCTTGGCTTCTTAATTATTAAAGCGGTGCAGTACTGGCGGACGTTCTTTTCATATATGCTGCGTCGTTTTGGCGTAGACAAAGGCGAAATTGAATACGCATTCTTGCAACTCGTATTCCCAGCAGACACGACAAAATCCGCCTACGCCACCGAGCAGCTCCATATCCTCATGCGCAGTATGGTCAGATACCCGAAGCTATGGCCGCGCATGGCTGCCCGCAAGCAACCGTATTCTTTAGAGCTTGTCGCCACGCGTAACAATGGTATCCGGTATGTCATACGCATACCGAAACAGGAGGTCGAGACAGTCAAACGGACGCTCGTGTCATTTTTACCAGGGCTCAAAGTAAAAGAAACGACCGACTATATGCAGGGTATAGACAACCTCGCGTGGAGCGTCACTGAATTAAAGTTATCCAGTGACTTCGTGCTGCCGCTTGCCAGCCAAAAAGCGCTTGAGGAACACGACCCGGCCGCCTATCTTACCGGACACATGCGCAACTTGCTACCAGATGAACTTGTAGCCGTGCAAATTGTTGCGGTACCAGTATTCGACAATACTCACCCAAACGAGCTGCGACATATCCGCCATACACAACACCGCATTGCGCTTAATAAAGAAATTGCACCTAAGCTGACCGCCAACAAAATTAACGTGCGCCGCATCCTTTTGTATATAGTATGCTCACCACTTTTGCCGATCTGGCTAGTGTTTAAGACCATAGACTTCGTGAACACCCCATCGGTTACTAAGCGTCCAACGGTTAATCCGTATGAGCAAGAACTTGGCAAAACGATCAGGAGCAAACTCGATCAGCATTTATTTGAAGTGACTATGCGCGTTTTAGTTGCTTCACCAGATGCTGACAGTACTGCCGCTCGACTTAACGCTGTCGTGTCGTCATTTGGGACATTCACGGCCGCTCACCAGTCTATTATTAGCCGCAGGCTGCCACCGTTTACGTCGGCTGAAAAGTGGCTCGAGCGCTTTTGTAGCCGTGAATTGTTGCACCACATCATCAGCCAACAGACTATTCTATCCAGCTCGGAGCTATCTGACCTTTACCATTTCCCGAATACCGACCTGACAAAAACAGAAGGTTTGGTTAAGAGTCGGAGTCGCGAGTTAGCTGCGCCGTTATCTATAAAGCACAGCGATACTAAATTGGACGTGATTGTCGGTGCTAACACGTTTGGTGATAATGTGCAAGAAATCGGCATGACACTGGAGCAGCGCCAAAAGCACACGTATATTATCGGGAAAACCGGCATGGGTAAAACGACACTCCTGAAAGGAGCGATTTACCAGGATATGCATAACGGCAAAGGCTTGGCTGTGCTTGATCCGCATGGAGATATGTTCCGCGAGCTGCTAAGTATTGTGCCAGAAAACAGACGTAAAGATGTGGTGGTGTTCGACCCCTCAGACCGTGATTATCCGGTTGGCCTGAATATCCTTGACCCAGGCATTGAGTTTACTAGTGAAGATGACAAGCACGACTGGATAACCAGCGCCGTGTTGTCGGTTTTTAAGAAGCTATCCGACGACAAACAATGGGGTCCGCGTATGGAACATATCTTGCGTAATGTTACGCTCACCGCCCTGCAAACCCCAAAGCCGAGCTTGTTTACCTTGCAACGATTGCTAACCGATAAGAAATATCAAAAGGAAGTTGCCAAGAAGCTGAAAGACCCGGTGTTAAAACAATTCTGGGAAAAAGAGTTCAAGCTTATGGGCACGATGCAGATGTCGGCTGCAACAGCGCCACTGACGCACCGGCTTGGTCACTTCATAACGTCCAAAATGTCCCGGCACATTTTGCTGCAAGAAAAAACAACTGTTCGGATTGCCGACATTATGAATGACGGTAAAATACTACTCGCCAATCTATCCAAGGGCGATATCGGTGAAGATCAAAGCGAATTCTTTGGTACTATCTTAACGTCGCTTATCTGGATGGCGGCCTACCAACGCACCAAAATACCCGAAAAGCAGCGCCGCGACTTCTTTGTCTACGTTGACGAGTTCCAGAACTTTGCCACGCCGCAGTTTGGCGCGATAACGAGCGAAGGCCGTAAATTCCACGTCAGTTTGATCGTGTCGCATCAGAACATCGCGCAGATTGAAGACAAGGATTTAATAAAAGTTGTTGCGGGTAACGCCGCAACTATGATCTGCCTTCGAGCCAACCCGGAGGACGAAGCCTTTATTCTGCCATACATGAAACCTGAAGTAGAAAAGGGCGACATTGTAAACCTTGCACCATACCACTTCTATATGAAGGTGGCGACCGAAGACAGCGAGGAGGCTTTTTCTGGGCAGACAGTGCCGCTGGATGTTGAAGAAAGTGAGAAGGTGCAAAAGACAGTCATTACTAACAGCCGAAAGAGGTATGCCACGGCGCATGTGAAGGTTGAGGAGCAGATGGAGGTGCTTTTTAGCGAGAATGCATCAGTAAGGGAAAAGAAGAAGCCAGCCGTTACGACGCGACGCAGAAGTGTCAAGACTACACCGGAGAGTAATTTGAGGGGGTTATAGTACTAAACTTGCCCAAATTTAAAGATTGATAACAAATGTGTTATAATATACGTTAATGACTAAACAAATCTCTATCCCGTGCCCGGGATATAAAATCGAAGCCGATTGGCATGAGGGCACAACAAATCAGAAAATCATCCTCACATTCGTAGGGTTTGGTTCTAGTAAAAAAAGTAACTTCGACTTCATGGCAAAGCTCGTTGATATGACTGGTATGAGCGCGCTCGTTGTAGACTTCTCAGGACACGGCGAAAGCCCTTTTGACGTGGACGACACCACCCCAGCCCAGCATTTGCTTGAAGCAACCAAGGCATATGACTGGATTCACGACAACTACGCAGATAGCGATATTTACGTTATGGGTACAAGTTATGGAGGTTTTATAGCTGCGTGTCTGAGCCGTTTCCGCTCTGTTGAAAAGCTGATTCTCCGAACCCCGGCTATCTACGAGCCAAGTTCTTTTTATACCGAGCATCGTCTTATCGACAAAATCCTCGTTCGCGAATACCGTAAAAACATCGAATCACTTGAGAAGCATCCTATTTTCCTCCAACCACCTGTCAAGAATGTGTCAACACTACTTGTAGTTCATGGCGAAGACAAGAGTGTACCTACGGAGACAACCAACGTGTATGCATCCGCTTTTGATGCGCAAGTTTATGTTGCAAAAGGTTTTGCTCACGCATTCCGCGACCCAGCAAACCCACAAGAAGGCGTGCCTGCTTACTATGATGCGCTTGCGAGCTGGTTGAACCAGTAGTCATCGAATTGACTTTATCTATAAAATGTGTTATTTTAGTCAGGTTGTCTGATCGACAATACGAGTCCAACTGACGGAGGGTGATCCGTGAACCAGTCATGGGGTCGTTATGACGACCCTGACACGCTGCAAGGGCTAGCGCAATACGAGGCCTTGGGTCTGACATTGCGCACGCCGAGCGACATTCAACGTCTGGGGTCTTCCAATCTCCGGGACGTCGCTTACGCCTGTAGTGCCTTGCTGGACAGCACCTACAAGGGAAACTATCCGCAAAGCACCAAAGACGTCGATGCGCTTGCCGCGAGCATGGCGAAGGGAGATACCCTTTTGTTCATGCTGCTTGATGGCGAGAAAGTAATCGCCATCGCCAGTCTTGTCCGTCGCTCGAACGGTATGCGGGGTGACCTCCAATTCGTCGAGCTAAGCAAAGCAGTGAAGCTCCCCGGAGAGGAAGCTGCCTCTGTCCGCGTGAGACACCTGTCTAAGTACCGTCTCATGTGGGCAGCCGAAAACCTGCCCGACGTAAGTTTTCTGTACGGCTCTCCGCGAGCCGCACGGGAAGGTCGAGACGGCGCACCGGGCGGGAAACAAGCACAGAGCGTGTGGTGGGGTGGTCGTCAACACGACGCCGTACTGCCACTCGTGGCGACCAACGTGGGGTGGAACTTCCGTGTCGGCGGTATTGAACCGTTGACGGGATTTACTGCTCCAACGCAGGCCATCGCTTGGCTCAAATCAGCCAGCGCTGCACGTGTATTCGTTCCAAACGACCTGGTGGAGCACTCCCTGCAAACTCTCCTCGCCGAGGGAACTAACGGGGCGCTTTCACCTATGTTCGGTACGACATCCGACGCTCATGAAGATGAACCCATCTTTCGTGAAGCTCGTCCGCCGTCCGCCGACATTGTCGCCAAGTACTACGTGACGGATGGTGCAAGCCATCTGGCCACACGGTCTACCCGCGAAGTCGATGACCAGCTCTCTGGCACCATCAGCCAAAAAGTGATCGTCGAGACTGACGTCGCAGCAACGCCTCGCGGTGCACGCATCATGCGCTGGCTGCTGGTAAACGGTTGGACGTTCGTGGGATGGCAGCCTTCCGAGGTTGTATTCGGTGGCATCTGTCCGATGTTCGCGCGAGTAAACCCCGGATTGACGCATGAGCTCATCGAGCCTATGCACCACCCTCAGTACTTCGATAATGGCGGCCTCTGTCGTACGAAAGAAGTGCTGGACGCCATGTACGAAGAGATGCGCAACAAGGCGCTCTCTACCAACACCCGCTGAAGGAGTGTCCCGTGTCTCGTGTCGTCCTGCTCGACAACCCGGTGCTGAAGTACCGACCGAACAGCAGCGTCCCGGTCAACATCAAGGCGGTCGCCGATCGTATCGGCAGCCATCTCGGACGCGAGGGTGGGGTGTACTTCGTACCCTTCGCCGCAGTCCACGCTGACCTCGCCCTCGACAGGAGCATCTCGGGGATCGGTGACCTCTACGGGGGTATCGTTCAGCACCTCGAACACGCAGACAAGGCCATCCTGCACATGTTGCCGTCGCGTGACGCGCAGCACCCGCGCTGGTACTCGCCCCGTTTCGCCCAGAACGTTCAGGAGGTCGCCCTTCCGGGCTACACCGCCTTCACGATCGAGGACGCTGTGCAGGCATACCGTCTGATGCGGAGTAACAACCTCACTGTCCGCCTCAAGGACCCTGCTAACACGGGCGGCCTCGGTCAGCACTTCATCGGCAACGAGACCGAACTCGTCAGCATCCTGGCGCAGTACGAAACGAAGCTGGCGAAAACCGGCATCGTCCTCGAAGCCGATCTGCACGGGCCGGTGACCATTACGATTGGTTACGTCAACATCGACGGAGTCATCTACACGTGGCACGGTCGGCCGTATGATGTCGATCATGACGGCATGACGCGGTTCGGTGGCAACGAGCTGACCGTCGTTCGTGGCGGACTCGACGTGCTGCGCAAGCACGCCAAGGACTCTCACGACCAGCTCGCGGTTGATCAGGCAAAGCGCGTCTTCGACGCGTACAGCCTGCTCGGAACGACCGTTTCGCACGCCACCCTGGACGTGGTTCAGGGTATGTCGTGCAGCGGAACGTTCCTGTCGGGTGTTACCGACCCGTCCTTGCGGCCCAGCGCATCGTCGGCGGCTGAGGTTCGTGCCATCGAAGCTCTTACGGATAACCCGGAGGCCACGATGGCAAAGACCAGGCTCACCTACGACTACTGGAAGAATGTGGAGAGGCGTCCCGAGCAGGAGCTGTTCGTGGATCACCCCCGCATGAACATCCTGGTTGAGCTGGCGCACGTCGCCTAACTCGCCACACCCCAGGCATCACAGATGCCTCACGCCGTTCGACGCCACAAGCAGTCGCGGCCCCCTCCGACCCGTATCGCACTATCAGTGCACACGGGTCGGAGGGTTTTTAATTTTCCTTATTCATATCTGTTAACTTTGCAATAAAATTGCTAAAATGATAAGCAAATGATTGAACGAGTCCAGAACATTGAAAACATCGGCAGAATCGCTAAAACAGGTGGTGGTCAGCCTCAATACCAATTCAATAAGAATACTCATATCTATGCAGGTAATACGCATGGCAAAAGCACTTTCACCGCAGTTATTCGTTCACTTCAAACTAATAACCCTGACTTTATCAAAGGACGCAAAACCTTCGGTTCGACACTTCAGCAGCGAGCTATCTTCGTAGCAGACGGCAATAACTATAAATTCAATGGCACCGATTGGGACAAGTCACTAGAGGATATTCGTATTTTTGATACGCGGTATATTCATGAGAATTTTTTCTCACCCGACGAAGAAATAACAGAAGATGGACAGAAGAAGATCGAGACGTTCATCCTCGGCAGCGAGGGTGTGCGTCTCGCAAAACAAGTTCTTGATCTTACGGTCACGCAGCGTGAAAATGCCACAGCACTTGGTACGACAAGTCGTGAATACAACGCTAGTAAGCCATTCGATCACCCTAGTTTTGACGATTTCCTGAAAGCCGACCCTATTGAGTATGTCGATGACCTTATCGAAGAACAGACCAAGCAGCTAAACGCTTACAAAAATCAGGAGAGTATCCAGGGTCAACTCACGGCCATGCTAGACGTACTTAAAGAGTCAAACTTTCCGAAAAGTAGGACTGACCTTGGACGCGATCTTTCAGTGGATGTTTCTAAAATCACCAACCATATCCACGAAAATATGGCCAATGATGCAAGCGAAAGCGATGCTAAAGAATTCCTGCGTCAAGGTTTGGTACTCAGTGAAGGCAAAAATATTTGCCCTTTCTGCTCACAATCTACTGAAAACGGTGACGCAAACGATCTCATTAAGGCGTACGGTGATTATTTTAGCAAAAGCTACAATGAGATGGCGACAAGTCGCCATACACAGGAGCTGTTCTTTTCGCGCTGGGACGTTGTGAGCAAGCTGCGTAAAGGTGTTATAGAACTAGCTAAACTCGATGTTTCAATAGACCTCCGTGGTGCAGACGACCGTATAGATGCTGCGATCACTACCTTTGCTGAACAGATTGAGAAGAAGAAAGACTTCGCATATTCGGTAGACTTCTCAGCACTTGAGACACTTGAAGGCGAATGCGCCCCGTTAACTACGCAGCTAGAGAAAACGCTTGAGCAATATGAGGGTGATCTGACAGAGAAAGTCAAAGCGACAAAGGACAACCTCCGCGATTACGAAGTCGCTAAAAAACGCGACTCCGAACCATGGAAAACGAAAGCCGAAGAATATCTAGAGACAAAACGTAAGAATGATGAAGAAATTACGCCACAATTGACTGCCGCAGTAGAAGCCCAGTCAGCTTATGCTACTAGCGTTTACACTAGCTGTATGACCACTGTCAATGAGTGCCTTGCAGCACTAGGCGTAAACTTCAGAGTGCAGAACCTTATTTATAAAGGTCGTACACGGAATGACCTGTTTACCCTCGTGTTTGATGAAACACATACGGTAGGAATTGGCACAGGCTCAAGAGTAAGCACGCACACCTCCAAACATACTCTCAGTGAAAGCGACCGTCGCGCACTTTGCTTTGCGTTCTTTATCTCTAGCGTCGTAAATGACCCGAAGTGCAATGATCTTATTGTAGTACTTGACGATCCTGTATCAAGCTTCGACGCCGATAGACGTAACAACACTGTCAAATATATACGACATATTCGAGAAGGCGCGACAACTCCGTGTCAATTTATTACACTCACACACGACAAAGACTTTCTACGAATGCTCGTCAGTGACATACAAAGTGATGTGGTAAATTTAATGCTCGAATGGAGTCCGACAAATAGTACCAGCGACTTTACAGTCCTTGACGTTAGTACACATGGCCTCTTCATGGACGAATACTACCGCAAGCTCGGTGAACTCGAACGATACGTATTATTACCCGACTCAGAACTGAACGTCGGGCACCTACAGAACGTCCGTCACGTGATCGAAAACATCATGAAACGAAAGTACTACAAGCTGCTTGCAGAAAATATACGCGATAAAAAGTCGCTTGAGACATTCATCAATACCCTGAGCGAAGCTGGTAAGCCATACGAAAACAAGCAAGTCCTCATAGCACGCATCCGAACCCTACTACCGCACGAGGTTCACCACGACCAAACTAATCCTGGCGGCTATGACACTAATGCTATTGGCGCGACAGACGTTCGTCGTATTATCGGCGACGCTCTCTCAGTTCTGCAAGATTTATAGTCCTGCGTATCCTCTATACCTGTTTCCTTTTAGAAAACAGGTCAACCCGCCCTTGCTTTGCAAGAGCAGGTTACGTAATGGAGCTACACGTCTTCCCAAATCATACTAGCAACGCCAGAAGTCTTGAGCTTATCTACCATCGTCACGCGAGCCTGCGCATCAATATCTTCATCGTTTACACGTTGCTTCACCCGGCGCTTAACATACAAAAGATCAGCGACGGTAGTGCATGCAAACAAGGCAATCGGCTGTGATTTGTTTGTATCATTCCATTCGTCCAGAAAGTCCATATAGTCTTTGAGACGCTTGCGTAGCTGGTAGCGTGGCAGAGTTGTGTTAAGACTTTCGAGGAGGTAATTTGTTACGTTATTACCTTGATGTTTGGAGAAGTATAGCTGCGGTCGCAGTTCGTCAAGAAAACTGTATTCGTTGCTCAATCCGGCATAATCCGAAGGCAGGATATATGAATACGCTACACCGTCTTTGCTGTTATTTCGTAGCGTTATGCAGCAATCGGCAATGGTTAGACATCTATCAATAAACACCGGTGTGCGTTCCGGCTCTTTGTATCGTTTTCGCAGTTCGGCCGTGGGATATTCATTGAGGCTGCGAAGATATCGGATTCCGTTGAGTGACAAGTAGTAGATAGCTGGCTGGCTTTTAGCTATGAAGTTAGATGGATCGTACTGCCAGTCTATGTACTCTTTTTCTCTTAGATCTTTTAGCCAGGTTATTATTCTTCTTTTATCTTTATGCTTTAGTAATTGTTGTATCTGTATTCTATTGAGGAATCTATACTTATATAGTAGTTTTAATATTTCTTGTTGCTTGGGTGTAATAGGAGGAAGTGTATTAGTCATGGGAATTTGAGGTGATATCTTTACTTAGTGGCAGTGGATATTTTTTGCCACCCCTCCTATTCCGATTTATTTAATAGGTAGAGGGGACGATTATTTGATTATAACAGATTATATAATAGTAAAGATTGTCACCGACCTTGAGGACAATATATTAATTAGTTCTGCGCTTTCTTGGTAAGTGTCTTGTACATCAAACGCTTGCCGCCAATATTATCAAACCAAGCCTCAAATCGTTCGCCGTCGGTCATCTCACGGGTGTTCCAGCGGAAGCTATACTCATCACAGTAAAACTGTAAATGCTTGGTGCTAACGTGGTGGTAAATGCCGTTAATGCCACGTTTTAGGTGCGACCAGAAACCCTCTGCTGTGTTTGTACTCGCCATGCCATTTACAAATTCTTTTACACCATGATTAACGCTCTTGTGCTTGAAGCCGAGCTTGGGCAAAGTGCGATAGGGCATATGTTCGTCGGTATAGATTGTTGCGTCAATATTGATATTGTTACGCGCAAGGGTCATGAGTGTACTACTGCCAGTGTCTTTGGTTGCAATCGCTCGAAGCTTGCCGCCACGCTCAACCATACCAACGACGGGTGTCTTGCTATTTTTACTTCCAAAGCCCTGCGCACCTTTGCCGGTCAGGGTTTTGAGTTTCTTGCTGTGATGCTTGTTTTTGTCTGCACCGCCTATGTATGCCTCATCCATTTCAACTTCGTCGGACAGCTTTTCAAAGCTGCCGCTTTCAAATACGTGACGTATGCGCTGGAGCATGAACCAAGCTGTCTTTTGAGTGACGCCTATGTACTTACTTAACTGCAAGGAAGATATGCCTTTTTTGAGACTAGTACATAAATAGATCGCCAAAAACCATTTTTGGAGTGGTACAGGACTTTCTTCGAATATACTCCCCATGCGAACAGTAAACGTGTTACGACAGCTCGCGCATTTTAAACGACCACTTTTCAGCTTATAGGTTTTAACGCCAATCTCGCCACATTTAGGGCATACTACACCGTCAGACCACCGCTGTTCAAGTAGGAACTTTTGGCACTGTTCTTCTGTGGCAAATGAGTTGTAGAACTGAATGAGATTGAACGCTTCCATACCTCTAGTGTATCAGGGGTGAGTGGTAACGTCAAGTATATAATTGCCATTTATTATGTTATAATAGTAGAGTTAGCCCCTTCGAAGAAAGGAAATCACGTGAGTCTTCTCTCACGAGTCGCGACGGCATTGCTCGTCGTGCTCACCATGGCCTTGGCTGGCTGTGGCTCGTCCGGCAAGGCCGTTGCGCCTCCGCCTGGCCCCAGTGTCGCCGACAAGGCCGCCAAGACCACCCAGGACTATGGCTGGTCGGCTACTTCCAACGACGGCACGGGTACCACTCAGGTCAAGGTGCTCAACACGTGCACTGGCTCCTTCTACGCCATCGCGAAGGTGCCTTCGCTCAAGGTGGTCAACGCCAGGGGCCGAGAGGTCAAGTCCTTCGTGGGCGACGACGCCAGGAAGCCCAAAGTGATCAACGACAGAGCCATCAAGAAGGCCTGCGGCTGACATTCGCCGCCCTCTCTGCCGCATTCAGCGGTACGGGAGGGCGGCGTTCGCATGTGTAGTACAATAGAACTAGCTATTTTTTAAGCAAGGTATCACCATGTCCGATTACGCCATCGAGGTCAAAGATCTCCGACTCTCCTACAAAACACTCGAAGTACTCAAGGGGGTTGATCTTCAGGTTGAGCGTGGCACGATGCTTGCACTACTTGGCCCAAATGGCGCCGGAAAAACGACGACGGTAAAAATTCTTAGTACACTATTACGCCCTGATAGTGGCATCGTCAAAATTAACGGTCTTGATGTCGTACGCCAAGCCGACGATGTTCGCGCCGTTATTGGTCTCACTGGCCAATATGCCGCCGTTGACGAATTTCTAACTGGCCGCGAAAACCTTGAAATGATGGGCCAGCTCTATCATTTGAGTCGTGCCGATGCTCGCCGTCGTGCAACTGAACTCTTAGCTCGTTTTGATCTTAATGACGCTGCCGAGCGCCCATCAAAAACCTATTCTGGCGGTATGCGCCGTCGCCTCGACCTTGCGGCAAGTCTCATCGCAGCGCCACCAATTATCTTCCTTGATGAACCAACAACTGGTCTCGACCCACGCTCACGCCAAGCGGTTTGGGAAATCGTACAGCAATTAATGGATGAAGGCACAACGATTTTATTAACGACTCAGTACCTTGAGGAGGCCGATCAGCTCGCCGATAAAATCGCCGTCATCAATAATGGCGTGATTGTCGCCAACGGCACATCCGACGAACTGAAGCGCACTATCGGCGGGGATCGCATCGAATTTACGATTGCGAAAGATAGCAGCCTTAAGCAAGCCAAAAAAGTGCTCGGCAGTGACGCTGTCGTTGATGAATCGCAGCGTAATATTACGGTTGGTACGAACGGTGGCGCCAAACAGCTTTACGCCTTGCTTGGTCAACTAGACGATGCCAAAGTTAATGTTGAAAGCGTTTCGCTCCATAAACCGTCGCTCGACGATGTATTCTTAAAACTGACCGACAAGAAGGAGACCAAGTAATGGCCGCTGAACTTACCGCTGAAGTGATACCCGTAAAACGCTCAAAATTTGTCTGGGGATTACTTGATTCTTGGGTTTTGGTGCGTCGTAGCGCGACGCACATTATTCGCAGCCCCGACCAATTACTTGCTGCTGTGTTCCAGCCAATCATGTTCTTGGTGCTCTTTCGCTATGTTTTTGGCGGCTCGATCGACACCGGCGGTACAAGTTACGTTAACTATTTAATTGCTGGTATTTTAGTACAGACGGCTGCATTCGGGGCAACCACTACTGCCGTTGGCGTCGCAAACGACCTACAACGCGGTATTATTGATCGTTTCCGTTCTCTCCCTATGCTTAGCTCGGCAGTGCTCACAGGGCATGTCGTTTCTGACCTTGCGCGTAACTTCATCTCGACCGTCATTATGGTGCTGGTCGCACTACTTGTTGATTTTCGTCCAACCGCCAGCTTTATCGATTGGCTCGGTGTCTTTGGCATCATGATGCTGTTTACGCTGGCGTTATCGTGGGCATCGGCCGTTCTTGGTTTGCTTGCTCGTAGTGTCGAAGCTGTGCAATGGATGACTTTTATCGTTATTTTCCCTCTCACCTTTGCCAGTAGCGCTTTTGCGCCGACGAACAATATGGTTGCACCACTTCGTTGGTTCGCCGAAAACCAGCCAGTGACACTGATTGTCGATACGGTGCGTTCATTGCTTGTCGGTACGCCCAACGGCAACAAGGGGCTGTATGCCGTGCTATGGTGTCTTGGAATTTTGGTTGTTTCGTTTATTGCGGCATCGCGTTTGTTTGCTTGCAAAGCCAGTAAGTAGCTCACGTCAACAGAGGTGGTTATTGACATTTAGTAAAATAGGTATATAATATATTATAGTATGCCCTGATTTTGATGGGGCTGCGTACCTGTTTGGCGGATGGAGGCGGCTATGGCCGATCTGGACGATGCGCGTCGACGCGCTGCAGCGACGAAGAGAAGAGAGAGTCGCGAGGCTCTGATGGCTGCAGCCGAAGCGCTGTACATCAAACACGGCGCACTCAACCATCGAGATGTCGCGAACCACTCGGGCATTTCGAGCGCCACGTTGTTCTCGCGCTTCGGCAGCATTGACGGACTGCTTGCAGCCGTCTACGAAGTCCACTACGTCGCAATCGAAGACGCGGTGATGATTCACACGGGCTGGGAAGCTCTCAACGTGCTGGCAACATCGCTCTGCGACCAGTACCGACTGGCCGTGGTTGCCCTGCAACTCGGCAAGACCGTTTCTACGTCTGATGGCGGCGACCCACTCATCATTCGGCTCGAAGAGCTGATGCAGTACTGTCTGGGTGGCATCTCTGAGACGGAGGATGTTGCTGCGCAGTATCACATCTACGCGTGGCTGAACGTCGTCGCAGAGGCGCAAACCTTCGTGCCGCGCGCAGAGCTCGCAGCCAAGCTGGTGGAGCTGCTGTCGCGTCACTACTGACGCGGACGCTTCTACCACTCTCCGAGCTGTCAAACAGCTACTACACCACCCCAGACGGCTCGATGAAAGCATCGCCGCCTGGCGGTGGTGTTTTCATTTTGCAATGGCGGCTTTAGCTTTGCGTGACGCTATTTTTGCGTCTAGCCGAGTAGCGGTTTGGCTCAACAAGAACAAACTAACATCATCGCGGGTTTTGCCTTCACGATGGAATGGTGTACTAATCACCTTTAAAAGCAGCAGGATGTAAATAAAGATAAAGCTAATAATTGCTACTAAAGCCATGCCACCATAAAATGGCTCAACTTCAGTGAATAGTAATAACAATACGTTTAAGGCAACAATAGACTGCGCCAAAATCGATGCCGAAGGGATAAAGGTGATCCGCTGAATATAGCTCACGCGAAACAAACTTTTCACTAGTTGCGCCTGCTCTTGCTTAAACTTCACGATAAAGTTTGGCGGTACCTTGGCTGTCTCCATTGCTGTAAAAAAGTCATGGAGCTCATGAATATGACGATGCGCTTCAACGGTGCTGTTACGAACATCGGCTTCAAAAGCGATAATAATCTGACGTAGTTTTAAGCGAAACGAATCAATGTCAAATGCACTGTAAGTGTGATGAATTGCGCGCGCGTCCTCGTGCATGTTTTCAATTGTAGCGGCGAATTCGGCCGGGATTTTTTCACTTTCTTTGTAGTCGGCAATGGTTGCTGATAGCAAAAAACCAATCACAAAAAAAGTGCCGGTGGCAACACTGGCATGGAGTGAACCCAGTGTAATTCCTTCAAGCTGTAAGCTGTGGAGTGCAAACTTTACCCCCGCAAGAACAACGGTGCAAGCAGCGGCAATGAGTAGTAAGCGAAATTTTCGGCTTAACCGATGATTCATAGGCGCTCCAGTACGATTAAATTTTCTATGTGTGGTGTGCGAGGAAAGAAGTTAAAGGCTTGGCAGTGAATACTGCGATAGGCTGACTGTAGCCGCTCAACATCACGTGCCTGGGTGGCTGGGTTACAGCTGAGATATATGATGCGCGGCGGCTTTGTCTCGAGTAGTTTTGCAGTGACGTCGTCATGTAGACCGGCACGTGGTGGATCAAGAATAATCGTTGCGTCACTTGTGATATGCTCAAGTGCTAATTCTGAGGCCGCATGAACGACTGTGGCGCCGGTTTTGCCAAGCTGTCGGGCATTGCGCTGCATTTCATCAACACAAGCGCCGTTAATCTCAACTAAGGTTGGACTATCGCCACCGATCGTTAAGCCAATACTCCCTACGCCACTATACATGTCAACAACTGGGGATTTGCTTGGAACAAAGGTTTTCATGACCGTTAATGCCATCTCATACGCAGGGATTGCAACCTGAAAGAAGCCTTCTGTCGCGTAGCGAAACGGCGTGCCAAGAATCGTATCTTCAAGATACTGCTCGCCCCATTTGCCAAGTACCTTCGTAATGACCGATGCTGGGCTCTTTGGATTTGAGAAAATAATACTAAAGCCGTGAAAACCAAATGAGGCAACTTGCTCATCTGTTAAAGCGTCAAATTTTTCACGCTTAACATAGAGTTGGGCATTGATCCTTCCCTGTTGGTCGCAGCGAATCAATAAAGTTTTGAGTGATCGCCCTTCTGCGCCAGACATACGCAGCGCATCGCGAACAGCACGAGCACCTTCATTAATCGCTGGGTGCGCCAAGGCTGTGCCATCAACGGGTAGTTTGCCGTGGCCGCCACGAGCAAAAAAGCCAAGCTCGAGCTGATCGGTTTCGTTGTCCCAGTACCATGAAAACTCTACTTTATTTCGATAGCCGTACCATGTGTCGGTACTGGCAAGTGGTGCTTGTTCAAGTTTTAAGCCATGCAGTGCCAGAGCATCTTTAACAAGTTGCTGCTTCCACATTGTCTCGGCCGACTCGGACATGATTTGCCATGGAGAGGTCGATAAATAGCTTGCAGGGTCACGCGGCTCAACGCGGTCGGTTGATGCCTTAGTGATAGTTTGTGCGACGCCCTCAGCCCAGTCACGCTTTGACTTGGTGAGTAATACTTCAGCAGTTTCGTCTGGCAAAGCACCCCAGACAAAGATTTTTTTACCATCTTCAAGAACACCAAGTGCTTGGCCGCCGTTAACAATTTTTGTTAGATTGACTGTTTCGATTCGTTGCTTCATCGCTGTACAGTATAGGGTGCGGTGGCGCGGGCGGCAAGCGTATCCTCAATAATGTAGTCAATAAAGTGTACTCGGTCGTGTGGCAACGCGCGCAGTGGATGCCAGGCGGTTGCGATGAGCTCGGCGTCGGTGGTGCGCAGTTGGCGGGCTTTGCTGGCACTAATGTAGGCAACAAAGCAATGGACGCGGAATTTAGCGTAGCCTTCGTCCGACATAACAACTCCTGCATCGTGAAGCTCTCCAGCGCTGACACTGATGCCAGTTTCTTCATTTAGTTCGCGCATGGCAGCGATCGTTAATGATTCATGCAGCTTGGCGCCACCACCTGGTAAACTCCAGACTTGACGACTAAACCACGGTTTTACTAGCAAAATTTGCCCTTCACATATAACGGCGATTCGGACACGTGGTAATGGTTGCGGCGAAACGCGAAAAATAAACCATAAACTACGGTTTGCTGCCCGGCCAAGCCAGTTATATAAATGCCACATAGAAATTACGATGCTTTACTCAGTTTTGCGATGAGTGCGGGAAGGCTTTGCGCCGTTGTTGCACCAACAGCTTCAAGCGCCGCCGTCTTAGCGGCGGCCGACTCGCTTTCTCCGCCCATGATAGCACCTGCGTGCCCTAATTGAGTCGAAGGTGGCGCACTATGGCCGACGACGTACGCATACACAGGCTTAGTGACATGCGCTTTGATGTACGCCGCAGCTTGTTGTTCGGCTTGACCGCCGATTTCGCCAATCATGACAATACGCGCAACATGCAGATCAGCTTGAAATGCCGTAAGACAATCGACAAAAGAAAGGCCATGCAAGCGATCGCCCCCGATACCGATGATATAACGCTGCCCAATACCGGCGGCGCTGAGGCTGGCGGCAGCCTCATAGGTTAGTGTGCCAGAACGGCTGACGATTGCAGTTTCGCCCATGAGCCCGACAGTAGCGGGGATAATGCCAAGTTTTATAACACCAGGCACAAGCAAACCGGGGCAATTAGGGCCAAGTATGACGCTGCCCTTTTCTTTTGCTGCTGCAAGGACGGCCAACATGTCATGAACGGGAATATGTTCGGTGATGCAAACGATTAATTTGACACCAGCTTCGATTGCTTCGATGAGTGCCGCTTTTGCAAACGGTGCGGGCACAAACACGGCGCTAATAGCAATTTTTTGAGCGTTCATCGCAGCGGCCACTGTGTTATATACTGGAACATCGTGCACAGTTTGGCCACCTTTACCAGGCGTGACGCCTGCAACAATGTTCGTGCCAGCCGCCAGCATAGCAGCAGTGTGAAATGTGCCATGCGAACCGGTGATGCCCTGCACTAAAACGCCAGGTTTTTTGAATAAACTATCAAACATGGCGAACCTCCATAGCGGCAGTAATACAAGCTTTAAGGTCGGGATAGAGTGCAATACCAGCATCTGCAAGCAACGCCCTGCCCTCGGCTTCGTTTGTGCCAGTAAGCCGTATGTATAATGGTGGTAGTTTTTTGACATTGCCTCGAGCTGTAATAATCGCACGGGCTACATCATCGCAACGTGTAATACCGCCAAAAATGTTAACCACAATGGCGCTCACGCCGGGGAGTTTTGCCATTGTCGCAAAGGCCTCTGCCATGTGCGTGGTATTGGTGCCGCCGCCGACATCAAAGAAGTTCGCTGGTGTTGCACCGGCATCAGCTATGGCGTCGATAGTCGCCATGGCAAGGCCAGCGCCGTTAGCCATTGAGGCGATAATGTGCGCACTTTGCTTTGGCTCCCCTTTGTCAACGAGAGGAATAAACTGCTGCGAATGCATAGCGCGTGGCCAATCTTTCTCATGCCGGAAGCTGGCGGCGTCATCAAGCTCTATTTTGGCATCGGCGCAGAGTAAATCACCGCTATCGGTAATAACCAGTGGATTGATCTCAACGAGCAACGCATCTTCTTGAATAAAGACATCGTAAAGGTGTTTGAGTAAAAGATGGAGTTCGCTTGCCTGCGTATTGTTTAGCTTTAGATATGTCGAGAGCTCGCGCGCCATGGCTTTTTTGGGCGCTGATACTAACGTGCGTTGCCAGACGGGCCGGCTGTCGTTTGCCGCTGATTCTACATCAACGCCACCATGCATGTGCGCCATGAGTACGGCCGTTTGTTGATCGCGGTCGATGGCGAGTGCAAGATAAAGCTCCCGATGTATATGCACAAGTTCTTCGGCGAGTAATTCAGTTGCAGAGTAACCCAGGATCGGTCGTGATAATAAATCAGCTGCAATCTCGCTAAATTCAGTTTTGGTTCGCGCTGCTCTAATGCCGCCGACCTTGCCGCGCCCGCCAACGGGAATTTGCACCTTGAGCATTACTGGCAGCATTAACGATAATGTGTCGGTTGCAGCACGAATAAGCTGGCTATGTGGCACCGGCACCGCGTGTTTTGTAAGTAGCGCCTTGGCTTGATATTCTAATAAATTCATACGGTAGTATAAAAGCTATTATACCGCACCATAGTAAAACAAGCTGAAAGCACATAGCCCACACTTTACCGACCACTAGTGACAATGCTATAATCCTTTCGATAAACAGTCACAACTGTTTACAAGTAATGGGACGTCGCCAAGCGGTAAGGCAACGGGTTTTGATCCCGTCATGCGTAGGTTCGATCCCTACCGTCCCAGCCAAGATAAAATGATCTGCGTATGTAGGTCATTTTATTTTTGCCAAATTATTACTGTTACAATTTAGGCATGAGGTATAGATCATGAAATCTTCTCGAAAAACTGAGCGTAAAGTTATCGGCCGAATCGCTCGGCATAAAAATGTTCGCTATCACAATGACGCGTATCTGTTTGCTGAATCGCAAACTAAAATATGCCCGGTTTGCAATCGGCCATTTTCGAATCGAAAAAAATGGCAGTCACGGGGCCTTTGGCCGTCAGTCGTTTATTGCTCAAAAGCTTGTAGTAAAAGAGGTATTGTTAACGAATGAGTAAATACACTCACACGGAGCTGTAGTGAGCGTCACCCGGTTGTTCAGTCGGCATCATCATAAAGCCCATTGTCGATGGTAAAGGTATATTTATTTCACCGCGATATGAACGTGCCAGCGTAACATGCGGCAAAAGCTTCAGCGTATACCTAAGATTCGCATCATTCATCATGAATATATCGACGTCTTGGATGCCAATATCTCCCAAGAAGCTTTTTAGCAGATCAAGACAGACCTCATGCAGTCCGATCAGTTCAAGAGTTGGCTCAAACGTAATGACATATGAAGTTTTATGTGATCCGAGAAAATCAAAACCGCTTGGGTACAATGTGCACGTTGTGAAATCGCGCTGTAAGATGGCCGACTCTAATTCGTCTGCGAGCAAAGCAAGTCGTAGCAAAATATCGTTTGTCGTTGCAGCGGTATGCGGCACTACAGAGTCAATCAATCTACTAGCTAGCCCAATATGTAGAATTGTCATATGAAGTGATGCTTCGTTAACGACTCTGCCGTGTGGCGCCAGCTTTTCCTGAATACTCAAAAGCTCGACTTTAGCAGCTTGATCCGGCTCAAGCTGAACGTATAATTTTGTTTCAGTTGATATCATAGCCAACTACAAATCATTGATTTGGTCGTTATCGACATATTGACGCAGCGCTTCCAGGCGTTTATCCCATTGCAGCTCAATCTCAGTGATAAACGCTTTGCCCTTCGCCAGTGTCGCACGGTTAAGGCTAACGATCGTGTCTCGTCCGTCGGGCTTCAGTGTCACAATGTTGGCGTCAGCGAGCAGCTGTAAATGCTTCCGCGCTCCTTGCCGAGAGATGCCGAGACCACTGAGGAGCATCGAAATAGTGCACGACTCTCGGTTTGAGAGCCTGCGCACTATTTCTAAACGGGTCGGATCGCCTAGAGCTCGAAATAGTTCGTCGGCGGTCACGATGCTTAACTCGCAAATTTCTCAAGACGTTCGAGCATATAATCCCAGCCACCAGAATTTTGGGCAAATGCTTTCTCGGCCATCTCGACTGGGAGTAAAGCGAAGCCAGATTCTTTTACAGTGACATTCGTTTTGCCATCACGTTCTTCGATGAAAAATTCAACAAGTGTATTCGATTCTTTCAACACATCGTCGACAGCCACGGCGCCACCAGGAATCCAGCGATATGCAAAGTAATTAAACGGTGTTGCGGCAATAGTGTAAATTGAACTTTTGCCGTGCCCTTCAAATGTGAATGTCGCTTTTTGACCAGCTGCCAAGTCGCCCTCTACGGCGTCCGGAAACCATTTAATGATTTGTGTTGGATCGGTTATGGCTTCGTAAACTCGTTGTGCGCTTGCTTTGACAGTGATTTCTTTGGCAATAGTGTCTTGCATGGTATGTTCTCCTTGGTTTATTTGTTGTATAAAGCGGCTTTATGGTTTTAGTGTATAGCACTTTTGAGATTTATGCAACTTTTTGGTTGCATAAAGTCAATTCTTCTTTGATATGTATACCTTGCCGCCAACGATCATAGAGATACTTATCACTGTAACAATTGTGTATACGATATAACTTTGCTTGTGTAGCACGGCGCCAAGAATGCCGAGCGCTGCAAAAATTAGTAAAATAAGACCTATTTTAACGAGAGATTTTGCATTACATTAAGAGTTGCAAGCTCAGCGTTTGTTATTTTATTCCCGTGAATATCGTGCAAACTTCCGCGCTTATTTTTTATGGCAATCCCAGATATTATAAAGCAGACGAACATCGCGAATATAAATAGTAGGATTAGTATTCCATTGCCGGTTAGATGCATGTGATTTTAAATCTATTTCTCTATATTCTTTATAGCTTTCAATTGACTTCCAAAATAGAACATGAACGAAAGCGCAACCAAGGTGAACGCGCCGCCAACAATATATTGCTGCACGACCCAAAACAAAGCTGAGGCAGTGAGAGCACACAACACTATTAGACCGGTGACTACAAGTTTAGCCTTTGACATTTTCAGCTATTATTTTTTTTCCATACACTTGAAGACTTTATCTTTTTTTATAAAATTTTAAAATCGTACTAATAAAAATTAGTATTGCAAGTGCTGGCAATATGAAGTACCAGGTAATGTTAGGATTTTGCTGGCCACGGATAATAGTGTCGCGGTGACCATAAAATGTACTAAGTAGAAAAAAACATAGTGTGGTTGATGTGAAAGCAATTAAACGGCCGCTTTTAAGTTGAGTATATGTAGAAATTGCTAAACTGCTCGCCTGATCTTTATCTTCGTTCTTAGGGCCACGATCGAGAAATCTTAATTTTAATTGGTATGCTAATACTGCAAGTAGCATACCAATGCCGATTATATTAATGTAGTCAATGAATTTTAAATGCATAGTGCTATTGAGCCAAAGCCAAATCAAGCATCTCAACAACATAAGGATGAAGCGACGCGCGCAACGTCGTGACGTACTCTTCTTTAGTGAATAACGTCGGCGTCTTGTGAAGCTGGTCAAGCTGCACGTCGCCGTGTCCTTCGGCAAGATACATAAGATTGACGGTGTCAGTGCCCTTTCCATGGCCAAGTGGATCGGTCGCGAACATGGTTCGTGCGACGCCGAGGAATGTCAAATCGCTAATAGTAATGCCCGCTTCTTTGAGCACACGGTCTTTTATCGAATCTTCGGCAGTAACACCGCGCAATAAACGCCCGCCAAGCGGCCAAAGAATGCCCTTCGCGGGCACGGCATCACGTTCTACGAGTAAGTATTGATCGTTAATTTGCACAATAATATCGTGGCAAACATAACTCATTGTGGCGTGGGCAATGCGGTATTCATCAATTGGAACCTGCCCAACTTGCAGAGCACTTACATCTATGGATGCGCCATCTTCAATCGAATACTCATTCATACGGAGGTCTCCTTTGTGGCGGTATGTTCAAAATACTCTTTTGTTCCTTCGGCGTATCGAGCCATGGTTCGCAGGAGTACCACGTTATTATCTTCGTTGAACTGATCATTCGCTGAGCCAACGAACACAAAGTGAGATGTTTGTCCTTGCTGAGCAAAGTAGCGTGCCATTTCATAGTCACTGACGCTATCACCAAAACTAATAAACGTATCAGGGTGCATTGGCATTGTCTTGTTTGCCCATTCATAAATAAGCTCAGCGCCAGCATGCTTGCCAGCGAATGGCGATTCAACGTCAGTTGCGATGGTCGTCGGGTCAACTTTGACGTCTTTTCCAGCGAATGCCGCATTGAGTTGCGCCGTTAAGGCTGTTTGCTCAGTGCGAAATACAGCGAGATCTGCTGATGGCTGTTTCTCGATAGTCGCCATCGTGCGTTTCGTGGCGTCCCAGAACATTGATTGCAGCTGTGTTTTTTCGGATTCGAATATAGCTTGTGTTTTAGTGTAAGCTTCCGTGTCGAGTGCGAATCGGCTCGGTTGCGCGACAAAGTCACTTCCATTCCAAGCAACGCTTTCGCCACCTTTCTCACAGACAATGTAGAGATGCGAGAAGTCGCTAACTGTATTGCTTCTCAGCGTACGAATGAGGTTATTTTCGACCCATTCGTATGAGCGGCCAGTGTTTATTGCGACGTAGATGCCACTTTTTAAGAGACTATCAATATGGCTGACGGCTTCTTTATCAAGCGTGCTGTTGCGCGGGTCGGTGATAACACCGTCTAAGTCAAATACATAAACGGGCGTTGTTGTAGTGTCGTTCATTGTTTTAGTATAGATTAATTCTTCGCGCTCTCAAAAGCCGCCACTAAAGGTGCAATCTCCAGCTTCTCCATCGGCATCATCGCTTG
The DNA here is from genome assembly GCA_903821365.1 of uncultured bacterium. Classification (GTDB taxonomy): domain Bacteria; phylum Patescibacteriota; class Saccharimonadia; order Saccharimonadales; family Saccharimonadaceae; genus CAIJKY01. The sequence continues at coordinate 26,202 of CAIJKY010000011.1, read as the reverse complement.
CATGAGCGCTTTCTTTTGCGCTTCAGTGGTATGAGGGTTGCTCATCATTGTGCCCATTACCCTTGGAACGATTTGCCAGGTAACGCCAAATCTATCGGTTATCCAGCCACATTGTAATGGTTTGCCGCCTTCAATAAGGCCATTCCACACTTTGTCGATCGCTTCCTGGGTGTCAAACTCTACAAATAACGATACGACGCCGCTCGGCGCAAACTCTTGCCCACCGTCGAGACATAAAAACCTGTGCCCTGCTAATTCAAACTCTCCAGTAAGCACTTTGCTCGCGAGCTCATTCTCACCAGGAATACCTTGGTCGCCGCTGTAACGCTCTATGTGAATAATTTTCGAATCGTCAAATAAGCTAACATAATAATTCATAGCCTCTTCTGCGACGCCATTAAACCAAATAAAGGGGGTGATCGTTTGCATTGTCGTCTCCATTAGCTAGTCTTCTTAGTATAATACTATTTTGTTATAGTGAAGTCATGAACCAAGCATCTCAAACTATTACCGACTACATTGCGAAGCAGCCCGAGTGGCAGCAAGCAAACCTTACGCAGTTCCGTGAGCTTGTGCATGATGTTGAGCCGACAATCACTGAAGATTGGAAGTGGAATGTGCCAATACTGATGCTGGACGGTAGAATGCTATTCTCTATGGCAGCATTCAAGGCGCACACAAAGTATAACTTCATTGCAAATGGTGCCACGCTTGATGATGGCGATACATTATTTAATAATGGCCTTGATTCAAAGACTTCGCGAAGTATCGACCTTCGTGAGAACGAAACGCTCGATCAAGCCAAACTACGAGCCCTCGTTATGCGTGCAGTCGCAGCGGCAAAGCAGAAATAATGCCACAAGCATCCAACGACTCTACGCTTCCGGTCATTATCATTACGGGAGCAAGCGCTGGTATTGGCGCGGCTGCGGCAAAGCAACTCGCGGGCAAGGCGCACTTAGTGCTTGTTGGCCGCTCTGCGGCTATCGAGGCTGTTGCGCGGCCGCTTGGTGCTGATTATTACCGCGCTGACTTTGTCAACCTCGACAGCGTGCGCAGGCTTGCCACTCAGTTGCTTAAGAACTACCCACGGATTGACTTATTAGTGAACAATGCCGGAGGTATACAGGCCGATATTATCATCACTAAAGATGGTCACGAATCGACTTTTCAGATCAACTATTTAGCTCAATTTGTCCTGACGAACATGCTCATGGAGCGGCTTATCGCTTCAAAAGCAGGCATCATCAATACTAGTAGCGCAGCGCATCTCCGTGCACGCTTATCGCTTGATAATTTAGAGCAAGCATCGAGCACGTGGATTGCGTACGCAAATGGTAAATTGCTTGATGTCATGCACGCACGGGCCCTTAATCATCATTATCAATCGCAAGGTGTTGTGGCGGTAGCATTCCACCCAGGTGTGATCGCGACCAATTTTGCCTCAGGTACAAGAGGATTATTTGCCCTGCTTTATACGACGCCGCTCAAGCATTTACTCAAAGGCCCTGATCAGGGCGCTGACACGCTAGTTTGGCTTGTGCGAAATCGCGCATTATGGCAACCCGGCGCGTACTATGTAAAGCGTAAAATTGCTGCAACACATGCGCTTGCACGTGATGATGACGCCATTGAGAAAGTTTGGCAACTGACAGAAGCGCTATAATACATTGGTGACCAATAACTAAGAGGAGGCGCAGTATGACACAGCAAGAACTCGCACAGCAATTTAAAGAATTTCACGTTTCGGGTAGTCCAATTATTCTTTATAACATCTGGGACGCCGGAAGCGCTCAAGCGGTGGCCTCATGTGGCGCAAAAGCAATCGCCTCAGGAAGCCATGGTGTTGCGAACGCATTCGGCTATGAAGACGGCGAGAAGCTTCCGCTCGAAGACGCACTTGCTAATGCCGTTCGTATCGTTGGTAGTGTTGAACTGCCGGTAACGATGGATATTGAAACTGGGTATGGCGCTACGCCTGAGGATGTCTACAATGCGGCCAGCCGTGTTATTGCGACCGGCGTGGTCGGTGTTAACGTCGAGGACCAAAAGCTTGGCACGACTGAGTTAAGAGAGCTTGACGAACAAGTTGAGCGACTCAAAGCAGTTCGTCGAGCAGCAGATGACGCCAATATTCCACTATTTATCAACGCACGTACCGATCTATTTAAAAATGCCGAAGAAGCCGATCACAACGAAGCAATGGTCGAAGCCGCGTTAACGCGTGCACAAGCATTTGCTGATGCTGGTGCGGATGGTTTCTTTGTGCCTGGGCTGCGCAACCCAATGCTTATCAAAAAGTTGTGTGATGCATCACCGCTGCCGGTTAATATAATCAGCTTGCCTGGTATGGTTGGGAATGTAGAACTAGCTCAAGCTGGCGTTGCACGTATTAGCTACGGTCCTGTTCCCTACTTGCAGATGATCGACTGGCTCAAAGAAAAAGCAGGCAGCGTCCTCGGACAATAACCTCGCAGTATAAGCGGCTACTGGCGACCGACAAGCGCCAGTAGCTTTGTTTGAAGGTCGGCATCATCCTTGACATCGATCGCTGGTGGAAACACGCCCATCGCACGATAATCGTCCACCAGCGGAGCATACTCATTCCACATTGCTTCGACAAGATCAGTTGCCATGACGGTATCCGCACCGATGAGTTCTGCCAGATCGTACACTCGAAAGCCGCGATAACATGAAATATGTTGGAGATATTCTTTTGCTTTAAAATCGCCATACGATAAATGAACGATTTTCTCAAGATCGGTGAATTCGCGTACTGCATCGATAGCTTTTTGATTATACATAGCGTATGTCGCTTTGGTATCAGTGGCTGTAAGGATAAAATCGTAAGCGTCACCCACCTCTTCTTTCGTCTTGCCCGCAAGTACGTCAGGTACCCAAGCATCGTCGTAAGCGTGACTATCAACTGCTTCTTTTAGATTCGCAGGCTTAAACGTGATTTCTGCCGGTAACACGATGTCCCATTGATCATCTTTAATCTGATCAACTACTTTTTTCAATTCTTCATTAGTACGAATAAATAATTCTTGAATGGTCATAATAATTCCTTTTCTATGCCATCAGCCTAGCATAATTTATTGCTCAAGCCGATATTGACGCGATAAATATGAGTGATAAGAACCACTAAAGCGACATGGGTTATGCGCCTCGCACACTGTTTGATCGAACTCGGCGTATGAGCGGAAGATTTGTTCTTTCTCGGCCATCTCGGTCGGAGAAAGGTTTTGACCTAAACCATGGATCGGGTACCCCATGTAATGAAAGAGCCGTGCCTCGGGCTGCAGTTTGGTTTCGCTGTACAAAGTAAATGCTTTATCGGTGAAATGGCCGGTTGCGATGTGGTCACTATGGTCGGGGTAGCGAACATCGTAGTCGTCAGCCTGAGTTCGCACAACAGTTGGTTGATATGTTTTCATGAGTGCAGCAAGCCCCCGAGTGAGTTCATCGGCAGTGTATGACGATTGGCGGTCGACTGAATCGAGATGTGGTACCTTCCCTGCAAACAGGCGCGATAAGCTTTCATAGCCCGATGTACTAAAGCCTTGTCCACCGACGTTGCCGTCTGGCGTGCGCAAGAAGATTAACGATATCGAGTGATCGGTTTGCGGTGTCGCAATCGTTGCGTATTGCCCGCCTGGCAAACGGACGATGCGCTTCACCCATATGTCTTTGTAGCCTCGCATAGTGTCATAAGCAGCCTCTGAGGCTTGTTCTCTGGCTAACCAGTAATAAGAATCCGCCCCAGCATCACCCGCGGTTACGTAAACGGTGCGAATACAGTTTTTACCTCGGATAGAGTTAATAAGGTCAGGATTTGTGAATAAAATATCATCATCTTGATGAGCAACGATATTCATGACGGTACCATTTTTGCAGACTCGGTTAGGCAAAGCGGCCAGATCTATTGGCACAACCGATGATGGAGAATAGTCGCGGCTATCTTTTGCTGCTGGTAATACTCCCGGCGCTTCAGCACGCACTTCTGGTGGCGTCTGTAGTCCGCGATCATAAAACAACAGCACTTCATCGGGCTTATCGACCGAACCAGCAATCAAAGCGCTGGCGTTGGGACGACCATATTGCTTGACGACACTGTCGAGGCTACAGCCACCAAAGCCGGTAATACTTTTTTGGCTTGTGAGCAGATAGGCAAAACTTTCAGTGTCGGCTTTCCAGTTAGTGCTGTTGAGTACGCCGCTCGGCGCGAGGCAGTCACCGAGCGGTGAGACTTTGATGGTGTTGTTCGAAGCAAGGCGTACCGGCATAACACGCCAATAATCACCAACAACGGTTGTAACGGGATGGTATTTAATTGCCTTTGTGATTGAATCATTTCGGGCAATAGTATCGTTCATAGCGTATTGGCCATTAAAATAGAGCCCTTGAGCGGTGCTGATACCAACTACAGTCGATAACATTAAAAGAATACCGATCAGCGGCATGTACGATGGCTCACGGCGTATGCCCCGACTTGCAAGTGCAAGACCAACAAATAAAGTGAATGGCACAATCGCTAGATAACGTGCATCAACTGGATAGTAGTGATCAGTGACAACAAAGACAAAGCAAGCGGCAAGACTCGTCCAGATGAGCATAATGGATAACCGATAGTAGACATCAAACGTCTGTTTTGTTTGATGGCCGAAACTTCGTTTAAACAATACGAATAATGCGGCTATGCCGGCACCGGCTATAGCTGTGTTCGCTGCGTAGGCAATTCCCTGCCAAGAAGTAAATGTATGAAAATATTGACTAGGAATATCACGCAATATCCGGCTGTCGACGACGGGGCTAATTCCTAATACTGAAGCGATGCCAGCAAGCATTTGCAAACCGGCGATGGCATATGTTTTAACATCATGCGCAAGATCGTATGGGCCAAATCCCCCACTCCCTTGGATGGTTGTTATACCTGAGGCATTGATAAGCGCAATCAAACCGAATGCACCGACACTTGCAATAAAGCTCATGACGAGCCAGCGTACACTAAGCTTTCGTAGTTGTTTGGCTCGGCACGCCCAGTAGACGATACCAGCAACAATTGCCCCACCGATAGTCAAAGGTAAGAAGAGCTTGTCACTCGCAATCAGCACGAGTAATATGGCCGTCGCACCAACAAAATGCCAGCTTTTATAGCGCACTGTACTGGCGAGCAGCGCGAAGCTTGCGAGTAATGCGATGTATTCTAGGTTGCGCGTTGTGATCATAGCCATGTTCACTGGTAATAAAGCGCCTGGATATGGCTGCGCTGGCACTAATAATAAACAAGAAGCAAGCGCCAAGCAGATCGTTCCGAATAGTAATGGGCGTCGCTCGATGCGGTACAGCAACGCCATAAATAGCCCAACGGTCAACAAAACAAGGGCTATGGTCATGGCCGTGTAGGCCAATTTGCCACCGCCAAGTATTTCAACAAGGATAAAGATCGGCCACTTGAACAAGAAGGTGTGTTGGTCGGGGAATGTTGCATGCGTGAATGTTTTTACGCTTTCGAATAAATAAGCATTCACAATTTGGTCAGCATTATTTTGCTGAGTTTGCGCACCGAGCCGCGCCCATTGCCAGCTTGTTGTCAGAGTAATGGCAACAGCGACCCAAGCGTACAGTGCATGATACAGCTTTGTCCTCTGGTTGCTTTGTAATCGAGCGAGTACGGCATGAAGGATGAGCGGATGAGTGGCCGTTTTTTTCATTATTATTAGTATACTAAAATTAATGAAAACTACAGACCACAAAATGATTCAGCCGAACGGATTATCGGCAAGCGAGGTCGCCGAGCAGCGTCGCCTCGGTAATACAAACGATAGTGAAATTCAAACGAGCCGATCGCTGGCGGCGATTATTCGTGCCAATGTGCTGACGCGATTTAATGCGCTGCTTGGGGTGCTCTGTGTCATTGTGCTATTTGTTGGCTCGCCTATTGATGCGTTGTTTGGTGCGATTATCATTATCAACAGCGCTATTGGTGTCTTTCAAGAATTACGTGCAAAGCGGACGCTCGACGCACTTGCCATTTTGCAGGCACCGCAGAGTACGGTTATTCGTGATGCAAAAGCGACGACTATTGCGATTGCGGATATCGTTCTTGGTGACGTCTTGTTGCTGCGGAGTGGCGACCAAGTCCCAGCTGACGGCCAAGTGCTCGCTGCAAGTGGACTTGAGACTGACGAGTCGCTGCTTACTGGCGAAGCCGACCCGGTCGCCAAGCTTGCAAAAGACACGGTGCTGTCAGGCGCGATTGTAGTGGCTGGTACTGGCTATATCAAAACGACTGCCGTTGGTAGCAACGCCTATGCCTATAAAATTGCTGAACAAGCAAAACAGTTTACGCGCGTTCGCTCGGAACTGGTCGACGGTACAAATGCCCTGCTGGGCTATATCAGCATCGTGATCGTGATTGTTGCACCGCTTTTATTGTATGCGCAGATCGTTAATAGTGGTCTGAGCTGGCAAGAAGCGATTGTCCGCTCTTCGGCCGCTATCGTCGGTATGATACCTGAAGGCTTGGTACTTCTGACATCTCTTGCCTTTATGCTTGCGGTACTATCGCTTGCAAAACAAAACGTACTTGTGCAACGGCTTCCGGCTGTTGAGAGTCTCGCTCGTGTCGATGTGGTCTGTTTGGACAAAACTGGGACGCTTACTGAAGGCACAATTGGTTTTGAGGGGCTGCATATGCTTGATAAGCATGATCCAGAACTTGCGCGCGCCGTACTTGCTAGTTTTGCGGCCGATCCTGCATCGCCAACGCTCAGTGCGTTGCATACTGCTTTTCCCAAACAAACACTCAGTATCACTGACGCAGTTGCCTTCTCGTCGGCACGGAAATGGAGTGCGATTTCGGTTAACGCGAAGCAAAAACATTGGGTCATGGGCGCGCCTGAAATTTTATCAACAAAGGTTTCGGCGAGTAATGCCACGGCTTTGCGCGCTCAGGCAACCAAGCTGGCCGCTGCTGGTAAACGAGTTTTACTACTCGCGGTAGCGTCTGAGGCGCCAACCGTGAAAGGTTTGCCAAAAGAGTTACTACCGTTTGCATTACTTGAGTTTGGCGAAAAGATTCGTGATGATGCTGCCGAGACGCTGCGATATTTTCATGATCAAGGAGTTGATCTTAAGGTTATATCAGGCGATAACCCGGTAACTGTCGGAGCGGTCGCGGCAGCGGTTGGCATTGCTAATATTAAAACTTATGACGCACGAAAGCTTCCCGAAGCGACTGACCAGCTAGGCGCAGTGCTTGATGAGTACAATGTCTTTGGCCGTGTCACGCCGGAACAAAAGCGCCAGATGGTAAAGGCCTTGCAGGCAAATGGACATGTTGTGGCAATGACTGGTGATGGAGTTAATGACGCCTTAGCGCTAAAAGACGCCGACGTTGGCATTGCTATGCGCAGCGGTGCAGCGGCAACGCGTGCCGTCGCCGAGCTGGTATTGCTTGATAACAGCTTCGCCCATATGCCACACGTCGTTGCAGAAGGCCGCCGTGTTATCGCGAACATCGAACGTGTCGCTAACTTATTTCTCATTAAAAACGTTTACTCGCTCGCGCTGGCGCTTGCAGTGACGGTGGCGACGCTGCCGTATCCGTTTTTGCCGCGCCATATGACCATATTGTCCTCATTGACCATCGGTATTCCAGCATTCTTTCTTGCCCTAGCGCCTAATCTACAACGCTATCACCCAGGTTTTCTTAAACGGGTGCTTCGCTTCGCAGTCCCCGCAGGCATAACAATTGCGCTGCTTATTTTTGCCAGTTATCTCTGGGTGCGACAATCGAATGGCAGCGCTGCGCTCGCGAGCACGGTTGCGGCACTCACTGTTATGGGTGTTGGCACGTGGACATTATTGTGTCTTGCCCGCCCGCTAGCTGCCTGGAAAGTGGCGCTTGTGTTGGCAATGCCAACATTGTTTGCAGCAGGGCTTGCTATTCCCTTTCTACGCACCTTCCTTGATCTGACAATCACGATGCAGTGGGCTATCAATGCTGCTGGGTTAATTGCTGCAGGAGCAGTTCTAGTGGAACTACAATGGCGCTGGGCAAGCCGACAATTTGCCGGTCGCACGCAGCGCCAATAGAGAGTAGCTTTTAGGTCAGATTAACGAGGGATCGTTATTACCGAAGATTTATTGTTGATTACAGAACCAGCTTGGTTTTTGGCAACAAAGTTCAGTGTGTAACGATTTGTGCTGCTCCAGTTCCAGCCAGTTAAATTAACAAGGCTTTCTTTATGAGGTGCTTCGTTATTACTGTCGCCCATAGCGTTGAGTGCACCGCCATCGACTTGCCAGAACATGGCATACTTGTTGAGCGCAAGTCCATCAACGACTGCTTTGAATGGCTGGATGCCAGTGACCGTGCTGCCGTTTGATGGCCACCATACTGATACATTTCCATTGCTTGGTGATGGGTCTGGTGTAGGCGTGGGGGTTGGAGTCGGAGTGGGGGTCGGTGTTGGAGTTGGCGTACTCGCGCTCGTCACATTTATCTTGCCCGCAGCATCATTCCAGTAAAGATTCTTCTGCCAATTAGCTGTGAAAACTCCAATTTTCACGGTGTAGGTGTCATTGCTTGGCGCCGTCCATGTTTCTGCATAGATTTTTGCGCTTGTGCTGAGTGTTTGATTGTCATACGCTTTTTGCCAAACACGTTGACCAGCGGCGTTGTAGATCTCGACATCTACGAGTAGGCCGCTAACTTCTTTGCTGGCGGTAACACTTGGCTTTAGGGAGAGTGCTGCGCCAGAAGCGCCATTGAGTGTGGTAAAGCTGCCAGTATAGCTGGCGCTTGCGGGATCGACTGGTGTAGGTGTTGGAGTCGGAGTGGGGGTCGGTGTAGGCGTCGGGGTCGGGGTTGGATTGCTTGTGCCACTTCCACCAAACCATTGTTTCATGACAGCTTCAGCCGGCTTGTGCTGTGGTGAGTAGTCATTATTACCAGCGCCACCATAGCCTGGGTCGCTGTTCCAGTCCCACCAGAATACGCCACCCATATAGCTATAGTTGTTCCAATATTCCATCAAAGCTTGGTAAGCGTTGGCTTGCAGATTGAGGTCAACTCCACCGCCCATGTTAAAGGCCGAACCCGGGTCGGCCAATGCATTTTGCTTTGATTGGTAGCCAACCTCGGTAAAGATAACTGGCTTATTGTAGCGCTGGGCAAGAACTTTGACATAGCCGTCGTTCCATTTTTGCCATTGGCCTTTAATGCCTGCAACACTGGTGTCATAGCCAAGGCCATAATAGGCGGAGAGGCCAATTTTATCGAGCTGTGGCCAGAAACCAAGCGTCATGCTGTCCGATATATCACCTGAATGCTGAGCACTATACGTGAGAATACCGCTAAAACGAGCACGTACTTGATTGATCATTGCGATCCAGTTGGCAGTATTACTTGGGTTGCGGTTGGCATCGGTCATGTTGACTAATTCTGTGCCAAGTACCATCTCACTTGCACCGTTCGCCTGCGCGATGCCTGCAAGCTTATTGAGCATTGCACCGTAACTTGCAAACCAAGCACCTCGATCACCAGGATTAATTAATGCACGCCACTGGCCGTCATTATTGTTATCGTGGAGGCTAATTGCGACACTAAGCCCTTTACTCTTGGCATATTGGATACCAGCTGCTAATGCTTGGTCGGATGGAGTGTTATATCCAGCCTGCACATTCGTGCTGTACGGATTGTCTTGATACACTGAGACGACCAAAGTTACGTAATTTGCGCCGGTCGCGGCAAGCGCATCTATCGATTGTTTGAAACTGGCGCTGCTGAAATCTTCACTGGAGCGTGATTGAATCAACGCACCTTTTTGCCAGTCGGCTACCGCAGCATGAGCGCTGCTTGGTTGTGTTAAGACGAGGCCAAAGCTGGCGACGACCATTAGTAGTAATGCTGCAAACCTTTTCTTCACGGACATTCCTCCTTTTTTACGTTGGGTGCGCGAACTCATAATTTGAGCAGCGGAGATTGCGGGCCTATAGCTGAAAAAGTGCCTAAGGTAAATGTATGATAAACCATAAACGTCATAGGTGACAAGTTTATGGTTTGATTACCCCTGACACTGAAAAGTGATACACTAATTATTATGAACAACACTCTTCAAGAAACAGCGTACGTGCCGGGCATGTGCAATATTAATAAAGCAGAAATTGCTTACCGTCGTAAAGCGGGTTACGTTTTTGCAGCGATTACTGTGCTAGTGACGGCAATTTTCCTTTACTTCGCTACACCACCGATACTAAGCATAGTGCTCTTTTTGCCAGCCATGATCGCCATTCTCAATATGTTGCAAGTACGCAACCGCTTTTGTGTCATGTACGCCTCAAAAGGTATGCAGAATGCTACAGAAGGAAGCGATACCGCCAAAGCCGTGAAGACGGAACAACAGATTGCCGACAAGAAAAAAGCCAACAAAATGAATCTGCAAGCAGCGGGCGGAGCGGCTCTCTATACGCTCATCGTTATTGCGCTTCAGTTCTATATCTTTATGTCGCAGTACCATGCAGCAGTTATGAAGATTCAGTAATTGACGTTGCTCGCACAATACTATAAAAATTATAGTATTGCATTTTGCGCTAATACTATATAAACTGTAGTTACTATGCATAGTGTATCAGAAAGTTGTGACAAGAGCTTTGTCGCAGCAGCAAAACTTATTGGTGACAAGTGGAGTCTTCAAATTGTCCACAGTCTTGCGCAATCAGAAACGCAGCGTTTTAACGAGCTGCAAGAGACGGTTGGCGGTATCTGCCCCGGCACACTCTCGGCCCGCCTCGACCAGCTTGAAAAAAGCGAAATTATCGTGCGTCAAGTATTTGCCGAAGTGCCACCGCGCGTTGAATATCGCTTGACCGCTAAGGGTATCGCCTTATTGCCAGTCGTCAAGGCTTTAAAAGACTGGAGCAGCCAGCATCTTGAAACGGCGCGCGTTCTCGACCCAGCCCATTAATTAGATTATTACTTTAAATTGGAGCACTCTCATATGACAAAAATTGCAATCATACTTGGTTCAACCCGCCCAGGCCGCTTTGGCATTCAACCAGCAGAATGGATCACTAACTACGCTAAGGAAAAATTTGGCGATAAGGCTGAATTTGAGCTCGTTGATGTTCAGTCGTTCAATCTACCACTCCTCGATGAGCCAATGCCGCCTATGATGGGTCAGTACACTCAAGAACATACCAAAAACTGGGCAGCAAAGATCAATGAATTTGATGGCTACGTTATGGTAACTGCTGAATACAATCATTCAGTTCCTGCGGCTATGAAAAACGCTATCGACTTTTTGTACGCAGAATGGGGATACAAACCAGTTTCATTTGTCAGTTATGGCGCTGCCGGTGGCGGTATTCGTGCCGTACAGCATTTGCGCACCGTTACATCGCAGCTGCGCATGTATAACATTCAAGAAGGCCTTCACTTGTTTAACTACTTCACAAACCTTGACGACAAAGGTCAGTACAAGTTTGACGAAGCGAATGAGCAAGCAGCAACTGCCCTACTCGACCAAACTATCTTCTGGGCTGAGCACATGAAGCCAGGCCGTGAGGCTTTAGCTGCGGCGCAGCCAGTCAAGCACTAGTTCTACGACAGGCTACAGACAATTTAAAAATGAAGCAGCCACCTCGCCCACGTACATCTACGAGCGAGGTAGCTTTCTTGCTCGGCATGCGCGCAACAGTCACGATTGTTCGGACGCTTTTCTTTGACGTCCAAGCACCTCGTTTACTTTTTGCGCATCCAGGTGCGCTTCAATGCTGTACGTCAACAGCGAGATCATGCCTTGTAGGTTGCAGTAATGCGCCTTCCCTTTGAGTGGCCTTGGTGGCATTATCTGCAGTGCCCACGCATAGGCTGCAAAATTCACCCTCCGCGACACGCTCACGTCGAGGTATTTCGGCCACTTACGAAAAACGGGAACTATCCGACAATCAATGTCGGCGCCGACTTCTTTGGGCAGTGCCTTGAATACCACTCCAGCGGCGCTCGACACGGACCGCATCAACGGGGCGCGTTCTTCGGCGTGCATTGCCCATAAGACATCATCATTGATCATTTCGATGACCTCAAATACATCACCGAGTATTGCCATTCTTAGATGGGTATGCATGATCACCTCTCAGGTAGCACAACACTGTGCGCTCGTCTGATTGTACCGAGCTATTACCATTTTTATAATATGCAACGTAATTAAGCAAACAAAAACCACCGGCTTTGATACCGATGGTTTTTCTCACTGTCACGTAGCTTAGCGAGCGATGCTCATCAGCGTCCAACGCGCGTGAGCTTCGTCACATCGCAATCGGTATTGAGTTTCGCCATCGCTCATTGTAAAGATACGCACCACCTCCTTCCCCCGACGCACCAGGCACTGTAGGCCTGATTCAATGAAGTTCACTGTGTCGCCATCGAATTCGATGCGCTTCGGGTAGCTTCTACGGCTATCGCCCCGAGCGAAGTAAAGCGCGGTAACAGTGACATCTGCATTAATTGTTGATTTAGTCATATTCTTTTTCTCCTAGTTAAAATCAAAATAGCCGGAACCGAATAATTCGAAACCAGCAACGGATTTTATGGAGCACTGAACCAGATAGAGCACGACGACCGTTTATCGAACATACTTGTTTACTGGGCAGTGAGTTGAATATGGAAGAAGCAGTGACGCTTGGCGACATGATGCGCTAGTGTGTATACCCCTCGAGTGTAGTCTGTGAATGAAAAGGTCGCCCTAACATCACTATTCGGTGATACTAATGCTTCCAGTACGCACATGACTATAAGCATTATAGCGCGAAACTGTCGGTATGTCGCGGCATTCATAGTACAAAATGCTAAACCTAACATGGCTGGATTGCCAATCATACGGTATGATAAGAAAGATCATTTGCGCAGGTTCTCAGCGCGGTTTTCATTTTGTTATGACCACTACACCTTCCCCGTCTCTATTTACTGGCGTACCCGACGACGCAACTCTTTCGCGTGCGGCCGACCAGTTGTTGCAAACTCTGAAAACTGCGGCTGGACCGCTTCCTCTCGCACCGGGCGATGACATGGTGCATATTCCTGACACGGCCGATCAGGCGTACTGGGCTTACGAACAGCTTCGTAACGCTGTTGAGTACCAAGAGCAACATCTATTGATGCGCAATGCAATTGGCAGATTCCTTAATCGCCATTTTAGTGACGCAGCGAATGGCAAGACGACAATCGGCTATGAGCTGGTACGTGAGCTTACGAAGGCGCGGTACCTCGCCAACAATAGCGTTCTCGAAAGTGTTATCAATGAGGTTGACGAGCATATTGCAGGCTACCAAAAACTTCACCACCACACACTTCCCTTTATAAAGCGTGATAAAGCGGGTGTACTGCGGCGCATTATCGGCATTGCTTCAGCGGATATTCAAAACTTACTGTTGCCGAACCCACAGCAAACTGCCTTGATTAATTTCACTTTTCATTCGCTGTATGCGCACCTTGAGACGCCACAGCCACTGAGCGAAATCGAAGCTGCTGCATTGTATGCGGCGGTACATCGTGCGCTATTAAAGTCGGACGAAGCAACTATCAGCTTTTCAATGTTTAACAACCAATTCATGCAGTGGCAAACCACCGAGCAGCACATTATGGCGGCAGGCCAGCGTTTACCAGAGTTTTTTGTTTTTCTTGAGGATGTACTGTATGGTGACGCAGCGTATCGTATGAATCGGTTGGCGCGCAATAATATCGCACCGTATATCGTCTTGCACTCGACGCTGCAAGAACTGAAAGACCCAGCATCATTACTTGAACAGCCGGCAAAATTATTGTCGAAAGCTGCCGAGGTTACCGAAGTTCAGTACGGCAAGGCAAAAAAGCGGCTGCGTAGTTCGGTGGTGCGTGCTATCATCTTCTTGTTTATTACCAAGATGGTGATTGGCTTAATTCTTGAGATACCGTACGACATTTATGTTAATGGTCATATCGATTGGCTACCGCTCGCCATTAACCTGATATTCCCACCACTCTATATGCTCGGCATCGGGTTAACTATTAAGACGCCTGACTACAAGAATACCGATAAAATACTTCATGATCTGCGTGCGGCACTGTACCAGCAAGGAAAGCTGCATTATGTTTTGCCTCGTGCTCGCCGAGAACAGGTATCATTTGGCTTCAACCTTATTTACACGATCATCACTTTGGCCGTCCTGGGCGGACTCGCCTACGGCTTGTATCTTGTGCACTTTACGATTGCTAGTGGTCTGATCTTCTTCTTGTTCTTATCGACAGTCAGTTTCTTTGGCTATCGCATCTCACAGGCGGTTCGCGAACTACAGCTGGTCGACAAGCGAACAGCGCTCGATGTGCTTGGCAGTATTATCTTTACGCCGTTTATCCGGCTTGGCCAGTGGCTCAGCAGTCGCTACAGCAAGGTCAATATCTTTATTATCATCCTCGACTTTATTATCGAGGCGCCGTTAAAGACATTGCTACGTTTGTATGAACAGTGGCTGGCGTTCTTGCGGGATAAGCAAGATGATGTTCTGTAAAAAGTGTGGCGTGAAAACTAAAACTTTTCACGCACGTGCGACATACTGAATTCCCAGTTGGCATCAGTCTTTTTGTGTGGATTAAAGATGTTTTGCGGGTCAAACATGTGTTTGGTTTCGCGGAATATTGCCAGCACCGAAGGGCCGTACATTTGCTCGAGCCATGGGCCACGTACGAGACCGTCATTATGCTCGCCAGATAGTGAACCTTTGTAGCTCAAAACAAGCTCATTAACCTCGCGCATGGCAGGCTCAAGTTTGGCACGCTCTGCTGGATCCTCAATTTTCATTAGAGGAATGATATGGAAGTTACCGTCACCCATGTGCCCCGCAATAGTTGCTAGCAAATTATACTTCTTGATAATGGCACGGAGTTTCGGCAAAAACTCTGGCAAGTGCTCAGGGTTAACAACAAGGTCGTCAATAAATGGTGCCGTGTGCTTATCCTTGACTTTCTTACGGAGCAAATTAAAGCTCTCACGGCGCATAATCCAAAACTTTTTGCTTTTAGCTTCGGTTTCATCTTCTTCCATGGCCATACCGTATGGCTGCAGGGTTTGCTTCATGGCGTGAATTTTCTCTTGAACTTCATCAACAGTCTCGCCATTAAACTCAACCATAAGGATAAGCTTTGGAATGCCGCGCGCAAGCATAAATAAATCAGGCAACAAACTGAGCCCTAGCTTTGCGAGTCCAACCCACCCAAGTGTCTTTTGAAAGAACGGGAAAAACTTAAAACTGAGCCACAAGGTGTTATCGTCAAAGCTTTCGAACGTGGCGGGCTTGTGCGTCATGACAGTGTTGATGACTTCGCCAAGCTGCGTCGTATCTTTCATAAAACAAACAAGCAGACCTGAATGTTTGCGGCGAGGCACTAATTTAAAGGTAATGTCGGTAACGATGCCGAGCGTGCCTTGCCCACCAACAATCAGTTTACATAAGTCAAAAACGCCCGTCTCGCGATCCCACACCTCCCAGAGGTTATATCCAGTTGAGTTTTTGCTGACATGAGGCTTGGCGGCTTTGATTTCGTCATAATGTTTTTCGATAAGTTCAAACAGGCTTTTATACAGTTTGCCTTCGTAGTCAGGTTGTGACATCTTTTGCACTAATTCGGGCTGCGACAGCGGCCGCACGATATATTCGTTGCCATCAGCAAAAATGACTTTTAATTCTTGGATAAAGTCTTGAGTCTTACCATACTCTAAAGACTTTTCACCACCTGAATTGTTGTTGACCATGCCGCCAACGGTGCATAGTTCACGACTGGCGGGATATGTTGGCATTAAAATATTCTGCTTAAGTGTTTCAGCGTCAAAGTTACGATAAAACACACCTGGCTCCACGTGGCCGCTTGTCGGCGTGATTTCTTTGATGGCCGTAAAGTGCTTGTTCATATCCATGACAATTGATTCGCCGATGGCGCCGCCGGACATGCAAGTGCCGCCAGATCGAGGCGTAATGCTTAGTTCGGGGTGCGCAGCTTTATTCTCGCTAACAAACCGCACGAGCGCTTGTACGTCGCTGCTATCCAGGGGGCTGGCGACAATGCTTGGGATAAGCTCAAATAAGCTAGCATCATGGCTGTACGCCATTCGTGTTTCTTCTGTAGTGTCGAGTTCGCCTTTGAATAGTGTAGAGAGTTCGTTTTTCAGATCCATAATGCTTATATCATACGCGGTAGGTGCCAATAAGCACAAGCATTGCTATACTAAGAGCATATGAGCAAAACAACCCTCGGCATCGGTGCCACCATCGGCGGTCTTATTGGCGGCTATATCCCTGTCTTGTTTGGGCAGTCGGATTTTAGCTTGTGGAGTATCCTCGGCAGCACCATCGGTGGCATTATTGGGATTATTATAGCCCGCAGGCTAGAAAGTTAGTATACTGAGAACAATATGAATGTTACCCTCCGCGTTGAGACTAGGACTATCGTCCGTATCTTACTAACGGTGAGCCTATTTGGTCTTGCTGTATTTTTTGTAGCTAAAATTACTAGTGCGATTGCCATTTTTGCAATCGCTGCCTTTCTTGCTATGGCGCTCAATCCGCCAGTGAGCAAGTTGGCTAATTATTTGCCTGGCCACAGCCGAATTCTCGCAACAGCCTTGTCGTATATCGTTGTGCTATCGGTGCTCGGCTCGCTTGTTTATATCGCGGCGCCCCCAGTTTACAAACAGACAAACGACTTTGTTCGTAGTCTGCCTGAGTATGTTGATCAATTCACTAAAGAGAATAGCGGCATTAGTCGCCTAGTTGCAAAGTACAACCTTCAAGACGAGATCGACCAGTTAACAAATAAAGCTCGTGCCGAGGCCAGTACGGTTGCCCAAGGCGTTGGCTCATCATTTATCAGTGGCGTTAGTAACATCCTAAACGGCACGGTCACTATGGTGACAATTCTAGTCTTAACATTCCTCATGCTTATAGAGGGGCCAACATGGATTCGCCGCATTTGGTCACTATATAGCGACAAACGACGCTTATCGCGCGACCAGCGCCTTGTGCATCACATGTATAAAGTTGTGACTGGTTTCGTTAACGGTCAAATGCTGGTAGCTACCCTCAACGCTGCTGGCGTCCTTGCAGTGCTGTTTATACTGACGCAGTTCTTTGATACGGTTTCGGTGAGTATACTATTGCCAATCACTGGGTTTATTTTTATCGCGGCACTTATTCCTATGTTTGGCGCAACGGTCGGCGCAATTGTGGCTGGACTTATCTTGGTATTTAGCAGTATTCCTGCGGCACTTATTTTCCTTGCCTACTACATTCTTTACCAGCAAATTGAAAACAATATCATTCAGCCGCTTGTTCAAGCTAAGACAATTCAGTTAACGGCGCTTATGGTCTTTACGGCCGCCATCCTCGGCGTCATGGCCTTGGGTATTGTTGGCGCGGTTATGGCGATACCAATTGCTGGCTGTATTCGTGTATTAGCTGTTGATTTCTTAGAACACCGTAATGATTATTTTGCTAGTCGCCACGATGACCTCAAAAAGGCTAAGACAGTTATCGTTGAGAAGTAGTTAGAGCCAGTACCAAGTTTGCCGCTTGCGACCATCGACATTGGTTTCGCTAACGCCGAGATTGAACTCGTTGGCGAGCCGTGCCCGCTGGGCATCGCTCACCGACCAGTCAGTTGATTGTTTGCTTGATAGTGCATCAAGTTGTGCTTGGCGTTCATCTAAGAGCTTCTGAGCGGCCTTGGGAATGTTTGGGGTGGACTTTATGATGTTAAGGCCGAGGGCTTTGTCGATGGTGCTAAAGAAGCGGGTGATGCCTTCTGGTGAGATTCTATTGCTCGAAACTAACATTCGCATTACTGCAAGCTGCGCATCAATAATACGGAGGGCTTCTGGCGTGTCCAGATCGTCTCTCAGGGCTTTATGCATGTCTGATAACATTACTTCATCAACCATCCCGTCGACCTTGTCCTGGAGCTTTTGCTTGGCATCTAGTGCAAGTGTCTGCCACTTTTCCTTAGGCGGAGCCATCGTCCAGCGCGCGCTCGCCACTCGCCGCCACCCACTCAGTCGGTTCTTTGCCCCATCAAGATTGGTCCAGCTAAAATTACTCTCTGTTCGGTAGTGGCTTTGTAGTACAAACATTTTTAAATCGAGGGCACTGTAGCCTTTTTTCTCAATGTCCTGCAGCGTATAGCCATTACCAAGACTTTTGCTGATCTTGGTGCCGTCCACAGTGAGATGGGCGTTGTGTAGCCAAATATGTGAGAATGGCTTACCGGAGGCAGCTTCACTTTGTGCAATCTCATTTGTGTGATGGACTGGAATATGATCAATGCCGCCAGTATGAATATCGATTGTTTCGCCAAGTAATGACATTGCCATAGCGGAACATTCTATGTGCCAACCTGGGAATCCGATACCCCAAGGGCTCTCCCATTGCATGTCGCGCGTGACATTTGCAGGGGTAAATTTCCACAAGGCAAAATCATTAGCATTGCGTTTGTCGGGGTTGGCAGTGACACGAGCTCCCTCTTGGAGCGCCTCAAGATCAAGTCGGGCGAAATCAGCGTAAGTAGGAAACTTACTCGTGTCAAAATAAACGCCGTCACTAATTGTATATGTGTAGCCTTTTGATTCGAGTTTTTCTACTAAAGTGATTTGCTCCGCTATATAATCCGTTGCTTTCGATAAGTGCTCTGGGGGGAGCAGGTTAAGCTGCTGCATGCCATTTATAAAGTCATCGGTATAACGTTGCGCCACTTCCCACGCAGTCGTGCCATCACGACGCGCACCTTTTTCAAGTTTATCTTCACCTTGGTCGGCGTCGCCCTCGTTTTCGCCCGTCAGATGGCCAACGTCGGTAATATTCATAACACGGTTGACTGTGTATCCTGCGCATTGCAATGTTCGCACAAGTGTATCCCAGCGAATAAACGCGACCCAGTTGCCAACGGTCAAATAATTGTAGACGGTCGGTCCACATGTGTAGAGCCGGACGGCATCCGAAGTAATCGGAGCTAGCAGCTCTTTTGAACGTTTCGGAGTGTTATGCAATAAAATTGGCTCGGGCATACGGTTTAATCCTTAGCGTGGAGTGCTTTATCGGTCGCATCGACTAGTTCAGAAATAACGGTATCATACGTTTCGTAGACTTTGAAGCCTGCTGAAAATGGGTGTCCACCACCACCAAAATAACCTGCAACCGTTTCGGCAATGCGGGCATCTGGATTGGCGCGAAGCTTGCCTGTGAGTCGGCCGTCGGGGTATGTTTTGATAGCGACTGCTAGTTTTACTTTTTCAACTAAGCGCATCTCGTCGAGCACTAACACACTTGGGTTAAAGCGGTCGGAATACTCGGTAATTTCTTCCCAAGGGATGTGGATGACCGCCAGCGCGCCATCAAGATAGTAGCTGATACGCTGCAAAAGCTGACCTTTATATGCCAAAATGTCAGGCGCTTTACGCATATATTCACGACGACGGGTCTCAACTTCACTCGGCTTTGCACCATGCTCCATGAGACGAGCAACGGCATGGACGCTCGCCGCAGTCGTGCCTTCAGTTGTAAGGCCAAGGCTGTCAGATAAGATGGATGCAAGCATGTGCTCAGCGGCGGCTGTCGTAATTTCCCAACCAGCCGCTTCAGCGAATGAAAGCAATAGTTCACCAGTTGCGACATTGTGATCGTCGACAACATCAATAGTGTCAAATGGCAGGTCGCCCGTCGTCGTATGATGATCAAAGACAACAACTGGCATTCGGGATAATTGTGCAGTGTTGGCTGGGTTCAATGTTTTTTCTAGGAGTGCTTTGCTAGCGGTGTCGACAATAATTGCCGCATCGGCATCTCGTGGGAAGTCATCAACAACTCTATCCCAGCCTGAAAAATAATGTAAGTAGCCCGGTGTATTAACGCGACAAAACATGGTAACCTTTTTGCCAAGATTGCCCAAAAGCTCTTCAAGGGCTAGGCTAGAGCCAAGCGAATCACCATCGGGGTTTTCAGCTTGAATAACAACAATGTGGTGTGCCGCAAGGAGGGCGTTCAGGGCTTCGGTATGCATTGCTTTATTGTAGCACGCTCACTAGAGTAGTTTACGGCCTTCAAGGGCATGCTTGAGGGTGATGTGGTCGGCATATTCAAGGTCAACACCAACCGGCAAACCACGTGCAAGGCGGCTAACAGCAATGGTAAGTCCTGCATCTTCGAGTTGCCGCTGTACATAGAGCGCAGTTGTTTCGCCTTCGACACTCGCGTTTGTTGCCAAGATCACCTCTTCAACCGCATCATCTTTAACGCGCTCCAAGAGTTCCTGGACATGCAACTGCTCTGGTTCGATACCGTCGATTGGACTGATAACGCCGCCAAGTACATGGTAGGTGCCGGTAAACTGACGAGTCTTTTCGATAGCGATAACATCCAGCGGGTCTTCGACCACAGCAACAATTCGCTTGTTGCGTGTAGGATCTTCGTATAGCGGTGAAATAGCGTCACTTGCATTAATAAGCGCGAAAGTTTTAGGGCAGAGTTTGACGCCTTGATGAAGCTGCTGTACTGCGAGTGCTAGTTGTCGACTGGCGCGCTGATCAGACTTGAACAGAGCATACGCATAGCGCTCGGCCGTACGAGGACCAACGCCAGGCAAATGTGCAAACTCATCAATCACAGCCTGTAAGGCTTGGGGCAATAAGGTGGTCATTATAGGTAGACGCGTTTACATGCCAAGGTTGCCGAGACCACCCATTAGCGGTTTCATTTTTTCGGCCGCAAGCTCTTGAGCGCGTGTCATGCCTTCGCGGACAGCAATTTCAACCCACTTCTCAAGCTCTTCGATATCATCAACGTCAACACGTTCAGGATCGATCGTCACTTTCTTGAGTTTTAGCTCGCCGGTGATTTGCACGATAACCGCGCCATCGCCTGCTTCAACTTCAACAACTTCTTTGGCGAGCTCTTTTTGAGCTTTTTTCAACTTCATTACCATTTTTGCTTGATCAAACATATGGATTCCTCCGGGCTCATCTGTTAGTAAGTACTCGCATTATTGTAACAGAAGCGATTTAGTTGCGATATATTCTAAAGCGCAGTGCGTCACCTGGTCGCTCGTCTGCAAGGAACTGAGGGGCGACATTCGGCAAAACCGTGGCCGCGGCCGCTTGCTCGCTGCTTGCGACGATAAATATTGCACTTCCGGCTTTGCTGGCAACAGTCTCAGGTGTAACAATGCTCAAGTTTGGATAGTCGTGCTGTAATAATTTATAGAAAGATTGCTGGTCTTTGTTAACGACAATGACACTACTTTGCAGCAGTGGTTGTTTTGCCAGTTTCTTCTCTATCAGCAGAATATCATCATTGTAGTTGGCGCGAACCGCCTCTGAACGAGCAAGACCATAAAAATAACGAGTGTAATTAAACTGAACCATCACCACCAATAAAAATGCCAGCGGGAAGAGAGCAATAATACGGGCATATGGATTGCGCGGAAACAGGACATACCATTTATTGATAAAGGCATGGAGCCCTAAAATAACAAGTAGTGTCGATGGAACAAACACCAGCGCATAAGGCGCGCTCGGCGTGCTGATATAGAGCACCACGGCTAGTGCTAACAACAAGACAACTATAGCATTGCGTATCGCGCCGAGGTGGCGAATAGCGACATATAAACCGTAGAGAGCCAAGGCCACTGCTGGTAAGCTCAGCGATGGCACAAGAATGCGACTGTCGGCTGGAGTAAAGCTCACCATTGTTTGCAACAAGTATAAAGCCCGAGTTTTTGTTTCGGCGAGTGTTGAAAAATCAGTGAAGCCGACTAAATCTAAAATACCACTCGGATGCATGTAGAAGCTGTAGCCGAGCGGCGCGACAACAGCAACGAATGTAAAAATACTGACGGCAATTGTCGCTTGGCCGACTTCTTCAAATATGCCACGTGCTTGCCGTGATAATAAGATGGCAACAATAATGAATAAGACGATAAAACAGAAAAATGGTGTATAAAGCGAAAGTCCTGCACATAAACAAAATAGCCAAAACCAAAACTTCTGCCCAGTTACCTGATGGTTTGCTAACGCAGCAGATGCAAGCAATGCAAGTGTCCAAAAGCTATACATAATTGCTGGACTGCCCGTACGCCCACGCAATAAGAAGTGACTAGCGGTAATGATGAGGATTGTTCCAATAACGGTTACATTATGTGAGAACCATTTACGGAGTAACCCGAAAGCGGCAAATGCAAGTAGCATAGCGAGAACGACCGATGGTAATCGTATGCCTAGCGACGAAGGCCCAAATAAGTCGAGGCTTGCTTTCTGCAGTAACAAATAGGGCGCGTTGACGAAAGACGTGCTCAAATGTGTGAGGTTATTTGCTGCAACTGCACTTGCCATTTCATCCTTAGTGAAGCCTGGGGGGATGCTGCCAAGCTGCCATGTCGTCAAGATAACGCCAAAGGCAATAAGTAAGATTATACCGAGGGCATAGCGGTATCGATATAGCACGAGCTCTTTCAAAGTACTAATTCGCATGCTCACTACTTTATACTAGCGCCGTTGTGATGACAAATGAAAGCATCAGCAATTACGCATTGACGGTTAATCATCATGACTAGTATCGAGTGACATAAAGCGTAGCCGCTCGGGGTGGAAGTAAAGCTCTATTTTACCGACGGGGCCATTACGATGCTTTGCGATAATCAGGTCAGTGACATGTTGGCGTTCGGTCTCAGGATTATAGTAGTCTTCCCTATAAATAAACATCACGATGTCGGCATCTTGCTCAATCGAACCAGACTCGCGAAGATCGGCAAGCTGTGGAATTTGCGGCGAGCGTGTTTCTACAGTACGACTCAGCTGGCTCAATGCAATTAAGGGAACGTCGAGCTCACGGGCAACCAGTTTCAGGCCACGACTAATCTCACTCACCTCTTGTACACGATTATTTTGGTTACCCGAACTGCTACCGCTCATGAGCTGCAGGTAGTCAATAATAATTAGTCCAAGCGGCTGATCGTGAGCGATACGACGAGCCTTGGTGCGCATTTCAAGCACCGTAAGACCGGGGGTGTCATCGATATAAATCGGCGCCTCAGCAAGTTCACCCATGGCGTGTGATAGTTTCTCAAAATCTTCGTCCGTTAGGTCACCAGTACGAATTGCCCAAGCGTCAACATTGGCGGCATCGGCGAGCATACGGTTGACCAGCTGTTCTTTGCTCATCTCAAGACTAAACAAAATGACTGGCTTTTTCTCTTTGGTAGCAACGTTATAGGCAAGGTTCGTTACAAGCGTTGTTTTACCCATGGCTGGCCTAGCCGCAAGGATGATGAGGTCGCTCCGTTGTAGACCTGCAGTTTTACCATCAAGATCTCGCCAGCCGGTGCGCACACCACGTAGCTGACCTTTGTTGCGGTGGAGTTCGTCAAGACGCTCAAAGCTATCGTTCAAGATTTCTGCGATGCTCGTGATATCTTGTGTTACGTTAGCATCAGATACGGCAAAAAGCTCGGCCTCTGCTTGGCCAAGCAAATCTTTAACATCACTGTCTTCGTCGTAACTGAGTTCGGCGATGTCAGCACTAGCTTTAATTAAACGTCGGCGAGTCGCTT
Organism: uncultured bacterium; assembly: GCA_903821365.1. Taxonomy (GTDB): domain Bacteria; phylum Patescibacteriota; class Saccharimonadia; order Saccharimonadales; family Saccharimonadaceae; genus CAIJKY01. The sequence goes on along the minus strand of CAIJKY010000011.1, from coordinate 2,573 downwards.
TTTGAGCAACGATTTCGGCATAGCTTTCGGCGTGAGCTGCGGTCGGGACTGCAGTGGTCAATTCGGCGAGATAGGCCGGACCACCTATTTCATCGAGTTCTTCTTTATTTTTTAATGCTTCGGTGAGCGTCAGTAGATCGACTGGTTTATGTTGTTCAAAAAGCCTAAGCATGGCAGCGTAAACAAGCTCGTGTCGCTTATCATAAAAGTCGCGTGCTTTCAGGTTGCTGCTCACCTCGGCAAGGATGTCTTGGTCAATTAAAATTGCGCCCAAAATACTGACTTCGGCATCAAGGCTTTGCGGAGGGAGCTTGCCGACAGAAGATTTCTTGGGCTTATCTCGTTTATATGCGTGGGTTCGGTCGGTGGCCATGGTTATCCAGTGTATTGTACCATTTCACCACCGCCCATCACTGATACAACTGAGTTAGCTTCTTCGCTCTTTGGCAAAACTGCTGCCAGTGGCTTAGTTGCAACCACCTCCATGTCAACTACAATAACAATTGGAAATTGTCCCATGCCAGTGACACGATGAATTCCAGCCGTGAGTGATGTCTGATGCTTTGCCGATTCAAGCTGTTTTTTATGAATGGCGTACTTGCAGGTGATACGCATTCCCTCGCCATCGGCTTCAATACTGGTTGAGCGCAATGTGCCGTATAGCGCTGGGCTGTGCTCTTTTATTGCCTCAAGAATGGCGCCCCATTGCTGACTTAGTGTGTCAAAATCAAAGCTTGCTGATGGTATTGCCGGAGCGGGTGGCGGTGTTGCCTCTACCTTTGTGGTCGCTTGTTGATTCGATGCACGTACACTTACTTTTGCCGGAGCTGGCGAGTTAGTGCTTTGTGCCGAAGGCGTGCTGGGCTTACTCGCTGGCTTTTGAGGCGGGAGTGGCGCAGCGTTTGCCAAGGGGACACTTTCGGTGAGCAGCGCGAGTAACAGGCTTGCAGCTGGATGACTACTCCGTGGCACGAGCACAAGTTTTTCAAGTATGCGTCTGGCATGCTCATTATCTGCTTGCTGCATAAGGAGTCGAATAAGTTGAGCGTTTAATGTAAGCGGGCTTATGCCAATGCTGTCGGCTTGTTGCAGGCCGGTAACGACCTTGGCACTGTCTCCAGCAATCGCTGCACTGCTTAATTCACTTACAGCGGTACGCGCTGGTAGCCCGAGCAAGCTTGCAACGGCCGTCTCGGTGATGGTTTCGGATGGAGCAGCAAGGCTACGAACTTGATCAAGCAAGCTGACGCTGTCACGGAAACTACCGTCACCGTGCTCGGCAATAAGCGCAAAGGCGTCTTCATCGAGCACAAGCGCCTCTTTGTCGGCAATTGTCTTAAGATGCTGGATAATAACAGCCGGCGTCGGCGAGCGAAATGCAAACCGTTGGGTACGACTCGTGATTGTTGCAGGCAGTTTTTGTAGCTCAGTTGTGGCAAGTATAAAAACAACATGCGCTGGTGGTTCTTCAAGCGTTTTTAGCAATGCGTTAAAGCTTTCGCTCGTTAGCATGTGCACCTCATCGATAATATAGACTTTGTATTTTGCCTGCGCAGGCATAATATGTACTTTTTCGCGGAGATCGCGAATATCTTCAACGCGACGGTTGCTCGCGGCATCTATCTCGATAATATCCAGGTGTGGCGCATCGCTGTAGGGTAGCGTATTGATTGCATGAGCTAAGATACGGGCGACACTTGTCTTGCCAGTGCCTCGTGGTCCGGTGAACAAATAGGCATGGTTAATATCGCCGCGCTCAATTGCTTGCAGTAAAGTGCTCGTAATATGCTGCTGCCCTTGCAGCTCCTCGAACGAACGCGAACGGTATTTTCGGTATAAAGCTTGCCCCATGGTATGTACCATTGTAGCAATAGTTATGCGCCTTGGCTGTATGAATTGGCTAACTTGTCTCGTCAAATGTACTACACTCGCAGAAGTGCCGGATTGTGGCCCAGTACATTACCAATAACGATAAAGCAGCTAATTGAGTATATGCTTAAAGGCCAGCTTCGATTGCAGCCCACTCAGCATCTTCATTGTCTTCAGGGACAATGACACTGACTTGGTCGCCCATCTTGGCTTTGAAGTAAGTAACACTTGCAAGTAAGACACGGTATTCCCTGCCGGATACTTCAACGAAGTATGCACCGTCATGCTGGGTTAATGTGCCGATCACTTGTTTTCGTGCAACTGGACCGATTTGCTTGTAAATAAATCCGCCATCGTCAGCAATACTGAGTTTGAGTATGTCGCCTTCGACGAGTTTCGATTTACTCGCGTAGTTTGCAGGAACAGGATAGCTTTTGCCATCAGGTCCTATCATTGTTTGGCCATCAAAGACACCTTCGATGACCTTGCCGGCGACTTCTTCACGGTTAGAATTAACCACTGACTGATCGTCGCCCACAAGACTAATCAAAAGCTCCTTAGCGGCTGCTAAGTTTGTTTCGGCCTCTTGAATAAGGGCTCGCAAACGCTTTACTTGTTTCTCTGGCAGTTCAGACATGGGTATCTCGCAATTTCCTTTATAATGTCTGTTTTATCTTAGGGGTACTGCGGGTATAGTACACCGG
>CAIJKY010000010.1 GCA_903821365.1 uncultured bacterium | reverse complement strand
CAGCCTCACGGCAGCGGGGTCGCTTGCGTTTTGGGCGGACGGGGCGATGTTTCTACTTCTCGAGCTCGGCACGTTCCTCAGCGGTGAGAGAGATGACGCTCACAAGTGCCAGACGGACGTAGCCGTGCTGGTAGCCACTGCGGGCGTTGAGCTGGGCGGCAACGAGGCTGGTGTCGGCGAGGTCGGGTGCCATAACGACGAACAGGGTGCACATGTCGATCGGTACCCCGCGCCAGACGCGGTAGCTCCAGCCAGGCGCACCTTCGATCTTGTGCACGCCTTCTTCTCCGTCGGGCATGATCGTGATCTCGCGTGTGATGGCATCGCCGACGCACTTGGCGACATAGGCCTGGACGGACAATCTACCGGGCATCATAGCTCCGATCAACTCGGGAGTGAAACGATGTTAATTTATAACGGTATGGTGGGATTGTCAATTATATGTTTGATGCATTTTTGCAAAAGTGGTATAAAGTAACTGTTCACATCCGCGAAGAGATTGGGAAACAATGACCAACAAAAGAGCGGGCGCGTCTGATCGAAACGGCCTGAGTATTACACCCGGCAACGGCGTTCGTATCACGGTGTCTGCGATTGACGCCACCAGTAATGTTTCCGCTCGCAGCGTCGTGGTGTCGCTGGCGGAGCTTGCGGCGCTACCGATGTGGCACCACGATCTTCGCGTGCGCCTTGAGCGCTCGGGTGAGGTCATTATGGAAGGGACGTGTAGCACGGAAGAGTTCAGCGCTTTTATGGCTCACGTCGACAGCCCCTACGTAGAGAGCGATGACTACGCGAACAGCCGCCTGGCACGTTTGATCGACTGCTTGGCGGTGGAGAAGATCGCGCGCGAGGCGACTATCAGGGCGCTCGAATCGCTTCTGGTCATGCCGTATCTCAATGTCAACCACCTGGCTCGCCTGGTTGGTAGGTCGCAACAGACGTTGAACAAGATGAGGCGAGCGCTGCGGCAGAAAACCTGAGAGTGAACACCGTGAGGCTCAAGCCTCTACGCCGAATACGTCAAAGTCGGCTCCCTCCTAAGAATTCATGTAGTGAATGTTTAGGCGCTAAAAATTAAAGCTCCCCGCCAGCCTCTTCGGCAGCGGGGTCGCTTGCACGTGGGCGGACGGGGTGATGGTTCTACCCGCAGAGCTTGGCACGTTCCTCCGTGGTGGCCGAGAGGACGCTGAGAAGTACGAACCGGTCGTAGCCATGCAGGTAGCCGACGTGATCCTGTAGCCGAGCCACGAGCTCAGCAATGCTGACCTGGTCGGGCCCAATGACAACGATCAAACTGCAGCCAGCAACTGGCTTGTCGCGCCAGATGCGATACTCCCAACCGGGTACGCCATCGATACCTTGCACGCCTTCGACGTACTCGGTTGGATTGGCGACTTCAGCCTTGACGACCTCAATCATGGCTCTCGCAACGAACGCTTGCTCAGTTGCATCATTGTACATGATATCGCTCCGATCCGAGGACGGGTGAAACGTGATAAAAATTTATAACTTTTTAAATGATTTGTCAACAATACAAGCTAAAATTAAAGCACCCCGCCAGCCTCACGGCAGCGGGGTGCTTGTGATGGCGGACGGGGTGTGTCTCAGTCGGCTGCAAGCTCTTCGAGCTCAGCAGGCGTGAAGACGCCGACGGAGAACATGACGCAGCGGCTGTTGCCGTGGTGTTCTTCGGCATGATCTTGGAGAAGTCGGGCGACCATGGCGCCGTTCTCCGAGTCGGGCGCACTGACGATGATGTGCGTGAACCCGGTCTTTGGACTGTCTCGGAAGATCCTGAACGTCCAGCCGGGCGCATCTTGCACTCCGCGTATTCCAGGGATGAGCAGGTCGTCGTCTTGTGCGCAGGACTCGTAGTAGGCGAGGTTGCCAACGATGCCTGCCACCATCCTGCACCTGGGCGGGTTGAGATTGGTCTGTGACATGGTATGCTCCGATCTGCTACTGCCGTGTAAACGGCCGTCGCGGTCGCGTGCTCTCGAGTGAAACGCTCATAACTTTATACTATTATAACATATTTGTCAATGCCCTATAAATGAAGCAACCCGCCGACCAGATGGCCAGCGGGTTGCTGGGTCTGGCGGCGGGTGGGTGTTCTGCCTACCCCGCGTTCGCCATGGCGCGCGCGGGATGCTTGACGAGGAGCGCGAAGCTGAAGAGAGCGGGGTGTGGTGCGTCGGGGGAGTCCCGAACGTACAGCTGACGCTCCAGTGACTCGGCCGTCACCTGATCGTCGCAGTTGACGTAGACCAGGATCTCGCCGGTGCTGTTCTTGCGGTCGATGTAGGCCGTGGCGAGACCGCACTTGATCAGCGCGATCTCGGCCAACTTGGAGTCACCACGGCGCTCGTGCGCCACGATGTCCAGCAGCGCCAGGACGGTCTTCTTGAAGTCGCCTTCCGGCAGCTCCTTGGCTCGTGCGCGAACGTCCGAAACATCCTTCTCGGTCTGGAACATGACATCCCTTCGTTGAGCGGTCAAAACTATGCTATCATACACTATTTCTTAAAATAAAGCAAATTTTAGCTAGATAGTCTACCAACTAAAGCAATTTTATTTTCGTTCCATTTCTTACTGCCGAGTTTAACCCATGCTTTGCTATCGCGTAGTAGTTCATAAGGAGAGACGCCTTCAACATTCGATCTGACAAATACATGCATATGAAAATGGTTAACATGTTGCCCCGCATGCATGCTGCCATTATTGCAGAACAGGTTGTAGCCTGAGTACTCAAATGAGCTGTCATTTGCAAATTTTTCAATTGTTATGTCCAACAGTTTATGCATTGCTGCGAGCTCTGTTTCGGTGAGATCTAAAAATGTATGTGCACTTTGGCGCAGTGGAATAAGTAGTAAATGATGCTGGTAAATCATTTCACGAGGCAGTACTAAAACGAATAAATCGTTTTGGATTAGTATCTGTTCGTCCATAGAATGTAACGGAAATGCTTCTGTCATCTGTTAATATATTAGCATAAACTTGAAAGTTAATCTTATATATGTCAGAAAAGAATATAGGCAATCGACCTAACACATTAGATTATGAAGGTACGGACATGCTGTCCGCTCAGGAGGTGAGAAACCTTATCGAAAGCATGTGGGAGGAAAAAAGAGGAAGGCTTCCGTTGAGTGAGAAGCCGGATCTTAGTCTTACAGTTGCCATTGCAGAGCCTACTTATGATATAAGAAGAATAGTTGAACCATTGCTCAAAACATTAGCAGAAACACCACCAGATCTTGCATACTTGTGGTCTGAGCAATGGGGAAGGGCACGTATTTGTTTGTCTACTAACGATCAGAATTCAGTGCAATTCTTGAACACACAAGAAAAATCTGCAAAAAACTATCATCCAATCATCTCTGAGTTAAAACGTAAGCCTTCTGAGCAAATGTACGATGAAAGGCCTGAAATTGATGCTTATACAATCGTTCTTAATGACGATCAGCCACTTACGATGGAGGCATCCATACTTCAAATTGAGAGAATGACGGATGAGCTTATTTGGTCGTTGACAAAAGAATATCAACTTGTTTACGACATGCCTGATGTATGGGCGTTTGCCGCGGCGGTGGAAACAGTTACTGCGATAGGTGTTAATGTGCAGTATGCGTCTTTGAATGATATTTTAAACTTCAAGTTTTTTCATAATGATATAGTTTCAAGAATCTACGGTAATATTCATAATAAGCAAGTCGTGCCAGCTGTTATCGGTATAGTTGTGCCTCCGAATATTGATAGCTTTGGAAATATATTAAACTCTCCTCCGGACGTACCTGATCTTTTAGGCGCTCAAGAAAGCGGTAACGATGAAGAGCGTACTGAAGAAATTAAAATGTACAACCAAAAGGCAAGAGTACTTGCTTCTTTCACGATAGGGAAAAGATTACATGCAGGTCATGCGTTTCACTTGGCTACAATGGAAATGACTTGCAGACAAATGGGTAGAAATGCCGAAATGGTTTTTGAATTTAATGACACGGGCATTCGCTTCGCCGATTTGCTGGAAGTAGGCAGTAAAGAGTTGGGAATTGAAGCATACCAACTGGCGGAACTTATAACATTGGGAGAAATCTCCACTGAAGACGTGGAAAGGTGGTATAGGTCTAGATCTGATGCACATATAAATCCCCTCTCTGATGCCAATGGATCTACATATGGATTAAGCATGCCATACCAGGCTAACGCCGCTATGAAGGTTCTCGACAGGCTTTTTCCTCATCGAAATCGCTCATTCCGGCTTAGTAGTGATCTGACACACGATGAAGTGCTTAATTCGTCTGACCCCAAATGGCGAGGCACTGGATTTGAGCTTTCGAAAAAAAGAATATTGCGAAAAGAGGGGGTAGCGACACCTCTTTTGACACGAGCGTCTTTTATTGTAGATCAACAAAAGGAAGCGGGATGTACTTATGTAGACTCTAGTCTTGAAGTGCTAAAAGCTATAGAAATAGCTAAAGACACAACAGGGAGAGAGATTGCTTCATGCCCAGGTGCTGCAGTAGGCTTTGATTTTGCAATAGCATCAGGCACTGGTGGAGATGTCGAAACACTTGAGTCATTAGAGTCTTGGTATGGTAAGAATGTTAGTACCGAGGTTATTGACTTAATGGCGGATATAGGTTATATAATGTGCACACATCCAATTGTAGCGCCTCGAAACCATGGTGATTCCTATTATAATTTTAAAGATATAGAGTCACTGCATCAAGCTATTGCAACGGCACATGTTGATCGTATTAATTTTAAACAAAAAATTGATAATATTGGACTTATAATTCCAGTTGGCGAAGCATCAAGATCTGTAGATGGTGGCACCCCTAGTAAAAGATTGCGGGACATACTAAAACGCAGGCTTAATCAAAACATAAAAATGTTAGAAAGTGGCGTAATGAGTATCAAAACACGGTCTTTAAATTCCAATACATCAACAGTTGATTACAGAACTATTCTCGCAGCGCAAGGATACACTCATGATCAGATTGATTCGGCATGGTTAAAATTCGAAAAATCAAACAGTGATTTCCGTTATAGTATGACACCGGATGCAATAGTCATGACCGATGTAATCGAACTAATGAATAGTGGCATAACAGTTACGGTCGAAGACCATAGTAAATTAACGTATTTATGTATGTTACTGTCTAATCGCATTTAAACTTGCGATACCTACTCCTGCCGCTGAATCGTCACCGCTCCAAGCACCAGCGCGGCAATGCCAAACGCTAAGACAATGACAATATCAAGCGTCAAGGTATTGCTCCAAGTAATGCTCTGCGTGGCCTGCTTCATGGCGTCAACGCTGTAGCTGAGCGGCATAATACCTGCAAAGAACTGCAAAAACGGCGCCATGTGTTCGCGGGGAGAGAATAGGCCGCAGGTGAGGATTTGCGGAATCATAATCGGCATTACCAATTGCACGGCTTGAAATTCGCTGGTGGCAAAGGCGCTGACAAGTAGGCCAAGCGTGGTGCCAAGAAACGCCGCCGCTATGGCTATGACAATAACGGGCAAGTAGCCGCCAGCAACGTTAATGTCGAGCAGCGTAAACGAAACTAAACAGGCGAGACCGGCTTGTATCGCGCCAAGCACGGTGAATGCCAGGGCGTAGCCAAACATAAAGTCGAGTTTGGAAATGGGCTGGGTAAGCAATCTGTCGAGTGTGCCACTAGTGCGCTCTCGTAGCGTGCTGATAGAGGTGATAAGGAACATCATCACAAGCGGGAAGATGCCGAGCATCATTGGCGTGATGGCGCTAAATTGAATCAAGTTATCGTAAAAGACAAGTCGTAGCAGTATAAGCAACAAACTAGGTACGAGCAAAGCCAGTAATAATGTGCGTTTGTCATGGCGTAGCTGAGTTAGTACGCGGCGAGCGGTGGCAAAGGTGCGCGCGGGGCTCATGCGGCGACCTTAGATTTTACTAAGTGCAAAAAGCTTTGTTCGATGGTGTCGGTCTTTGTCTGCTTGCGCAAGTCGGCGGGTGAGCCATGAGCAAGTACGCGCCCATCGCGCAGTAGAAGAAGGTCATTACAATGTTCGGCTTCGTCCATGGCATGGCTGGCGATAATTAATGTGGTGCCATTTTTTGCTAAATGCTTAAACAGTGTCCAGAGACGGGCACGCAGCACGGGATCAAGGCCGACGGTTGGCTCGTCGAGCACCATTAGTTTTGGCGCGCCAATGAGCGAGACGGCTAGAGAGACGCGTTGTTTTTGACCACCAGATAATCTGCTGACGAGTTGGTCGGCGAGTTTTTGCATATCGACGGTGTCGAGCAATGTGGCGATTTCTTTTTTTGCCGCAGCACCGTTAATGCCGAGCATGGCGCAAAAATAGCGCAGGTTTTCGGTGACGGTGAGGTCGGCATAGACTGATAAACTTTGTGTCATGTAGCTAATGCGCGAGCGAAGTTTGGCGCTGCCCGCAGGTAGGCCGAACACTTCAACGCTGCCACCGTGAAAGGCTTGGCGCCCAACAATAGCACGTATGAGTGTGGTTTTGCCCGCACCAGAAGGGCCGATGACGCCAATGATTTTGCCCTCTGCTAGGGTGATCGAAACATCGTCGAGTGCTACCGTGCTGCCGCCGAGTTTGACGGTCAGATTTTTGGTAATTACTGCGGGAATGGTCATGCTTATAGCATAGCAGATGTTGACTGTACGATTGCACTTGCTGCACAAAAGGTATACCCTAAGGGGGTATATAAAGGAGGGTACAATGCACGAGCAAAGTTCAATCAATCAGGCCGCAATTGGCGCAACACTGCACTGTCTTGCTGGCTGTTCGATCGGCGAGATCTTGGGGCTTATTATTGGCACAGTGGCAGCTATGGACAACTTACATACAGCGATTATTTCAACGGCACTGGCATTTGTCTTTGGTTTCTCGCTGTCTATGTTGCCTTTGATTCGTCGAGGCGTTTCGCTCAAAGCGGCCGCGTCAGTGGTACTCGCTGCCGATACGCTTTCGATCACTGCTATGGAAATTACCGACAATAGCGTTATGCTGTTGATCCCTGGTGCCATGGATGCGACATTGATTAATCCGTTATTTTGGATCAGCATGACAGTATCGTTGTTCGTGGCTTTTTGGGCAGCATTTCCAGTGAATCGATATTTGCTGAATCGCGGGAAGGGCCATGCGCTCATCCATAATATCGGAGGTCACGCATGACGAAGTACGGCTATAGTGAGCATAAAGATGCTGTGCTAAAACGCCTTAATCGGGCAGAAGGTCAAGTGCGCGGTGTCGCGCGAATGGTCGAAGAAGATGCTTATTGCATCAACGTTTTGACACAGATCAGCGCAGCACAAGCAGCACTTGATAAGGTGGCACTTGAATTGTTGCGCGATCATACCGAGCATTGTATTGCCCAGGCGAAAACCGTCGAAGAACGATCGCAGAAAGCAACCGAGTTAGTAAGCGCAGTGGCGCGAATTTTATCACGATAAGAGGAGAATTTTATGAAAAACAACGCACTTTTATTTGGCATTGGTGGATTTTTAGCGGGTGGACTTATAGTGGCATTGGCGGCGACAACTATCTATCGTCCAGCTATGAATTCGAACAACATGATGAATGGCGGTGACAGAGGGAATGCATCGAATGTGTCATCGATGAGCATGGATGACATGACAAAATCGTTGCAAGGTAAAACAGGCGATGAATTTGATAAGGCATTTATCAATGAAATGATCGCGCATCACCAGGGTGCGGTTGCCATGGCAAAGCTCGCTGCAACAAATGCGAAACACGATGAAGTAAAAAATTTAGCGGAAAACATAATTACGGTGCAAGAAAAAGAGATCAGCGAAATGCAAGGTTGGCAGGCGGCATGGGGATACACTGGCGCAATGAAGAATCAAGACAACGGGATGATGCACTAGTCGGTATACTAAGTGCATGAAAAGCACTAAACATGCGCCAGCCACAGAGCAGCCTGATTCAATGCTGTTTACATTGCAGAAGCTAACGAGTGATTTGTCAAAAGTTAATCGCAATCATCATGTTCTTGACAGTGACCGTCCTGAAAATGATACCGAGCACAGTTTTGCAGTTGCACTATTATGCTGGTATCTTCACGAAAAACTGCAGCTAGATCTCGATATAAGTACAATTCTTAAGTACGCGATGGTTCATGATTTTGTTGAGGTGTACGCGGGTGATGTTCAAACGTATGCCAACAAAGCACTGCGCCAACAAAAAGTAATCGATGAAGCCAAAGCTGCGGCTCGGCTCAATACAGAATTCAGCTCGTTTAGAGGCATGTTGCAGGCCCTTAATAATTATGAAGCAAAGGCAGACGACGAAGCGCTGTTTGTTTGGACGGTTGATAAACTACAAGCGTTGGTGCTGTCATATCTCGATGACTGGCGACCTCATAAAAAACTGAACATAAGCTATGATAATTTTTTGAGTAAATACCATGAGCAATTAGCTGAGTGCTCGCCTCATTGCAAAGGTATATTTGAGGCGGCGTATGAGTATTGCTTAATGACGTATTACGATAAGCCAGTGTCCAGCTAGAAATTAATCTTTGGTCAGTTCTTTGGCACTAACCTCGTGACGGTACTCTTTTGTGATGTAACCGTCTGTTCCGCGCTCGGAGATGTTTATGTAAAAGTTGGTTGGCTCGGCGCTGTACATACGCTGCGGGCTTGGGTGTGTTCTTGCATGGGTAGAGAGTTATGGGTGTAGAGACGGGAAGTGATTGATATAGTTATAAGCGCGTTCCCAAGGTAGATGAGCGTATTGCCAAGGCAGTCTATGATTATTTGCTTTGCAAAATTTTTCAAGCGATTCACCAGTGGGCTCAATGTTAACTCGCTCGTAGTGCCAGCCAGGATACTTTTTAGTGTATGCGGCTGTTGTGGCTTCAAGGAGATCACTTTCTAGCGTCCAACCATTATGGTCAAAGGCCCACGTTCCATCCGAGGCATACACGTGGTTTCCACTAAAACCTTCGCCAGGTTTAATATGAATCATTGTAAAGTTTTGATCTGGGTGCAGCTGAATGAATAATTCGGCAAGGATGTGACATGCGCCTGCAGCGAAAAATGGTTGATCATCGCGCTGCCAACTTAAAAATGGGTCTCGATATTCTTCGGGCGTTCTTTCGAATAGTAGGCTTGGTTTGTACATGGTTTTACTATAACAAAAAAGCGGTGACCGGGGCTTGTGGCAATGTATTTATAAGCCCTCCTTCTCGCTGCATAGAGCCAGCGAGAAGGAGGGTTGCATCTCCCAGCCGCAGACATTGCCGAATGCACGCGCGTAGCACTCGGGTCATATGCTCACTGAGACTGGCTGTCAGCAGGTTGTGTACTCACCTCCGGTTGCCCACCACACGTAGTTACGGGCGTACCAGCCGCCAGGCTGGCGCGAGTTGTAGCAGATGGCACTGGTTGCTTCGTTCGAGCAACCCGACGCAAGAGCCGCCATACCGCCGACGCCACTCCGGCGCCTGCAACGATTGCAGGCGCCGTGATTGCACCCACAACCAGCACTCGGAGCATGAATGTTCCAGGCTTCACGATAAGTGATGCCTCCTTCTTGAGAGATGAAAAAACGAATGGGTTCCCATCCGTCTAAATCCAAGAGTATCATAACTTGTGATATTCTATATAACACATGCTACGATACATTATTATGCTTATTCTTGGATTACCTTGTGCAATAATACTTGCTATCAGCTTATTCCACGGGCCTTTTGGTGAGAATGTTGTTTTACGTTTAGGCGGGCTTTTGCTTCTGCTTCTACTCAGTGCTTATGCAATTATTGAAATTCGAAGAATCCATCGAACCGCATAGGTACGTGTTAACTTACAAGATCTCGGAACAGTTTCGTGTCCTAACTATATAACAAAAGAGACCCCGCAGGAGGTCTCTTTAATTGTATTTCTTTCATGGGGCGAACGATGGGAATTGAACCCACGGCCTCTGGAACCACAACCCAGCGCTCTAACCAACTGAGCTACATTCGCCATGCATGCTAACGAAACGATTTTAGCATAGTAACAGGGAAGACAAAAGAGTTCTTTTCTTGTTACAATGAATGATAATGAAATATCACTATCGAAAAGGCGTCGTGAAAACCACGGGTCGCTCGCGAAAGCTAGTGTTAATTGGGTTACCGCTCATGCTTGCGTTGGCGGGGCTATATGTTTTATTCGTGGCTCTCAGTCCGGCGCTAGTGTCGGTGCCATTCGCGAATACCGATGCTAAAACTGAGCAGCGTCTCAAAAGTAAGCCGGGTGAATATGGCGATCGATTATTTATTCCGCAGATTAATATTGATGTTGCAATTGTCACGGGGACCGATGATTCGGTGCTTGATAAAGGCGCTTGGCACCGACACCCAGAGAATGGCGATCCGATAAAAGGTGGCAACTTTGTGCTCAGCGCTCACCGTTTTACCATGGGATACACGCCGCAGCAAACTCGAGCTAAGTCACCGTTTTTTAATATTGATCGACTGCAGATTGGTGATCAAATATTTGTTGATTATCAGGGCGCGCGGTATGGCTATAAAATTAGTCGAAAATACAGTGTTAAGCCAGATGCAACAGAGATAGAGGCGGCATCAAAAGAGCCCAAGCTGACACTGTATTCGTGTACGCTTGAGGGCTCGGCGGATGGGCGTGATGTTATCGAAGCGACGCCACTTGGCAAAGTCGACAAAATCGAAGCTGAAAATTAGATACATTGAAAAATAATCGGTCGGATGCAACAAGCAGACGGCGAAACTGACGACCGCCAGCTCGCTACATCCGACCAGCCTTGATGGCAAGCGTACGTGCTTTTTGAGCACGTACGGCCATCAGGCTGGCATCAGAGCGGCCAGTGGATCGTCCCACCAGGTGGGACAATGGCGTTGGAGCCATAGCCCCACGGCATCAAGTCCATGTCGGCGGCGACGCATGCTGCCGGTAGGCGACAGAAGCGGCGTGTCGAGAATGAGACGGCCATAACGATACAAGGCCGTCCAGATGACACTTCTACCAGTTCTGGCGTCCGTGCGACTGGTGGTGACGAAGGTGCGTGCGGTGGTTCGCCACGGCAGCTGCATCCTGATGATGCGGTGGCTGTCGTCGTAGTTGAGCGACATGATCGCTCGGGGTAGTCCGTCGTCGTCAAACAGGTAGAGCGTTTGAAGGCTCGGGTAGGGAATGAGCGTCCAGCCGGGCGGCAAGAGTACCGCGTCGAAAGACCGGCTCCGCTTCGAGCTGATGAAGACGACGCCGACGCTCTCCAGGACATTGCGGTCGTAGTCTGCGATGGTGCAGCGCAATGTCTGCTCCATCTGAGTGAAGTCGCGAGGCGGCTCCACGAGCGCATGGATGGTGTGGGTGCTGGTGTCCAAAAGACAAGCTGTCATAGTAGCGAGTCTCCCGTCTGCTTGTTGGGGTGCGTCACGTGGTTACGCGACATATACATACTATATAACTTATTTAAATAAAAATCAACTACACGGAGTAATTGTTACATCTCACGCATAACTTGAATGCGTGCGCCAATAGTGTTGAGGCGTTCGGCGAGGTCTTCGTAGCCACGATTAATCGAGTAAACGTTGCGCAATATCGATACACCGTCAGCGGCCAGCATACCAATCAAAATCAACACCGCTGGGCGCAGGGCGGGTGGGCAAATAACTTCACCAGGTTTCCAGTGAGTTGGGCCAGTAACGTAGGCACGGTGGATATCAACGAGGTCAACGCTGGCATTGAGTTTGATGAGCTCGGTGTAGTAGATGGCGCGGTTTTCGTACGACCAGTCGTGAATAAGCGTACGGCCCTGGGCGGTGGCGGCAATGGGCACAAAGTAAGGGAGATTATCCATATTAATGCCAGGGTGGGGGAGGGCGAGAATTTTGTCTTGAGCAGCGTGCAGTGCGTCAACGGGTTCGTACGTGATATCGACAAGATCAGTGCGGCCATTACGAGCCTTGTATTCAGGGCTAACATGCAGCTTTGAGCCCATGCGCTCCATAGTTAAAATTTCGCGCTCTAAAAATTCAATCGGCGCTCGCTTGATGGTGATTGGCGAGTTGGTGGTGGCGGCAATACTCAGGAAAGTCATGGCCTCAATTGGGTCTTCGCTGGGATAATATTCAACGTCGACATCAATTGATTTAACGCCGTGCACCGTAATGGTGGACGTGCCGATGCCCTCAACTTTTACGCCTAATTTCTCTAAGAAAAAGCAAACGTCTTGCACCATATAGTTTGAGCTGGCGGCTTTAAAAACCGTCACTGCAGGGATAAGCGCTGCGCCCATCAGCGCGTTTTCGCAGGCGGTCTCACTGGTTTCGTACATAACAACTTTGCCAGGAGCTTTAGGCGTGCTGGTGCAGCGGTACCAGCCAGTTGTTGTTTCAACGCTCAGTCCCATTGCTTCAAGCGCGAAAAGGTGTGGCAAAACGGTTCGTTCGCCAAGTTTACAGCCGCCGGCATAGGGAAGCTTAAACTCTTTCATGAGATGCATCATCGGCCCCATATACATAATCACGCTACGGGTTTTGCGGGCAGCTTCGGCGTCGATAGCGTCGATATTGAGCTTACGAGGTGGCTTAATTTCAAGATCGTTTTGCTCGTTGAGCCAACGAATTTGAACACCCATGCTAGTCATAACTTCGATTAAGCGATTCACTTCCTCTATACGTGGCATGCGGCGAAGTGTCGTCGTGCCTTTGTTTAAAAGTGACGCACAGAGCAAACCGACAGCGGCATTTTTACTGGTTTTAACAGAGATATCACCGTGAAGTTTGACACCACCTTCGACTCGAAAATTAATCGTGCCACTTTTATTGAGACTAACTATTTCACGGTCGAGTACGTCGCTGATGCGGCCAAGCATTTCGATGCTGACGTTTTGATTGCCGGCTTCGATGCGGTTAACGGCGCTTTGGCTCGTGCCGAGTCGAGTGGCTAGCTCGGCCTGGGTCATACCGCGATCGCGACGAAGATTGCTAATGAGTTTACCTACTTTTTGCTTGTAATCGGGAGTAGCTATTGATTCATCCATGTATGTATTATATCACGAACGGTATAAACGCAAGTAAATTCATTGTAAATGGCTTGCATGCGGCCACGTGGCCAGTCATACTATAAGTATTCGAGGAGGCACACCATGCTTGATACAACAATTGCAGATTTAATCCAAAAAGAAACCCAGCGTCAGCGCGAAGGCCTTGAGCTTATTCCATCTGAAAACTATGTTAGTCGTGATGTACTTGAGGCGATGGGAAGCATCTTTACGAACAAGTACTCAGAAGGCTATCCTGGTAGGCGCTATTATGGTGGACAAGAATTTACTGACCAGGTTGAAATGCTGGCAATCGAGCGCGCTAAACAACTATTTGGTGCTGACCACGCGAACGTGCAGCCACATTCAGGCGCTCAGGCGAATGAGGCGGTGTACCATGCTTGGCTAGAGCCGGGCGACACGGTGCTGGCGATGGATCTGTCGCACGGTGGCCATTTGACTCACGGACACCCTGTAACTGTGTTGGCTCGGCAGTATAACTTTGTGCGTTACCGCATGAAAGATGTTGCGACGGGCGAGATTGACTACGATGCATTACGGGAGCTGGCACTGAAACATAAGCCAAAAATTCTCTTGGCTGGCTTTTCGGCGTACCCACGTGAGCTCGATTACGCCAAGTTTGCTGCGATCGGCCAAGAAGTTGGAGCGCTGCTAGTTGCCGACATGGCGCATATCGCGGGCTTAATCGTGGGTGGCGCTGCCAAAAACCCTTTTGATTATGGATTTCACGTCATCACAAGCACGACACATAAGACACTGCGTGGCCCGCGTGGTGGTTTGATTTTGAGCAAAGGTATTGTCGGCAATCCGCTTAAAAAAGTTGCAAAAACGATCGAAAACATCCCAACTTTGATTGATCGCACGGTGTTTCCAGGTATGCAAGGTGGTCCTCTGATGCATGTGATCGCCGCCAAAGCGGTGGCATTTGGCGAGGCACTGCGCCCAGAATTTAAGACCTACGCGGCGCAAGTCGTGCGCAACGCCAAAGTACTAGCGAGTGAACTGCAACGCCTTGATTTTGCGTTAGTGACGGGTGGTACTGACAATCACCTTATTTTGGCCGATGTCCACACAAGTTTTGGGATTGATGGTGCCGTGGCTGAAAAGGCGTTGGATGCGATTAATCTAACGTTGAATAAAAATGCTATTCCCGATGACACTTTGCCGCCATTTACGCCAAGCGGTATTCGCTTGGGTACGCCGGCACTCACAACTCGTGGCCTTAAAGAGACAGACATGAAACAGCTTGCTGAATGGATGCGCGCGGCGCTCGATTGCCGCGATGATGGTGCTACTATTTCTGCTTTGCAAAAAGAGGTGAAGCAATTTGCTTTGCGTTATCCATTGCCAAGCGACCGTATTGACAAATAAGCATAAATAGTATAGAATTATGCTGCTCTACTCCCGATGTTAAGAAGGGGTGATGTTTTTTGGATGCTCAAGACAAGCCGGTGGAGCCTGAAGAGGCTGAACTGCTGGCAGAAGCGCAGAAGTGGCGGTACCGAAGGCTGTGCGCCAGTCTCACGCTGATGATCGTGCTGTGTCTGGCTAGCGGTACACCGTACCTGGTCCAGATCAGCATCAATCCCAAGAACACGACCAGCTACCCAGTGGTTGTGTTGCTCGGGTTGTCGATCTTACTTCCGCTGCCTTTGGCGCTGAACTACGGGCGCTTCAAGCGGCGTGAAGGAAGGCTCGGTGTCATATTCGGCATCGGCTATCCGACACGGTCGTCCGAGCCGCGACGCCCACCAGGCGACCAGCGAACGCACGTACAAAGGCTCGAAGAAGAGCGTCGCCGACGCGAAGCCGAAGGCGGTGATCCGCCGCCACCCTAACCCATCAACCATCATGTAGAGCGAGGCGCTCTCAGCTGGATTCGTCCATGCTGAGGGCGCCTTGTTCAATTTATTCAAATGTTAACTACTAGGATCTTTAGGTGCATTTTTCTGTTTGCCAACAATTTCAGGCTCTTGAGTAAGGGTAATGCCAAACTGCTGTTGAACACGTGCAATAATCTCGTCGCGAAAGGCGAATAGGTCGCGCGCACTTTGGGCGGTATCATTAACAATGACAAGAGCATTTTCTTTATAAGTGTAAAGGCCATGCGCAGCGTAGCCTTTAAGATTGGCTTTTTCTATAAGCCAGCCAGCAGCGAGTTTTATAGAGCCATGTGCGGCCGGATATTTTGGCATGTCAGGGTGTTTTTTGGCAATGCGGCTGGCGGTCATAGTATCGACAATTGGATTCTTGAAAAATGAACCGAGGTTGGGCAGGCGAGTGGGGTCGGGAAGGCGAATCTGACGAACAGCGATAACAGCACTGCGGATGGTGAATGGGTCTCGGGCGGTAACGTTATATTTTTCGAGGTATTGAGCGAGTGATGCATAGAGCGGTGCTTCGCGCGGCTCGTGACTGAGTTTATACGTTACTGATGCAATGGCGTAACGATGCTTCTCGGTCGAATTAAAAATACTGGTGCGATAACTAAATTTGCACTGGGCGGCGGTGAGGGTTTTCCAGGTTTTTGTGTGGCTGTCGTAGGCCTCAACATGGCTGAGCGTCTCACTAATTTCACGACCGTAGGCGCCGATATTCTGGACAGGTGTTGCGCCAACAGTGCCTGGAATAAGACTTAACTCGGCGAGGCCGTAGAGCCCTTTTTCGCAACTTAATTGCACGACGCCGTCCCATGACTCACCGGCGCCTGCTTGTAGTAGTGTTGCACTGCCCTGCTCTTTTATTTCGATGCCTTTAATTTTGTTACGAATAATTAAGCCATCAAAGCCTTCATCAGCGAAAACAATGTTGCTGCCGCCGCCGATAACTTGCCAGGCAAGCTTGTTGAGACGAGCCCACTCTATGGCTTCGGCAAGTTGCGTGGCGCTTGTGACATCGAGAAAATAGCGCGCAGGGCCGCCAAGGCGCAGGGTGGAGTAATCGGCTAAAGAGAGATTGTGCAGTGGGGTGAGCATGAGCTTATTATAGCGTATCGCCCATTAGCTCAGAATGTTTACTGCGCGTGCTGCCACTAAGGCAACAGTGAGCAGCGAGGTCAACGATTGGATCGTCATAAGCAGCTTTATGCGGTGTGTCAGTGGCAAGGTGTCGGTTGGGCTAAAAGCACTGGCGTTCGTGATTGAGACGTAAAGATAGTCGAAAAAGGTTGGGCCCCAACGTTTGTTTCTCAGTGCGCTGGCCGGCATGCTGGTCTGCGGGAATAAAAAGTCGGTTGGACGGGCGGCAGCTGGATCATCTTGTTCGCCATTATTGTCGAGCTCCCAATACCAGATGCCATAGATAATGATATTAGTGAGGTACACCGCCACGCCTGAGAGCAGTAACTCTTGGCCAGAAACCTGCTTGGCAACAAGAATGTCATTGATGATCAGTGCCAGTGAGGATAAGTTGACAATTGAGATGATCGCGACAAAGACGATGGCTAGTGCTCGGCGTGCTCTGCGCACCGACATATGCTGGCTTGTCGACGACACCATAAGTGCGACAAGTAGCAGCACTTCAAGCCCAGCAATGAGATATTTTGGGCCAACGCTGAGCTGGCTGCTGGGGATAAGTTGTAGTCCAATCGCTAAAATAACTGCAGCATAGACATGCCAATACGGCTCTGAGTTTGCGTGGTGATGCAGGCGGGCGAGCTTCATGTTTGTAGTATAGGTGAGCCAAAGCTATATTTCTAGCAGCATATATATTATGCTTAAGCTAATCAGTCGTTGCATCATGAAAAACCTTTTACTTAACAAGATTCGCCTCACTCAATATTTCGTACTTTTGTTCGGAATATACATCATTGTCGTAGTGTTGTTGCCTGATACGAAATTCAGCACTGGCGCTTTGACATTGTTCTCGGTCAACTCTTTTTTGTATGGGTTTTACATCGCGCCCATCCTCAACGCGCAAAAGATGCGTATTGAGGAATTGCACCGCATTGTACGCGCTGAGGCAAATGCTGTTTTTGCGATGGTTTTGAGCGTCAAAAAGCTGCAGAAGCAATTGCGTAATCAACTACAAGCAATGTTTTTAGCTTATCTAGAGGCCGTACTACGCCAAAAACATTCAAGTGGAGGCGAAGAGGAATATGAACGCTTAATCACGTTCTGTCTTGACTACAAAGGCCCACACGACGATGAAATCGCTGAACTGCTCAACAAAGTTGTTTTGAATCAACAGAACCGCACTAATTTTGCCATGCAGATGAGCAATAAGGTGTATAGCAACGAATGGATGATCATGACGGTGTTATTCTCGGTGACGCTGACATTTATCTTGCTATTAAGTGCGGGTGACACTTACTTATACCAGTTGCTTGCGGCGCTCCTGAGTACTGGCCTAACGATGCTCCTTGTTATTTTAGTAAAGATGTCGACGCTTACTCACAAAAAAGCTCGTCAAATGTGGGATCCATATAAAAAGCTTATTAAGAGTCATTTTTATCGGATTGACTAATACTTCTCCAGGCAGTGGTATGATAGATTTATGCGATTGACAGTTTTTGGTGCAAACGGCAAAGTAGGCTCTTTGGTTGTTAAGGCAGCGTTGAGCCGTGGTCACGAGGTTGTGGCGTTTGTTCACTCGAGTGCGCCGGCAGCGGCCGATCGGCTGACGATCCTTCGCGGCGACATTTACAATAAAGCCGATGTCGACAAAGCGATTAGTGGTAGTGATGTAGTCATAAGCGCGCTCAGCAGTTGGGGTACGCCAAAAAAAGATGTGCTGTCGGCTGCTATGGAGCACATTATTCCAGCTATGGAGGCTGCTCGCATTCAGCGTATTGTATCGCTGACGGGCAACGTTGCCTTGGCTCCCGGTGATACTCCAAGCGCTTTTATGAAAATGGCGCGCATGGGAATGCGGTTGGCAGCGGCTCGTATTATCGATGATGGCGAACAACATATTGCGCTCCTTGCAACCAGTACACTTAACTGGAGCGTTGTACGCTCGCCAGTCATGACGACTATGGGCAGCACCGACTACAAACTGACACTTGAGCCATCAATGGCGCCAACCATTCATCGCCAAGCAGTTGCAGACAGCCTGCTTGCGCTTGCCGAAGGCGAAAGTTGGTCGCGACAAGCGCCAATTATATGTCGTAGTTAATTTCACAAGATACTAAAAAACCGCTTATGGTATAATATTTTCGATAGAGCAAATATATGCAGATTCCAAAACAGAGGTTCACTAGCCGTTTCAAATGGCACATTATTACGGGCTCCGCTTTCGTATTGACTGCGGGCACACTTTTTGGTTTTGTTGCGATTAATGCCCCGCATCGTAGCGAGGCGCGTATCGGCACGGTAACGTTCGCAACTATTAATGGCCAATCAACGATGCAGCTTTCGACTGACGGCAATATGGCACCACTGCAACAGCCGCAGACTGCAGCGCAATCTGAAATTATCAAGCCAGTTGACGACGCTCCTGCTCGGGTTGCGCAGTTATCACAGACATTGCCAAAGCCGAAACTCAAAACAAACTCCGTTCAAACAATAGTAACGCCAAAAAAGATTGTTCCTCCAACGCCGACTGATCCATCACTGAAGATGTATGTTGCACCAACCTTGGCTGCACTTGGCGCACCTCAAGCAATTGCGAGTCAACCTGTTGCGCAATGGTTTGGTGGCTGGACGCCAAATGTTAGTAGCGCGGTAAATGACACGGTGACGGCCGCAGCAAACAGTGGTGCCGCACCAGTACTTGTTGCTTATAATATCCCCGAGCGCGATTGCGGTAGCTATTCCGCTGGCGGTGCGAATGGTGGCGATGCGTACTCGGCGTGGATTCGACAGTTCGCCGCAGGTATTGGCCAACGTTCGGCAATTGTGATTCTCGAGCCAGACGCCCTGGCCGGCATGGGTTGTCTTGATGCCACGAGCCAACGCGCACGAATGAGCTTAATCGCAGATGCAGTGACAGTGCTCAAAGGTACGACTGGTGCATCTGTCTATATCGATGCTGGTAACGCACGTTGGATAGGTGTCAAAACAATGGCGAGTCGACTTGAAGCTGCAAATGTTGGTTTGTCGGACGGCTTCTCGCTTAACGTTTCGAACTTTATTAGCACTCCTGAATCGCGCCGTTACGGTGATGAGCTCGCACAGTCAGTTGGTAAGCGCTACGTTATTGATACAAGTCGCAATGGCCGTGGCCCCGCACCTAACAACCAATGGTGTAATCCACGTGGCCGTGCCCTTGGTGAACGCCCTACGACCAACACTGGTCAGACCTATGTCGATGCATATCTCTGGATAAAAGTGCCTGGTGAGTCTGATGGCTCGTGCAATGGTGGCCCAGGCGCTGGCGGCTGGTGGGCTGACTACGCTAACGAGCTGCTCGCTAATAGCTAGTTGCTGTTAGTAGCTTGCTCGTTGTCTGCGTAGTTGATTAACTTCTCATTGGCGAGCGCCATACCGAACCAAGCCCAGTTGTCGCTGTAATAGCTCATTGGTTGTTTCCAGCGGTTGGTAGCTGGATTGTACATTGACTTTAACTTGTCGACATAAATAGTTTCTGACATATCAGGCTTCTGGATCAAGAAATAGCCCAGTGTGGCACCGTACATGGCGGGTACTTCATCGGTAACCAATGTTTTACCTGCATGACTGTAGGTCGAATATAGCTTGCCGTCTTTGTTGTAACTGTCGGCTAGGAATGACATCTTCGCAAGCAAGGCTTTAGCACGCTTGTCTTTGTTCCACTGGTAATCGAGCGAGACACGCCAAACAGTGCGAATAGCGTCGTAACTAAAGTTAGTAGTGAGTGTGCTTACGGTCGGCGCAGTGAGCTCGCCAGTGCTTTTATTGACATAGACCCAATCTGGTGGCAGATTGGCGCTTGTGGTGGTGTTGAGTGGTGACGACATGGCGCTACTGAGCGTTGTGTAGGTGCTGTCAACGAGTCCTGTCCAATCATGGGCGGTGTCGACTTTTGCAAACTCTCGAAATGCGTATGGCGCGTAGTATGAAGGGTTGACTATGGCGGTTGCTGACTGCGATTTCTTTTCTAAATCATTGCCAAACAAGTATGGCTTACCTTGAATAACGCTCACCTCTTCTTCCCATATACTCAAGATGGTGGTGGTTGCCTCGGCGCGATAGGTTGGGTTTTGCCAACGATTGGCGGCCATAAGGAGGGCGTAGGCAATATCAATATCAGCATCGGCGGCGGAGTTTTGGCCACCCTGATCAGTAAGGACACCGTAACTGCCATCAGTTTTTTGTCCCCAGCGCCAAGCAAATACGGCGTCATTACTGTGACGTAGCTGTTGTTTGGTCCAGGTCCAGGCTTTGTCGAATGTCGCCTGATCGTCCATCCAGACTGCACGCATCATGGTATAGCTTTGGCCTTCGGAGGTCGTGATGTTGTTTTGCTGCTTATCAAGTGTGCGCCCAGTGCCGCTCTCCCAGTATGTTTCTTTGTATCCGTCCCAGACGCCGCTCAACAGGGCGCTATCTGCAAAAACCATAGGCTTAGAATCTTTCATGCTGTTACGGAAGGCGGTGACGCCAATAATAATTATGCCTATCACCAGGCACGTGACGGCAAACGCGCGAATATAGAAATGTTTGTCGTTATGATTCATCGCTCCTATTATAGTCGAAAGCCACCATTTATGAAAAAAGCAAGTTTTTTACGCAGTTTTGCTCATGTTTTTAAAGTAATTGTAAGCTTCGTGTAATACAGTGTTCTGTAAGTTATAATCAACCTCATAAATACCCGAGAGACTATTTGACTGATGAGACAGACCAAACCATTAGCGAAAGCCCCAGCGCCACGACGTAAGCGACTTGCGAAACAAGTTGGCTCTTTTGGTATTGTCGGCATTTTCAACACACTACTTGATTTCGGCATTTTTAACATGCTGCAATATGCGCTCCATTTTGCACCAGTTCCTGCGAATGTTGTCTCGACTACGATTGCGCAGATTATTAGCTTTGGCTTGAATCGCAAGTTTGTTTTTGCTGGCGCGAAAACTAAACATGGGCATGCCAGCACTGTGGTGCGTTTCATTGTTATTACGGCTATCGGACTCTATGTGGTACAGAACTTGGTGCTTAGTTTCTTTGCACATGTCTTTACGTTGCCAGGCGACATCGCGTACTCACTGGCACAGTCACTTGGCATTAACGTTACAGCTGACTTTGTTATTAATAACGTTGCCAAATTGATCGCGACCGTATTCTCGGCAGCTTGGAATTTCGTACTCTACAAGAAAATCGTTTTCGCCAGCGCCGAACCAGCGCCAAAAAAGACTAAGGACAGATAGCGCTACTAGTGATATAATTTAGCGCAGTGTCAAATGTTATGCACCCGTAGCTCAGTGGATAGAGCACTGGTCTTCGGAACCAGGTGTCGCAAGTTCGAATCTTGCCGGGTGTACCACATGATTATTTAATAGACGTCAAAAACGGCGTCTGTTTTTATTGAAACGTACCATCGCCTTAAGTGCTATAATTGTGTATAACAAAATACTTTTATTACTCTGAAAACATACAAGAGGACACATGCAAGACGATTCAACTCCTACCGGAACCCACCTTTCAGAGCCAACGCCAGCTACGCCACCAGCTCACCACCCGCAACCAATAGCCCAGCCAGTGCCGACCGCCACGTCACAGCCCGCCGCTCCTGGATACTATGATCAGGCAGCGCCTGGTTCTAAAGATTATCTCTCGGCTTCATTACTGTCATACTTTGTCGGCTCTATAGGCGTTGACCGTTTTTATCTTGGTTATGTTGGACTTGGAATCCTCAAGCTCATTACGTTTGGTGGACTTGGTATTTGGTACTTGATTGATCTTATTCTTATCCTCACCGGCTCGTTAAAAGATGCTCAGGGTCGACCGCTGGCAAATCGTGCGAAAAACCAAAAACTGACCCTGATTATTGTTGGTGGGGCATTTATATTTATGACCGTCATACCATTCGTATTTTATTTGTTGATTGGCATATATAGTGCGAGTCACCCAGATAGTTCTGGCAATTACAATTCGATGAACAATGGCGATAGCAGTCTCACGCAACCATACTAGTGTCAGGGTGCGCTGAGGCCTTTGCAAAAGCCGTAAAAACTGCTATAGTCTCTCTGTTGTGCGCAAGCGACAATACGGGCCAGTAGCTCAGCTGGTTAGAGCACCTGCCTCTTAAGCAGGGTGTCGAGAGTTCAAGTCTCTCCTGGCCCTCCAAGTAGAATATATTTCAGGAAAAGCCTCCTCTATTAGATTAGAAGAGGTTTTTTCTTTGGTTCGACCCTTGAGGTAAGCATTTTCAAGCAATTTGTAATCGCTTTTTATCGGAACAAGCCATTCATTAGGTGTCAAAGTAATAACTTTATCTTTTAATTGTAAGTTCGTACCCAAACTCATCAATATGTCTCGTTTGACCATTAGATCCTTCGTAGTATTGAAATGTGTCCTTGCGTACGTTGCAAAGTTGAATACCCTTTCGGTAAGCTCCATCCATTCATCAGCACGAACTTCTGTATTACGAAGTAGGCTATCCACTTTCTCTCTTTCAATTTTAAGACGATTCTTTTGTTGGATATATTCCTCGTCGTCTAAAAGATTACGAGTGAACATATCAACTAATTTATCGAGCTGAGACTGAACATCATTACGACGCTTCTGTTGTGTCGAGTAGATTTGAGATCGTTCTTTAACTTCAATTTTGTTATTACGCTTTAAGATTTTGATTGCTAAATCTTTGAACTCAGGTAATATCGTATAACTGCTTAATTCTTTGTCAATCTGTTTTTCGATAGCATCTAGGCTTGTGTATATTTTCTGAGTGCAGGGACGTTTGTCACTCTTACGAGTGCAGTAATAATAGACGTAGGTTTTCGTCTCGCCTGTACTTTTGATTTTCTTCATTTGTGTTTTGCCTACAATCGAACAGCCACATTCACCGCATTTCATCATGCTTGCATACGCATACTCGAATGTACCTTGTCGTGGCTTGCCCTTAATGCCTAACAGCCGTTGAGCATAGTCGAACTGCTCAATCGTTATCATTGGCTGGTGAGAGCCTTGATGGAACTCTCCGTTGTGCGTGATGGCTCCTGCGTAGAACGGATTATTAAAGATCTTATAAATCATGCTGGTCGATAGTGGTATGCCACCGATCCGCTGTGATTTACGAGTTGTGAAGTGCCATTCTTCATTAGCAATTTTTCGTATCTGAGCAGCAGTATAGACTCCTGACAATAACATCGACCACATCTTTTTTACTAAATCGAAGCGGTCAGGATCGGGCTGAGTGTTCGTTACAATCTTATCTTTATTTTTAACAAGTGAACCTGATTGATCTAATACTGGAACTTTTAGATAACCTTGTGGAACTTGACCAGGTCGCTCCCCATTTGTTGCCTTCTGAATCATTCCACGCCTCACATCACGTCCCTGTTTCGATGATTCGTATTGAGATTGGTTCATGGTCATTTGTAGCATCATTATTCCTTCGGCAGAGTTGTCAAAACTAAATGAGCAAAACTTCAAATCTTTTAATTTATCACGGAGCTTAAATGTTAAACGTCCGCTATCTATCTCGTTACGTGATAAACGATTTGGATGCCAGGCAATTATGCCGTCAGCTTCGCCCTTATCAATCATCGCCAGCATTTCATCGAAAATAGGGCGACCAGGCTTAAAGGCACTTTGGCTTTCAGGATCCATCCATTTAACAATGTTAAGATCACCAAATTGCTCTTTTATATTTGATGTCTGAGCTTGAAGTGAAAGCATTTGCCGTT
>CAIJKY010000009.1 GCA_903821365.1 uncultured bacterium | reverse complement strand
GTTCTCGATGCCTTTGACAAAACCAGTCTCTTCCATCATTTCTAAGTCAAATTTCGTACGCTGGCCAATGCGCTGGGCTTCAAGTAGTTTACCTTGCTGTTTAAACTCATTTAATCGGGCATCCAGTTCGGTTTGGATTTGGCCAATAGCCACCTTCAACTTGTCAGCAGGAGTGACATAATGACTACTTGGGAAGATTGCAACGCGATTTGGTTGCGCAATAATTTCGCCCGTTAGCGGATTGATCTCAGTAATTCGCTCTACTTCATCGCCAAAAAACTCAATGCGATATGCCGACTCTGCACCTGCTGGGTAGACGTCGATAACGTCACCGCGCACGCGGAAGGTGCCTCGATGGAAATCCATATCATTACGCTGATACTGAATATCGGTCAGATGGCGCACAAGCTTGTCTTGTTTGCGAATTTCACCTTTTTCAACATGTACCGCCATGCCGCCATATGCTTCGACCGATCCAATACCATAGATGCAGCTAACGCTAGCGACAATAATCACATCACGGCGCGTAAGAAGGGCCGCAGTTGCAGCATGGCGCAGACGGTCGATCTCTTCGTTGATTCGTGAGTCTTTTTCAATGAACGTATCGCTGCTGGCGATATATGCTTCTGGCTGATAGTAGTCGAAGTAACTTACAAAATAGTGAACGTCGTTTTCAGGAAAAAAAGCTTTGAACTCACTAAATAACTGCGCCGCGAGCGTTTTGTTATGGGCGAGGACTAAAGTTGGAGCCTGTCGAGCCTGAATGATGTTAGCCATAGTAAACGTTTTACCGCTTCCCGTAACACCCAGTAATGTCTGCTCTTTTTCACCATTCTCAAGGCCAAGTGTCAGCTGCTCAATAGCACGTGGTTGATCACCTGTTGGTTTATATTTTGATTGCAGAGTAAAAGCCATATCTGCTTATTATACCACCAAATCAAGCAGTATGCAGTGAGCGTTTAACCCGTACCCACTAACCTAGCCGTTTCGTTTTGGCCAATCACCTTTATCTTCAATCTCTTCGCGAAAATCTGCATATTTTTGGTTCAGGACGGCAATTACTTGTTGCACTAATCTGTCTGGATCAGTATCAAATAATATGTCTGCTTTGTGTGGCGTATGGATACGAGTCGTCAAAGTTGGGATAAAGTCTGCAAGCCCGCCGCTTCCAAGTAGCACTGCGCAGACTTTATTACTTTCGATCGCAGTAGAGAACTCATGCAAGCTGCCCATGCGCCCACCAACGGTAATCACTGCGTCACTTGAGCGAACAAGGTGAACATCACGCCCAACATATTCCATGCCAGTAAAGTTTATATAGTCAAACTCTTTTGTCGGCAAACGGTACGAATGAACGTGCTCGCGATAGGTTGCCGCTGGTGAGAACCCTATTGATAGACCGCCCTCAGATTTTGCACCTTGCGCCGCGTACCACGGCAGACCAACAGTCGCACCCGTTATCAACGTCTGGTGGTCACGCGCAATTGCCGCACCAACACGATATGCAAGATCATGAGCCGTTTTAACGGTCTCGCCCGAGGCTGCACCAGAAACACAGATTTGGTAGTGACTCAAAAGATATCCGTTCGCTTAATTCAGCTCTATTATAGTGGCTGTTGTATGTAAGCACAACCACATTGGAAGTGGCCTCGCTCTGATAGTACCTATTTACTCGTAAGTACCCAGCGCCGAACCCATTCGCGCATCAATATCCCCGAAGCAACCCCCACATTGACGGAGCGCGTAGAGCCAAACTGCTCGATGGCTACAATAGCGCCGCATACTACTTGCAGTTCTTCTGACAGCCCAGGACCCTCTTGTCCAAACACTAACACCGTTCGCTTCTCCAATGTAGCCTTGTTTAGCTCTTGGCTACCTTCAATATTATCTACTCCAGTTATGAAGAAATTATTAACGCGCGCCCATTCTGCAAATTCCGCAACAGATTCATGATGATACAACTGCAAATACTTGTCAGTTACCATTGCACCACGCCGGTTCCACTTACGCTTGCCGATAATATGCACCCCCGCCGCGTTAAACGCGTTGGCATTACGAACAATCGTACCGATATTAAAATCATGCTGATAATTTTCAATTGCAATGTGATACACAAACGCTTTGCTCGCAAGATCGGCTTTTATGGATTCATTCTTCCAGCCTTTGTAGTGATCAACTACATTGCGCGTGTCGTCGCCCTCGGCAAGTTCAGGATCAAGATGCGATGTGTCGTTCATAGGCTTATTGTACCAAACAAAAAGATCCCCATATGAGGATCTTTTTAACAAAATCAATCTGGTACGCGAGAGAAGACTCGAACTTCCACGTCCTTACGGACACTAACACCTGAAGCTAGCGCGTCTACCATTCCGCCACTCGCGCACGTACAACAGGTATAGTAACGCAGGCTTATGTGTAAGGCAAGTAGTCGTGCAGGTGGTCTATAGAGTAGCTGTTGCGCAGGCTGCCAACAACATCTTTAAGGCTGGTGCCAAACTTGACGCCAGGGTTAAGAATATCGTATGGATCAAAAAGTTTTTTGGTTGCTACATACAGCTCAAACATTTTCTCACCGTGCTGCATTTCCATAAATGGTGCACGCATGCGACCATCGTTGTGTTCGGCGCTAATGGTACCGCCAAGCTTCACGACAAGTGCATTGTATTCCGTCATCAGTTTAATCAAGCGTTGACGGTCACCGAGCTGCGACAAATCCATAAGTGGCTGAACGTGCAAATTTGCATCACCGGCGTGGCCCCACACCGCGACTTCAAGCCGGTATTTTTTAAGGAGTGCGTACAAACCGCCAAGTAATAGTTTAAATTTCTCAGGCGGCACTGCTGCATCTTCAATAAACGGTAGTGCGGCACGTCCACCCTGGCTGGTGCTCATGACAATCGCGGCAGCTCGACGAATTGCCCATAATGCCTCTTGCTCTTCTGGGTCTGACGTAACAGTAATCGCACCGGCAACTTCGCGCAGCAGTTTTTGCATACGCTTTGCTTTTGTTTGTTGCTTGCGTGCTCCAGCGTCATCAAATTCGACAAGCAGCATGATGCCTGGGAATGGTTTTTCGACAACTCCCTTGAGAAGACTTGGGTGAGTCTCAGAGACGAGTTGCAATAAGTTACCGTCAACCATCTCCAGCGCACTTGGACCAAGCGGCATGATTGCTTCGATCGCTGCGGTGGCAATATCAATATCTTGGCACTCAACCGCTGCAAGCGTGGTGCCGATCGCAGCGTCTTCAACAGCGATAATAGCCTCGCTGATAATACCCAGTGTGCCTTGAGAACCAACAAACAATGGCGTCAGATCAAATGAACCGTCTTCATGTTTAACATCGGCTAGTGCATAGCCTGAAGCATTTTTTGAAACATGACTGCTGTCACGTGTCGCTTCTTTTATAGCATTGAGATTGTCAGTAATCAGTGCGTCAACTTGACGATAAATCTCTCCCTCAAACGTATCAAGCCCTTGCTTTTGGCTCAGTTCACGTTTGCTCAGCCGTTTTGTTTGAATGACATCACCATTTGCTAAAACGACTTCAAGATTACGTACATACTCTCGAGTATCACCATATTTCAATGTTTTCTCGCCAGCAGAGTTATTGCCGATTGCGCCACCAATAGAGCTGTAGTTGTACGATGCTGGGTACGGTGGCAAAAATAAATGATGCGTTTCAAGTACGTCTTGCAATGAACGGTAGCTCATACCCGGCTGCAAACGAACAAGCTTTTGCTTTGTGTCGAGCTCAAGTAAACGGTTCATGTGAGCCGGAAATACCATAACGAGACCGTTACCAATCGCAGCACCTCCAAGGTCGGTTCCTTTACCACGAGCTGTAATAGGCAATCGATGTCCTTTTTCGGCTAATTGCCAAGCGAAGCGAGCAATCTTGCGGATATCGGCAGCGTTTTTCGGATACACTACGAATAGTGGCGCCATCGAAAGCACACTAGCGTCCGTTGAAAAATAGGTACGAGCAGCGGCTGACGTTAGGATTTCTCCGGCGATATGCTCTTGCAAGTATGAAGTGATTTTGTTCATGAACAGGAGTTTCTCTTTCAAGCAATGTTGTACATATAATAGCACACGGAGCCGAGCGAACAGCATAAGCGGTGTTAAAAAACTCACAGCATAAGTAGGACCAAAACACCATACTATGGAATAGAACGTAAAAAAAGGAGAAGTTATGACCGATGATATTACCGACAAAGATGCAATTACTGGCGAGGAAGATCTTGGCGATGCTCCTTTTGACACACCGGACAAAACTGAAGATAAAGCATTTGCAACTCACCCAATAACCGATTACGATCTTGACGAAACCGAGCTCTACAACGAAGGCGTCAAAGGCGCCGCCGACAAAGATTATCCGACCAATGCCGATAATGATGTCGTAAGTTATACCCCACCGGCAAAATAGCGTCGTTCCCAAGTCACGGACTACAAAAGAAAAAACCAGATCATACCAAGTTTTTACGTGATGATCTGGTTTTGTCTATGGTGCGCGAGAGAGGACTTGAACCTCCACGACCTAAAGCGGTCACTAGCCCCTCAAGCTAGCGCGTCTACCAATTCCGCCACTCGCGCATAGGGGCACCGCTTATCAGCGATGTACAAACAGTATAGTAGCGTAGCCTGTTAAAAAATACAATTGCCTTTAGCGTGTGTTATCAACCCAATCAACATCAGCAGTCCACAAGTTGACGTCCGAGAGTCGTTCAACAACATCACCAACCTCACGCGAATCGACTGACTGAGTCTTGGCGAGAGATACATATGAGATATGCGGGCGGTACAGTGCAATCGCTGGAGTATCCGCAAGCCAGCTCGCCGTAAACGCCTTGTACTTAATAGCTCGAAGCGCAGGGTCGTTACGAATACGGCCTGAGTTAAGCGCTTCGTCAGCAAGTGACGATTTATACTCCGAAAGATTTAAGCGTCTGGGCTCGGCCTGTGAAGAGTGCCAGTAGGCGAAGGTGTCGCTGTCACGCCCTAACGATAGCTCATACACCAAGACGTCATAAGAGTGCGGCGATACAACAGTTGATTGAAACTCCTCTTTGCGAACCAAATCAGATTCTATTTGCACACCGAGCTTCATCCAAGCTTTCTGTAAAGTTTGCACAACTTCACTATAGTCACCGCTCGCGATACTAACCAAGTTGAGCCGTAGCGGTCGGCCATCTTTGGTTCTGACACCGTTTTGTAGCTTCCAGCCAGCTTCCTCAAGCAGCGCTGCAGCTTTAGCAGCGTCATATGGCGCCTGTTTAGCTGCTGCATCGTACCCTAATTGTCCAGGCAGCAAAGGACCGTCAAGTCCATCGACGCCACCAAGCGATTTAACAAGTGCCGGTCGATCAACTGCTTGCAAAAGTGCCTGACGAACTTTCACATCGTCGAGAGGCGGTGCACTCTGTTTGAAGAATGCATATACGCCGCTAAATGGTTTGAGCTCGGCCTGCTTGAGCGATGTGTCGCCAGCGAATGCCTGTAATTGATCGTGGGGGATATCGAGCGCTGCCATGATCTCACGCTCTTTAAGGGCTTTTGTTAAGAGGTCATTATCTTTGTAGACTTTGAGAGTAAATCGTTCAAGCTTAGGCGCGCCACCAATATAACTATCATTTCGGGACATGTTGGCGTCTTGAGACGCTAGCTGACTGCGGCCAGTCGTTAAACTACGAAAACTAAACGGCCCGCTCCCAACAAGCGGCTGCATATTAAAACTCGTATTGCGCAAACGTCCAGGCTGTACTGAGGCCAGCAAATGCTCTGGCAAAATACCGACCGTGAGTGAGCTCAAAAATGGCGCATACTCGCTTGGTAGTGCGATTGTTATAGTGCGATCATCGACTGCAGTCGCAACAACTTCTTGCCAAGCACTGGCATACGGCGAGCGCGTCGCTGGGTTTTGAATTGTCTGAATTGTATATACGATATCTCGGCTTGTTAATGCCGCGCCATCGCTCCATTTTAGATTTGGCTTTAACGTAATAGTGTATATTTTACCCGTCTCGTCAATTGACCACGACTGCGCGAGCTGACCACTAAAAGCTCCTGTCTTATCGACAGTGAGCAGACTAGCAAATAATAGTTTAGACACTGAACGCTCAGCCGCATTAGTGACAAAGATTGGGTTCATAGTATCAACTTGGCCGACCATGCCTTCGACATAGCTACCGCCCTCTCGTGCGCCAATGTGACTATAAAGCGGGCGCCCTGCATTGATCTGAATGATACCGCTTACAATTAATAGCGCAGCACAGCCAACCCAGAATGCCGCCGTTCGACGAACTTCCTTCAGGTTTTTGATGCGACGGATGATGAAATTGTTTGCATGCAAAGTTGTTGCACGTTCAAGTCGTCGAAAACGCCCACCCTCGTGGCCAGGAGCTGGACCACTAGACGCCTCAAACGAGTCTTCTTTGCGAGCCATTAGGCAGCCTTACCCGCGTACAAGCGCAATAATAATAGATGCAACAAAGATAACAGCCGCAACGATTGTCGCTTCAAACAAGCTTTTGTCGGTACCGCGTCGCGAGGTGTAGAGCTCGCCGGAGCTACCAAAACCAGCACCGAGGCTCGCGCCGCGTTGCTGAAGTAGAATCATAATGATCATCAGTGCAGCGGATACGATTGCAATTATCTGTAACATATTTACTCCTCTATCGTTTATTCAATTCTAGCACACCAGACAAGGCGTAGTTGACCAAGCCTATAATCAATCCGCTGATAATAGCTGCTCCAAAACTAACATGGAGTTGCGGCGTCAGCATGGCGGCAATATAAACCATAAAGCCGTTAACGATAATAGTAAACAGACCAAGCGACAAAACAATCGCTGGCAGCGACAAGATCACAATAACCGGCCTGAGCAGTGTGTTAATCACTGACAGCATAAGCCCGGCGAATAATAAGAGTGGTGCACCGCCCGTAAAAGTAATGCCGTTGTTGCTTAACAGGCGAACGGCGATCCAAAGCCCAAGCGTATTAAATAGCAAGCGCAAACAAAAAACCATAAATTGTCGTTTGATCGTGTACCGGTCATCCATGAGCATTGTGCCTATTTTATTAGTGTCAGTATACCATAGAGCGTCTAGGCCACAGCGATATCAATTGGTAGAGCTGCGCTCAGATTGCGATTGCCGTCCTTTGTCACCAAAATGTCATTTTCGATACGAACACCAAACTCTCGTTCTGGAACGTAAATACCTGGCTCTACCGTCAACACCATGCCTGGCTGAAATGTTTCGTATCGAGCAAGTGAATCATGCGGGTCGATGCCGAGCCCATGACCGATAGCGTGCGGCATGCGTCGGCGCATTTCACGTTTGCTTTTGCGTTTGATAAGCCCCAGTCTCCGCAGCGTTTCGAGCAACAGCTGATCGGCGTACTGGACATATTCAGAGATTGGCGCGCCTGGAATGATACGTGCCATCATCGCATTGTGATACTCAACTACTGCAGTATGAATTTCACGCTGCCAACGCGCCGTACTGTCTCCCGCTGGAAACGTCCGTGCGATATCGGCAACATAGCCATGGACGCGCGCACCGACGTCCATCACGACCCAGTCACCTTTTTTGATATGTCCCATATTATTAACGTGGTGCATTGTGCAATTATGCTTACCGGCGGCGACAATCGACTTCCAAGCGAGCCCCTCGGCACCGCGCTTTAAGAACTCGTAGGACAAAACTGCTTCGAATTCGTATTCTCGTTTAAACGAGTGACGTGCTTCGATTGCAGCCTTCATGCCCTCGCTTGTCACGGCTATCGCCTCGGTGAGTGCCGCGATCTCAGGCGATTGTTTAATAGCACGTTGTTTAGCAAGCTGAGAGCGACAATCAATTGGCGTCGCGCCATACCCACGGAGGTGACGCACCAATAGTCGAGGAGCGGGGTTAAGTGCAAGGTGCATATAACGCGCTAGCTGCGTTTGCGGCAAAAGTGTATGAAACGATTTTTTACTCGCTACCGCCGACTTTAACCATCGCCCATACTGCGCCTGCGACATCACTTTATCGACACCGCTGCGCGCCATGGCATCTTCTGGCGTTAGTAGTCCATTAAACGCGATGTGGACATCGTTGTGCTGTGGCCGGACCAAAAAAGCTTGGGCGCGATCCTTATCAAGCACCAGACGCCAATCTGGCTCAATAATACCTGTGAGGTACTGAAAATTTGGCTCTTGGCGAAAAGAAAATTCTGTATCGGCCGCTTCTTGCATGTTATGATGCGCCGCTAAAACGACGACTGCATGCTCTGGCAGACTTTCAAGCAAAACACGCCGATTGCCAACATAAAAATCGGCCGTAAAAGGATTTGCGATCATTGCTTCTTAGCTTACCACAGCTGTTTGACGGATTCGACAGGTATGTTGTTGGCCGTTGCGCCAATCGAGCGCACTAAAGATGCATGCGCCACTGCGCGCTCCTGAATAAGAGCAAGCGCCTCATCATCGAGCCCCGCAGCCCTATGTGCTTCTAATATGAGCCTTACTCGCTCTTCATGCTCATCGCGTACGAGCTGGTCGAGTTGATACACATACTCAGCACGAGCCTGAGCAATTGCCATCTGTACCTGTTCTTCAGTGGAATACAACGCAAAATCAAGCGCCTGTTGACGCGCCGCCATTCGATTAGCAGGCCGAAAACTATCAGTCCAGGTTTTCATATGCGTTTTTAGGGCAACGCCACGAAGACCCTTTTTATGTAACTCGGTCATTTTTGCCATAACAGTGTGCCTGATATATTCTGCGCGATCAGCCTCTGTCGCTTCGCCAAGTTCAACTGCCTCACTAAACCGCTCACCGATATGTGGCACCGCCCGCCCCAACAATACCGCCGACGTATACGAAACCGTTCCATGGAACACGAACGTCCGCATTTCTGGTGGCAACCCGCTAAAAGCCAGGGCATCGCGTAGCATTGATTCGCTTACGAGCCCTTCATTACAAACGGCAAATTCCTTTATTGAGCTCCAGCGACCCTGTAATTTACCGTACTCATATGATTCTATGATTGCCATTGCTCGTCGCTCGCCCGAAGGTGCGTAGTGAAGGTTCTCGGCAAGCTGAATCGCCAGTATTTCTTCTGGCGTTACTTTTTCATAGAGTGTAGCTGAGATCTTTGGTGCATCATTGACATCCTTGCGTGCCATGTCATTTTCCAATGCATAGTGCTCTGCTGCTTGATCCGATAATGCCAATGCTGCTGCAAGGCGTGTATGACCAGCAACCACTAGCAAATACATACCATTACTCAAACGGAAGTCATCGTAATGCGCTGACTCATCTTGGACACCCCATAAAGCGTTGGTGAAGTTAACGTAGTCTTCAAACGTCCGCCGATCGACACATGCCACATTAATGTCATTGATCATACCCTGAGCGTTTATTGATTCGGTAATCTCGCTAATACGCGGATTTCTATCGGGGCGCATCTGCGTTAATGTCACCAATTTTCGTGCCGGTAACTGCACGCGACGTCGAAGGCCGCCAAACTGTTGACGAAGCTCCGGGGGCGCGCCGTCTGCCTCTTGGAAATCGGGCAGATCAAGTAAATCGACGTTTTCGGCTAATTTCTCAGCAGCCATACTCCCGTGTGCGCATTTCTCCCACCAACACGATTACTTCCAGCGGTTCGATTGTCGAAGATACATGAGCAATGCTGCAAAGAGCAGTATTGGCACAATTGTTGTGAGTGCCGTAAACATACCACTCACTGCGAGGCTAGAACCAGGATCCTGACCTTGCCCGTACGAGCTGGTGCCAATCGCCGAAGCAAGAGTCGTGAGCATGCCCGCGATGACCGTTGCGACAAATGCAATCAATAAACTAATGAATACACGTCGGCGACTGTTGTGTGTCTTAGGATGAAAAGCATAACTAATCAAGAAGTAGACAACAGGCGGAGCTAATGAATAAAGTGTCGACATTAAATAGTACGACAACTGAATCGCATCACCGTTGCCACGGAACTGAGATAACGTATACAGCATGTAGATGCCCCAGCCAAGTTGCACGGCAAATAACCCAGCGAGTGTAAATGCTAAGGTAAGCGCCAGCCCTCGTGGAATACCAACATCAGTAGTTTTATGACGGAATGGATTAAGGTGCGCGAGATTCATATTAAGACTTTCTTTATAATGTTATATGCACTCATTATACATAGAAAGCCTTCGAGATATTAGGCTAATATTCAGCTCGATCATATTCGTAGCTATGCTCCATAAATCCAAAGTGCTCGCCGCGAGCTAGCGCTGTAATTTCTGGTACCGATCCGAACACTTGTTCTTTGCTCATAATTTCATCATTTGAAAGCCATGCATTCTCATGCCCCTCAGCTTTGGCCAACAGTGCCCCGTGAGGATTGATGCCGTGGACGATGCAAAAGTATTTGTCTTCAAGTAGCTCACCGCTGCCACGCACCGTATAGATTTTATGATAAAGCCCTTTGGCAGTTAATGTCGCGGTCAACCCGGTTTCTTCCATCAACTCTCGTGCGGCGGCCTGTTCAATTGTCTCGCCCCAACGTATCTTGCCCGTTGGACGACCCCAAAACCCAAAGTAAGGATGCTTGAGTCGTTGCTGTGCCAAAAACAAGCCGTCTTGGTTTTCTATAATTAAAGCTACTGAGAGCTTTGGCTGCTTCTCAATAACATTTTCATCAGTGTCCATGCGATTCGCGTACTCTTTACCGTCGCGAGTCAAGGCGTAGCGACCAGCCTCATTTTTAGCAACGTATCCAGCAATCACAAGCTGCTTTATATGAAAATTGGCAGCATCACTCTCGAGTCCTGCTGTTTTTTGTAATGCGGCAAAACTAGCGTCTGGCGCCAGTAGTACCATTCGTAGCATTTTCATTTGGGCTTTATGGGCGTCGGCTTCGTAACTCATTGTCACTCCTTATTTTGTACTAGCCTCATCCTATACCCAATCAGCTCTCTGTATCTAGTGAAGTCTCTTTCGGTAACTGCTCGCCATGCAGCCAACGCCATATCAATGCGCCCTTTACCTCACCCATGACAGCCGTTAGCTGTGCCTGTGTCGCTTGTTCGACGCCACGGCCGCTCCCAAATGATTGCACCAGTTTTTTGCGCGTTGCCGGGCCGACGCCAGGGATGTCATCAAGCTTACTTTTGAGCTGACCTTTACGCTTTAAGGTTGTGTGGTAGCTAACGGCAAAGCGATGGCTTTCGTCTCGTATGCGCTGCAGCAACTTTATTGTGTGCGAGCTTTTTGGCAGTCGAATAACGTAGAAATCATCTGACTCATACATAAATGGCACATCAGCAGTCATAAACATCTCGCGCCATTTTTCAAGTGCCGCAAGGCTCACGGCGACGTTAGAGCGGGTCTTATGCACCACTATTTCTTCTTCGCGCTTTGCCAACCCAACGGCTGCCATCGTAATCCCCCGTGCTTCAAGCGCATCGATTGCCGCACCAAGCTGACCCTTACCGCCATCAATGAGTAGCAAATCGGGTCGTCGCCAATTATCATGCTTAGGCGCAAAGCGTCTGGTAATGACTTCGTTCATGTGCGCAAAGTCATTATTACCTAAGATGCGCATTTTAAACTTGCGATACTCAGACTTATCAGCCAAACCATTCGTCGCCACCACCATGCTCGCAACATTGTTTGTGCCGCTCATGTGGCTAATGTCATACCCCTCGATGCGACGCGGCACGTCCGACAGACCCAAAAGCAGTTTTAATTCGCTCAGCGCATGATCACGACTGATATCGATGAATTCTTTATCACGAAAAACAATCTGTCGCGTCAGTTCTCGAAGGTCACGCATCTGATTGCGTAAAGCCGCTGCGCGCTCAAAGTCATGCGAGCCAGCCGCCTTCTTCATGTCAGTTTCAATATCGCGCATAACTGCTTTACGCTCGCCCTTAAGGTAGCGCATTAATTTGCGTAGGCTCGTTTTATAATCAACGCTGCTTACTTTTTGCTCTTCGACTCCCGGACAAAGCCCTAAATGATACTGCAGACAAACACGTGGCGGCATTGTTTCGTGCGTGGAATACGGAAACGCTTTACGCAGCAAACGCATCGCTTTTTTGATTGCCACCGCATTATAGTACGGCCCAAAATATTCAGCGCCATCATCCATCGGACTTCGCGTAAAACATATGTATGGGTAAGGATTTAACATGTCGATGCGAATGAAAGTTTGGCTTTTGTCGTCACGAAGCAGGATGTTATAGCGCGGCTTGTAGCGTTTAATCATTTCGCTTTCAAGAAACAACGCATCAAGCTCGGTATCAGTCGTTATCCATTCTAAGTCAGCAATCTCAGCGACTAGCGCATCTGTTTTGGCATCGCTGACACGTGCCTCTTGAAAATACTGTCGAACACGATTGCGAAGAATTGCCGCTTTGCCAACATAAATAATTTCACCAGTTTTAGATCGATGAAAATAAACACCGGGATCAACTGGTAGCTCTTTTAATTTAGCAGCGACTTTATCGGGTACATGCATGTTTACAGTTTACGCTGGTGACGGCGACCGCACCAGCGTAATTTCTCACGCTTTGTTATTCAGCTGCAACCAAGGCCGTCGCAATTGCTTTGACAAACGCTGGAACATCGTCGGGTGTTCGACTTGTAATGAATGGATCATCAACCGCAACTTCCATATCCACCCAAGCACCGCCTGCGTTAACGATGTCGTCTTTCAGTGTTGGATAGCTCGTAAGCGTCCGGCCTTCGGCAAGTCCACTTGATACAAGCAACCATGGCGCATGACAAATTGCAGCAACAGGTTTTCCCATTTCCGCCATAGAACGTACAAATGACTGCGCATCACCATCAAGTCGCAAATGATCAGCGTTGATAACACCACCTGGCAGCACGACGGCATCATACTGCTCGGGGTCGAGTGATTCGATCGTCACATCGACTGGCACCTCAACCGTTTTTGCAACATCACCATGAACAGCTTGTATGCTCCCCGCATGCGGTGCCGCAACGTGCATTGTCGCACCCATTTCACGAAGCATGGCAAGTGGACCAGTCAGTTCTGTTTCTTCAAAATAATCTGAGGCTACTATAACAATTTTTTTACCCGTAAGGTCAGTCATGTATGTCTCCTTTAGCGTTATGATTTATCATAACGAGTGTAGTTGTCAATGAGAGTGATGTCTGTAAAAAATCATACGCATCGGTAAAAATATTTATATTACGACAAACGATAGCAGCGATACCTGAAGGAATGTCGCATAGCTTTCTGCTTGCCGCTTAAGTGATGCAATAGGTGCGCTACCTAAGGTCGCAAACGGCATCAGGCTTATCGCCACGCCACTTTTTTTGATAACGCGCTTCCATATGCCCACAACGCGCCCATCAACAATAATCATCGGCATAAACATACCGTTATTACCGGGACAAACTTTTGTAGCATGCTCAGGCAGGAGAATATGCGTACGATTGCGATAGCCTAGCAAATACTCATCAAAAGCTGGCAATAAGAAAGTGCGACTCGGGTCTGTTTTAGATGCCTCTGCCAAATCACCGTGGTAATATACAGCTCCCTCGTGCTCAAAATTGGCAAGTCCATCGGCCATAGCGATACCTTTTTTCACTTCACCCATAGTTAGCCCTGACCACCACATAAGATCGTGCGCCGTTGCCGGGCCATGTCCAGTAAAATAACGCTGCGCGAGCTGTGCAAGCGATTCGTCAACCGATAAGCTTTGAGCTTCTGGCGCCCATTCGTTGAGTAATGCAAAAAGTGGGTCTTTTGCTTCGCCGCCGGCTTGGCACAAAATACCTTGCATACACCAATACGACAGAATATGATTACCTCGCTGACCCTCAGGCGTGATCGCCTTATCGCCAAGCAGATGACACAGCGTTTTGCGCGATAATTGTTTGTCACCTTCGAGCGCCGCAACCAATATGTCTTTCGCTTGATGCAATACTTCATCCGATAGCTCGAGCTGCTGGCGACGCGCCCGCGCACCACGGATAACGCGGGGTGCCATCAATTCAGTCATCCAACG
The DNA here is from genome assembly GCA_903821365.1 of uncultured bacterium. Classification (GTDB taxonomy): domain Bacteria; phylum Patescibacteriota; class Saccharimonadia; order Saccharimonadales; family Saccharimonadaceae; genus CAIJKY01. The sequence goes on along the minus strand of CAIJKY010000009.1, from coordinate 76,011 downwards.
GGCATCACTTGCGGTAACAAAGTGAAGTGTGCCGCGCATTGGCCAGGTACGAATAATACGTCGTTGGGCGATGGCTTGTTCAATAACTATTTTTGAGGAGTTTGATCGCAGTCCAACCGCCCATAATGCAGAGGCATGGTCTTGCGCCTGGAGTGCCAACATATGATGAACTGCTATCTCAGGAGCACCGAATGGATGCATAATTCTTTGAGTGATGAGTCGCTGAGTTGGCAGTGATGTATCGAGCATTATATTTAATATAACATTGATAGACTTTTCTCCAATTTGACTTCTGCAAAGCAATCATTAAAAATAAGTTCACGCCCAACGGTTGGGCGTGCTGAAAAGGAGGTGGTCTTAAGTGACCATCGACGCTCAGACCGGAACGACTCAGGCCCGTGCGCCCGAATCGATTCCGACCGTACCGAAGCGTGACCAGGTGATCGAGCTGATCATCAGGGAGACCGGCTGCAGCTGGAGGCTGGCGAACAGCACCATCAACTGGGTCAGTGGCTTCGTCGACGAGGCTCGCGCCGGCCAGTACGCCACCCAGTACCCCACCACCCGCCAGATGCGCAAGCCCGAGTACCGCATCTTCGACCAGGTGGTCGTTCACGGTGGTGTCGCGGCCGTGGGCTCGGCGCACGAGGCGCTGGAGGCGTTGCTCCTGCGCCCCGACCTCGACGAGACGACGCTCGTTCACGATCAGCGGGACGAGCCGGGATCGCCGCGGTACTGCGTGGTTCAGGTCTGCCTGAACGTCATCCGTACCTGAGGTGATGTTCGGCTGAGCTAGCCACGCAGCAACACTGTGCAGCGCCCTACCAACAGGCGGGCGCTGCACAGTGGATAATCACAAAAGCGTATTCGCAGTATCACGACACAGCTGACTGTGATACAGCAAATCAGGATTTTCTTTACAATCTTCGCAAATTAACACCAAATCATTACAGCTGTTAAGCGCACAATTCTCATAATTACTGGTTTTCCCGCCACAGTGGCTACATTCACCGATAATCGCGGCATGATCACTGAAATCAACCGTCATGCGGTCATCAAATACGCGTAGGCTACCTTCCCACAGGCCATCGTCCCCATAGGTTTCACCATATTTTACAATGCCACCATCTATTTGATAGACCTCTTCAAAGCCACGATTTTTCATCAAGCTAGATAAAATTTCACAGCGGATGCCACCAGTACAATACGTCACGATCGGCTTATTTTTAAGATCATCGTACTTACCACTCTCAAGTTCGGCAATAAAATCACGTGATGTCGATGTGTCGGGCACAACCGCGTTTTTGAATTTACCAATTGCCGCTTCGTGCGCATTACGTCCATCAAAAAAGACAACATCATCGCCACGTTCGGCAACCAGCTCGTGCACTTGCTGTGGCTTCAAGTGTTTACCGCCGCCGACCACGCCATGCTCATCGACGCGCAACTCATCGGCCGCATTAAATGCAACAATCTCATCGCGAACTTTAACACTAAGCCGTGGAAAGTGATCGACGCACCCGTCACTCCATTTAAATTGCATCTGCTTGAACGGTAGATAGGTCTTTGTCTCTTTGACATATGCCTTAACATCATCAATCGGGCCACCAACCGTGCCATTAATGCCGTGGTGAGAAATTAGAATTCGACCCTTCAATCCCAAGCGTGTACATAAACCGTGCTGCCACAAACGAATTGCCTCTGGGTCGGCCAGTGGCGTGAATGTGTAATAGAGAATGATTTTGCTAGTAGGATGAGCCATAAAACAGAGGTCATTATAGCAGACTCCTCACTATATTTCGACTCTGCATATCTTTAAGGCTTATTTTAATTTTAATTTCAGGCCCACATAGAGTATAATGATTGCAATTGTACGATCCCAAAAACAACGGATCCTCTCGCGTCAACGTTCGGACGAGCCGAACCACTAACGAAATTAAACAGCAACTAGTTATCAAAAAAGGATAGTATCATGAGTACTAATGCTCGCATTGTACGCTTTTACTGGCGTAGTGCCTGGAAATATAAACTTTTAACCTCTGGCCTAATTGTCTCGGCAATTTTGGCTCAATTAACGTTCCAATTTTTGCCTCCACTGGTGATCGCAAACGTACTCGACAAAATCAATAAAGGCAACTACGTTCATGGTGATTTATGGAGTAGCTTTGGTGGTGATTTTATCGCTTACACTGCCCTAGTACTTATCGGCGGTTCCGTCATATGGCGTATTGTGATTATTCTCATTTGGAAATTGGAAATGGTAGTTTTACGAGATATGGCGCAGCACGTGTTCAATCATTTGCTATCACAAAGCGCCCACTTTCATGCCAACCGTTTTGGCGGCTCATTGGTGTCACAGGCAACAAAATTATCGTCAGGCTATGTGCGTATAGCCGACACTACCATTTTTAGTACTGGTGGGTTATTGCTGTCGTTCATTTTTACTGCGATCATTCTTGTCCCACGCAGCCCGTGGGTGGCACTGGGGTTAATTGTGTTCTCTATTCTCTTCTTGCTCTTTGCTGTGTACGCAACTCGTTATATCCGCACCTTGTCGGCACGTGAAGCAAATGCTTCAAACAAGCAAACCGGTGCGCTCGCCGATGCCATCACGAACATTCTTGCTGTTAAAGGTTTTGCGGGCGGCGTCTTTGAATCTAAGCGTTACGCCGATGCCACCGAGACAACTCGTAGCGCAACCAACACGTTGCTACGAGCATCGATCAAGCGAGATAGCGTATTTGCGACTACCACGGGACTTCTCAGTATCGGCGCATTGTTTGCTGCGACTTCTGGCATAGTCTATTTCAACGCTGATATTGGCACCATGTTCTTAATTGTCAGCTACACGGCAATTATTAGCCAACGCTTATGGGACTTTAGCCAAAATTCACTCCGTAACTATAACCGCTCACTTGGCGATGCCAAGGAGATGGTGCAAATTCTCGATACTGAACCCGATATTCAAGATCGTGCTCACCCAGAGAAGAGTCGCATTACAAATGGCGCTATCGACTTCAGTAAAGTCAGCTTTACCCATGCCGACGCCCGAGACGAAGATGTGCTGTTTAAAGATCTTAGCCTTCACATTGCGGCTGGTCAAAAAATTGGACTTGTTGGCCATTCGGGTTCAGGCAAAACCACACTCGTTCGCCTACTTCTACGCTTCAATGACATTAACGATGGCTCCATCACTATTGATAAGCAAAATATTGCTCATATCACTCAAGATGATCTTCACCGCGCTATTGCATACGTACCGCAAGAACCATTGCTATTTCACCGTTCAATCCGTGAGAACATCGCCTATGGCAAGCTCGATGCTACCAATGAAGAGATTGAAATCGCCGCTAAAAAAGCTCACGCCCATGACTTTATCGAGAACTTAGCAGACGGTTACAATACGCTTGTCGGTGAACGCGGTGTCAAACTAAGCGGTGGCCAACGACAACGTATTGTTATCGCGCGTGCCATCTTGAAACCCGCGTCAGTACTTGTACTCGACGAAGCCACATCGGCGCTCGACAGCGAAAGTGAACGCCTAATCCAAGACAGCTTGCAAGATCTCATGGCCAAACGCACAAGTATTGTTATCGCGCATCGTCTGAGCACCATTCAAAAAATGGATCGTATCATTGTGCTTGAAAACGGTACGGTTATTGAAGACGGCAACCACCACGAACTTCTCAAGCAAAACGGCACGTACGCTACACTGTGGTCACACCAGTCTGGCGGCTTTATCGAAGAGGAGTAGAATAAACTTATGCCCCGCCGTAAAGTACCAAAAGACCTCGACAAAAAACTTACAAAAAAAGAGTATGTGCAAGCAATCATAGCCGTTGCTAAGTTGAGTATTCAGACATCGCCAGTCGCCGTTAGCTTTAAGCTATTCGGTGCATTGGTTGATGCCATCCTGCCAATAGCAATTACCTTCTTTGCAGCATCAACGACTACCGCACTTGCAGCTGCATATAACGGCGACTCAGCTGCTGGTCAAAAAGCAATCACCTATGTCATCATTGCCGCAGCACTTGGCCTTGTAGCAACGGCATGGCGCAGTATTGATCAGTATGTCCAGCAGCTAATGCGCTATCGCGTTGAAGCGGCCGTTAGTGACCGAATGTATAACCATTTCTTATCTTTAGAATTTTGGCGCTACGACGACAAAGAGACCGCCGATCTTTACGATCGTGCGCAACAGTTCACGCAGTTCTTTGCATATGTTTTTGATCGTATTGCGAGCATATTATCCCAGCTCATTAGTTTGGCGTTATCATTGATTGCACTCTTTATATTCCTGCCGTGGCTCGCACTTATAGTGCTTGTTGCCGTAATTCCTGGGCTCTATATACAAATCCGATTATCTCGCGCCCAAGCCGAACACTGGAACAATAACGTTGACGTTCGTCGTTCTCGATCATACATCGAATGGAACTTGCTCCAACCAAAAAGCATTGCAGAACTAAGGCTTAATGGATTAGTCCGCCACTTACTTGATCTTCGTCAAAGCCTGCGCGACAAAGACGAACGTGAGCGCCTTAACTACGAGCGCCGTTTTATTGGCCGACGCCTACTTGCAGATGCCTTTGAGTCGGCAATTGAAGTTGGCTCGCTTATATACATAGTCTTAGAAATTATTGCCCGCACCCACCCTATTGGACAATTTGTCTATGTACAACAGCTCGTCTCTCGCGCAATTACCAGTGCGAACGGCTTCGTCAATCAACTCAGTACCATTGACCAGGATTTATTCAACCTGTTTGATTATCAGCGCTTCATGAAACTACCAAGCCGAGTGTCTGGTGCGCGAGAACTCAATGGCATGCCTGATACGATTGCTTTTCAGCATGTCAGCTTCCGTTATCCAGGTGCGCTCACTGATTCGCTGAAAGATATTTCGCTCACCATCAAGCGCGGCAGTCATGTTGCTATTGTTGGCGAGAATGGGGCGGGTAAATCAACTTTTATTAAGCTCTTGACTGGACTCTATACGCCGTCACATGGTGTTGTCGCGCTTGATACTGTCCCTCTGTCAGCCATCACAATCACCTCCTGGCATAAGCAGCTCGCTGTGTTGATGCAAGATTTTGCACATTACAACTTTGCCGATGTACGCGACAATGTTTATTTCGGTGATGTCAGTCAGCCTGTCAATAAAGTCCGCGTTGTCGACTCGCTCGAGAAAGCCGAAGCACTCACCTTTGCCAAGAAATTACCACAGAAACTTAAAACTGTTTTAGGCCCTTGGATGGAAGATGCCTATGGCAACAAAGGGACTGAGCTATCGGGCGGTCAATGGCAACGACTGGCTCTGGCGCGTGGCTTTTACCGCGACGCCGCAACTATCATTCTCGACGAGCCAACCAGTGCAATTGATGCTCTTGCCGAGGCGCGCATCTTCAAACGTTTATTCGCAAAATCCAATAACAAAACCGTTGTCACGATCAGCCACCGTTTGAGCACCGTTGAAAAAGCTGACGTTATTTACGTCTTTAAGAATGGTGAGATAGTCGAAAATGGCACGCACCAGGATCTAGTGCGTGCCAAGGGAGAATACTATACGATGTTTGAGAGTCAAATAACTCGCACCGCTTAGGTTATACTACTCGCCTTTTGGTTCTTTTTGCTTCTTGCCACCAGGATGGTCTTCACCGGCTTGGCTATCTTGAGCAGTGTCTTCACCGTTCTCGGCATCAACACCTTCAGCACTCGCGTCTTCACTACCACCAGCAGCATCGTTAGCTGCAGCAATCGCACTTGGCTCATAAGCACTAGCGATTGTTAGTTCGGTGTCGATCTCGAAGTCAGCGAACTCAATTCCAGCAGGCAGCGTAATATCTGCAAGCACAAGGTGGTCGCCAGATGCAACAAGCTTTTCGCCATTAACCTTTAGCGTCTCAGGAAGGTCGCGTGGGAGCGCTTTGATTTCAATAGATTCAATTGCCTTAAGTACAATCAAACCAGCGCGTTCAGCAGGGCTTGATTCGTTTCCTTCGTCGTAAACGATCTCAATAGGCACACTCGCTGTAACCTTTTCGTTACGTCGAATCGCCTGAAAGGCAACGTGCTGGAAGGTCTGGCGCGTTGGATTACGTTCGATCTGCTTGATCATAGCGAGGTGCTTCTTGCCATCAACTTCAACTTCAAGTGGCTGCGAACGACCGACAGCACGGAACGCCTTCAGTAAATCGAAATCATTAACGCTAACATGACTTGTCACGCCATGGTCATAAATAACACCTGGGACGATACCGTCTTTTAATAATTGCTTTGCCTTAGCGTCTGCTGGCACGCGATTTTTGGCCGCTAAAATAACATCTTCATGACTCATGGGTGTGTGAATACTCCTTAGGTATTATGGATAGTTTAGGTAGTTACTATACGTATTATACCATAAGAAAGCCGCTTGTGCCGACTGTAGCCCTTCTTTGAGTAGTGTCTATGCTTGCTGCAACCAGAGAGAAAAGGTACACTAATGCTATATGATACCTGGCGTTGACACAACTGAGCTCATTCGAGCAATTGGCATCTTTGGCCTTATGGCCATCGTTTTTGCTGAATCTGGCATTTTACTCGGCTTCTTTTTGCCTGGTGATACATTACTATTCACAGCGGGCTTTTTAGCACATCAAGGAGCACTCGGTGTGAGTATTGAGATGGTTGCGGTATTGCTCTTTCTTGCTGCAGTTGCTGGGGATAGCTTTGGCTACGCATTTGGTCGCCGAATGGGGCCGCGTTTGTTCAAGAAAAAAGACTCTATTTTCTTTCACCATTCGTACATTGAGCGAGCGGAAAAGTTTTATGAAAAATACGGTGGACTCACCGTTGTCCTTGCGCGCTTTACACCTGTCGTTCGTACTTTCGCACCAGTCGGTGCCGGCATAGGCCACATGAACTATAAAAAATTCTTAGCCTTTAACATTCTCGGTGGTGCATTATGGGCCGTCGGCCTAACATATCTTGGTTATTTTGTTGGTGCTTATTTCGAAGCACGAGGCATTAACATCGAGAAATACATTTACCTAGTAATCCTCGCTGCAGTTGTTATTACAGTTGCATCACCACTTGCACATCTTTTGCGCAACAAAGACAGCCGCAGCAAATTGTGGGCCAAGCTTAGTCGTAAAAAGTCTTAAAATAGCATTTGTAAAAGAACCTCCGTGCGAGGTTCTTTTTATTTTACTTCAGCAAAGGCTTAAGATATTTACCCGTGAATGAATCGGCTGCTTTAACAATCTCTTCTGGCGTACCTTCAGCGACCACCATACCGCCCCCTTCGCCACCTTCTGGGCCCATATCAATAATATGGTCTGCTGACTTCACGACGTCGAGATTATGCTCAATAATCACCATGCTGTTGCCGGTATCGACAAGTGCTTGAAGCACGTGTAATAACTTCTTTACGTCTGCGCTATGCAGTCCAGTGGTTGGCTCGTCAAGAATATATAATGTCTTGCCCGTCGCCCGTCGGCTCAGCTCGCTCGCAAGCTTGATACGTTGCGCTTCGCCACCGCTAAAAGTATTCGCTGGCTGACCAAGCTTGATATAGCCAAGCCCAACTTCAACCAATGTATCGAGCTTACGCGCGATCGAAGGCAAGTTCTCGAAGAACTTTGCAGCATCTTCAACCGTCATATCAAGCACGTCAGCAATCGTTTTTTGTTTGTACGTTATCTCAAGTGCTTCACGGTTATAGCGCTTACCTTGGCAGACATCACAGCGGACATACACGTCAGGCAAAAAGTGCATCTCAATCTTGATCACACCATCACCTTGACAGTTCTCACAGCGACCACCCTTGACATTGAAACTGAATCGGCCTGCTTTATAGCCGCGTACATTGGCTTCGGGCATACTTGCAAACAAATCGCGAATCGGTGTAAACAAGCCAGTGTACGTTGCCGGATTAGAACGAGGTGTACGACCAATCGCTGATTGATCAATAACAATAACCTTATCGAGGTGGTTAACGCCTTCGATGCTGTCATGTTTACCGGCGACTTCCTGTGCACGATGGAGGCGCGCAGCAAGCTCTTTCGCAAGGATATCGTTCACCAGTGTCGACTTACCAGAGCCACTGACACCGCTGACAACCGTTAAGATACCGAGCGGTATCGAGACCGTTACATCTTTAAGGTTGTGCTCACGCGCCTTAATAATGCGCAGCTCTTTGCCGTTACCGCGACGACGCTTTTTTGGAGCGATTATCGATTCTTTACCGCTTAGATAGCGGCCAGTTATGCTGTTGGCGTCTTGAGCAACTTCCGCAGGCGTACCCGCCGCAATTACCTGTCCACCGTGAACACCCGCGCCAGGACCAATATCAAGCAAGTAATCCGCTTGGCGAATAGTGTCTTCATCATGCTCAACAACAAGCACTGAGTTGCCCAGGTCACGTAGATGTTTTAGCGTACCGATGAGTCGATCATTATCACGCTGATGTAAACCGATCGATGGCTCATCGAGCACGTAAAGCACGCCCTGTAAGCCTGAGCCAATTTGTGTCGCGAGTCGAATACGCTGCGCTTCGCCGCCAGACAAGGTGTTTGCCGCACGTAGCAATGAAAGATAGTTAAGGCCAACGTTCTTCATAAAGCCGAGGCGAGCATTAATTTCACGTAAAATTTGTTTTGCAATAAATAACTCTTGCTCAGTCATCGACATGCCGCCCTCAAACAGTTGAAGGGCGTTATCGACGCTCATGCCACAAACATCCATAATCGAGAGTCCATGCACCGTTACGGCCAATGCCTCGGGCTTCAAACGCTTGCCGTGGCACACATGACACTCACGCTCGCGCATGAAACGTTCGATGTCACGGCGCATAAATTCGCTGTCCGTCTCTTTGTGGCGACGCTCGAGGTTAGGAATTACTCCCTCATACGTCGTATCAAAATAGCGCCCATTACCAAGCTGCACTGCATACGATTCTTTGCTCGTGCCGTACAAGATTTTTTGGATCGTTGCTTCGTCAAGCTCGCGCACGGGAACATGTAAGCTAAATTTGTGGCGCTCACCAACAGCAGCAAGTTTTTTCATGTACCAGGCGTCGGTATTAACACGATTAAATGGACGTATAGCGCCTTCGGCAATTGTTAAACCAGCGTTAAACACAAGCTCTGGGTCAACTTCAAGTCGGTTACCAAGTCCAGTACAGACAGGGCAAGCACCATGCGGTGAGTTAAAACTAAATAAACGCGGCGCAAGCTCAGGAATAGTAACATCCGGGTGATCAACGCACGCATACCGTTGGCTGTATGTATGACTTTCGTCGGTGTCGACATGTTGAACCGTCAAAACGCCATCGGCGATCTGCAAGGCTTGCTCAACAGATTGGGTGATGCGGCTTGTGTTCTCTTCGGATGTCGCAACTCGGTCAACCACGATCTCAATCGAGTGTTTGTACTTTTTATCAAGTTCCGGCCATTCGTCAAGCGTATATACAACGCCATCAACCCGAGCACGAGCGAATCCAGCGCGCTGGTATTGCTCAGGGATGTGTGCAAATTCGCCTTTTTTATCAATCACAATCGGCGCAAGTATCATCAGACGCGTTCCATCAGCGCAAGCAAGTACGGCATCGACGATCGATTCCGGCGTGCGACGCTCAACGGGTTTTCCGCAGATCGGACAATGAGGGACGCCGATACGCGCGTAAAGCAAACGCAAATAGTCATAAATTTCAGTGACAGTGGCCACTGTTGAACGTGGGTTACGGCTTGTTGATTTTTGGTCGATCGAAATAGCAGGACTAAGGCCGTCGATCTGATCGACATCCGGCTTCTCCATCAAACCCAAAAACTGGCGAGCATAACTACTAAGGCTTTCGACGTAGCGTCGCTGGCCCTCGGCGTAAATGGTATCAAAAGCGAGGCTTGATTTTCCAGAACCAGACAGTCCCGTAATAACTACGAGTTTGTCGCGAGGAATTTCAACGCTAATATCTTTAAGATTATTTTCGCGGGCACCACGAACCACAATTTTTTCAGGCATCAACATCTATTTTACACTGTTTTTGTTCTGACGTCTAAAGTGTTTGCTATTGTCACAAAGAGGCGTGCTGTTAAGCTGCGCGTAGATTCTCGGCGATGCTATGCACCATTTGAGCATGAGCGGCTTCAAAAGGTATATTCAAATCATCAATAGCGGCTCGAGGCACTTCTGTGATGATGCGCAGTTTTGGACGTTCAGGACCAGTCTTTGGCGTATGTTCGACGACGGCGTTGATCATATCCCAAGCTTCTGTTCGACGGAACGCTTCAGGGCCGTCCACGGCTGCTTTCAATTCTTGAACAGACTTTGCAATGACTTGGTGATCCGCGGCCTCTGCAGTAAGCATATCGCTGCGACCAAGCGCTAAATGAACTTCCATAATCGCTCCTGCAGCAGCATCATTCGGCAAAACTTCTTGCCAAGGACGCAGATAAACCCCCGCGTCAGACTTCGAGCTACGGCGATAATGAAAAGTGTCTGGCACAAGATGCGTGACGCCTATCGTGCCGAGATAGTAACGAACATATTCCGGTTCAGCGTCAATAAGTCCTCTTGGACCCCAGAATTCAGCCGCATGCTGCACACCTCGTCGTGCAATCGTTGAGTTCTCATCGGTAAATACACCGCCAGCAGGCAACGCATCAGGGTACACTACCATATCCCGTGGCGCCCCGGCTGCTCGTTCAACCGCTTGCAAAGTCTTTAATGATTGCTCATCGGGCGGCATAACTAACCGCTCGATCAACGAAGAGTTTGCTGATGTAAACGACATATGAGTTGAAAGTATCGAAGACTTTTCAATAGTGTCGAGCTCAAAGAAGCGAGCCGTTGCCGCAGCACCGAGTAACTCCGCAAGATATCGACCACGCATGGGATGAACTTCCCAACCAGCGTAACCTGTTTCTTCTAAAAATCCACGCATTGACTCAACACCTGCCATTACCGAGCGAGCCTTGCCGGCCATCGAACTTAAATCAGCAACATTACCAGTTGCACTCCCAATCTCAACGTCAAAACCGCCGCGACTATAGAAGCGACCTGCAGGTGGCGTGTATTCTCGTATATTTTTCTCCATTGCAAACAATGTTATACTATCACCATGCAAAATATCAAGTCCTACTGGCTTCGCTTGCCAGGCAGCATCCGCAAAACACTCACAGCCATAGCCGGTGGCGTTGTTATTTTAGTAGGCATTTTACTGCTCTTTCTTCCTGGCCCGGGCTGGTTGGTTATCTTTTTTGGTCTCGCAATTCTCGCGGCCGAATTTCCAGTCGCAGATAGGATACGAGTATGGATTCTGCATCACTTCAAGTCAGCCTTAGCATCGCTACGCAAGGATAAGGCAAACCACAAAAAGCCTAAGACTACCACCAACAAAAAATCACCGAAATCATAACGCTTAAGTTTTAATATAATATTGTCGATAGAGCAATTTCCTGCTATTGTTAAGACAATTATTGAAGCGGACGAGGGAGCGGTGAGATGAAAAATTTGATTATATATGGTGGTGTATTCGGTGTAACCCTATGGCTTATTGGTTCCGGTATCGCAGACAACGCCGTAAGCGCCTTTCTACTTGCCGGCATCATCCCTGGCACACGCATCCAATTACCATGGTTTATCATGCTCGCGGGCGCCGTAGCGCTTCCTTTGTGCATCATTATTACACCAATCGTAATTGGCGCTTATCGACGGTATGCACACGGTGTGATGGTGAATGCCTTGCTCGCTAGTCGTCTACCGGCATAACGCTTTCATACCAAAGCTGCAGCTCTTGAATCAAAAACGATGTGTCTTCGTTAGCATCTTTCATCGCGACTTGTAACTGCTTTGCAAAATCAGGAGCGTCGGCAAGCAAACGCGCTGTTCGATAGTCTTCCCACTGCGCCTTTTCTTCTTCACTTAAGCTGGTTGGGTAGTTGCGCGCTTTATAACGGAGTAGCAGTCCATTCAGCCGCGAATCTTTAAACTGCAGACTTAATGACGCCATCGCTTGTTTGTCGGCAGCGCGAACGGCGCGCATTTTTGTCTTGTCCTCTTCGTTATTGACGAATCCATCATAGAGCGCCGCATCAACATCGTCACTCGACTTAAACGCCTGACGATCAAAGACCGCTTGCATTTTTTTAGCTAGATCGCTTTTTAGCAAGCTGGTTTTATGATGCTCTACACTTTCAAGCGACAACTCAAGCCGTTCCCAAGTTGGTCCGTCGAGCGTCCCAATCGGCGCGACCGCAGGACATTTATTGAAGGCTAGTTCTTTTACGGGAAAAGGCTGGTAGTCAGGCTTTTGGCGATCTTCCCACTTGACGAAGCGGAGCGACTGCAGCTCTTCAACACTCTTATCTATCCATAAGGCTGGATCGTGTCGCAGGTCATACACCAATACCGACCCTGCGCGCCCGCTTTCAGCAAGTGGAAATGCCACTGTGGTATGGAGCGTTTCTTTCGGGTAGCGACCCGAGCTATAGACGAATGGCTGCGCCTTTTTAAGATCAACCAGCTGTTCCACTTCTTTTTTATGACGCATCTTATACAGATAGTCATAAAGTTTTGGTTGCTTCGTCTTGATTAGCTTCGCGACGTCAATCAGTGCTAGCACATCACTTAAAGCATCGTGGGCGTTTTCATGTGCCAACCCGTTCTCTTTTGTCAGGAGCTCAAGTCGATTCGTTGCTGCGCCCTCGGCGGTCACTGGCCAATTAATACCCTCGGGTCGTAAAGCGCGGGTCATGCGCACGACGTCAAGCAAGTCCCAACGAGAACAATTATTTTTCCATGCCCATTCATACGGATCATAAAAATTGCGATACAACGTGTATCGCATAAACTCATCATCAAAACGAACACTGTTAAAACCAACGATGGTAGTGCCAGGCACACACACTTCATCTTGGAATATTTGGGCAAATTCAGCTTCAGTATAGCCCTCTTCGACGGCTTTTTGCGGCGTGATGCCAGTCACCATGATCGCACCTGGGTCGGGTAGTACTTCATCACTCAACGCGACCATGAGATTAAATGGCTCACCAATAAGATTAAGTTCGAGGTCGGTACGCTGTCCTGCAAACTGCATGACGCGCTGTTTTCGTGGATCAATACCGCTTGTTTCAAGGTCATAGAAAAATAACGTTGGCTGGGGAGTGGGTGTTGTGGCCATGCGTCTAGCTTACCACGCCTGGCCAAACAAAAAAGCTGCATCGCCTAGTAAAATTGGCATTGCAGCTATACGTAAAATGCATGGATTCATGCAAGTTGAGAATCTGAGTCCCGTACTGGACGGAGGACACCCAAGTGGCCCTCCGTCCAGTACCGCATGGGAAGTGGCTCGCTTGACGCGCGACAGCTTGCAGGGTCATGAACCCCACACCACATCCAACTGGATGCAGAGCCATCGCCTTTCAAAGCGAACGCTGAGGCGGCAATTCTGCCGATGACGACGCTGAAGTCGTCTTGATGCCTCTGAGCGTGGCAGCTTTGCGTGCTGGCACATACGCTTCTTGCCTACGAACTGACACTTTCGTAGTCGAGCGTCGTCGGGGGACGGATGTATGGACACTGGGGAGCCTTCGAGCGGGGCGCGAAGCCCTTCCGTAGCGTGGCGTCTTGGTCGATCAGCTCCCGCGCGGGAGCTACCGTCTTCGAGCGATCAGTGCGATAATGCCGTTTCCTCTCGTCAGTTTTTGTGAGTTCCCTAGGCAGGTGTTGTCCTGGGATCCCTGGGTCAGACAAAGCCAGCGGTATACTCCACGGCTCTCCTATCGTTCGGAATAGGGTGGCGCCATCGTGCGCCTCTGGACGTGTCCAGCGCGAAAACGATGCCTCCCCGGTAGTCGTCTCCGTTGGACTATCTATGCTCAAAAAACTTCAGCACACATAGCCCAACAGAGACAAATCATCAATCATACTCGTTTGATTCTCAACTTGCAAAGGTGCGTCAGCGACGAAAAGTCGTAACGATTTGACAATAATAGCACGGCGAAATAACGTTGTCAACAATATTTTTTGATTTTGTCAAGAATTCCAACGACGCTCATATTCAGCAATCGCAAACTTTCGTTTCAGGCCCCCATAATTCATAAATCGTATTTGGCCAAAGATCACTCGCTCGCCCCATGGTCGATCATGCAGACCTGCTACGGACCATAAAATTCCCACATAGCCATTTGGGTCTCCACCATCGATATGATAAAAATCATTAAGATACAGCAAGAATTCAATAGCTTGCTGCGGCGACTCGGTCCATTCAAGTACCTTTTTCGCCCAGTACATGCGCATATAGCCATGCATTTTCCCCGTTGCTCGCAATTGGTGTTGTGCCGCGTTCCATGCAGGGTCGGCAGTCTCGGCATTTTCTAGTTGTTCCAGGCTGTACATATGTTCACGCGGGTCATGCTCGTGTTTGGCAAGCGTACGATTTGCCCAGTCGGCCGCTCCCTCAAGCGAATCATAATGAGCGTTATGATAACAAAAGTTGTCACTCAACTCTTTGCGAACAATCATCTCTTCGATCAGCGTATCCGCAGCAGTTTGGAGTGCCGGATTCTGACTGGCTGCGGCCGAGACTTCAAGCGCCACACGGAGGCTGCTCAGATTGCCATAATGAAGATACGGACTCAAACCTGATAAATGATCGTCCACCGGGTCATTGCGCAGGGTAGCATAATCCTGGAGTGTCTCTGCGATAAATAGCTCAAGCGCGTGGTGTGCCGCCTCTTCACCCGGTATTGCTGCTACTTTCGTTCCATTCGCTACTTGCTTGAGAATAATGGTACGCTCTACATCATCAAAAGATAGCCCTTTGAGTGGTGCATCGAGCGTATATTTATGCCGCTGTAGCGTCGAAGGCGCAACTAAAAAATCATTTAAACGCTTATGTATCTTCGGCCGAATCGTCCGTGCTGCGAACTCTTGTTTCGGCGATGCTTCCCAAATGGGGACAACATTATGGGTATCGACTTCAAACACCGGCACCGCTTGACTTGCCGCAATGTGCGCGTGCAATTTTACAGGGCCTCGCAGTGGCGAAAAGTCAAAATAGATTGCCGCTGGGTGTACTTCGGCACTCAATGATTCGATTGCTCGTTGCGGCGTTTCGCCTTTACGGATCACAAAGCTAATGTTCTTTTCGGCAAGCGCCGATGCCACTTCTTTCAATCCTTCGTATAAAAACACGAACTGTTCACGAGCGCGTCGCCCGCTTGTGGCATAGGCGATAAAGGCAACCACTAGCGGTAGTTGTAATGTTGTCGCTGCAGCCTGCGCAGCAAGAAGTGCATGGTTGTCCTGCACTCGGACATCACGACTCATGACATAAAGGACTGCGGCACCGTCTTGCGGTACTTGGTGATCGTTAAGCGGATGCAGCCGCTGTGACTGCATAATTAGAGCGTTTCCTCAAATTGAAGATGATACCGCCGCGCTGCACCAATATAGATTTGTGATGTCGCGCTAGCATTCATACGATCAAGCTCATACGTAATACCCATTTTTTGCAGGATATCGCGCAGGCGAATCACCCCATGTACGTTGGCAAAATCTGTTCGCGCCGCAAAGCGCTCAATCTTATCGCCTGTTACAACAAAGTCATTGCCGTCTTTTTCAACATGCCAAGCAGCTTCCTGTTCGCGAGCATCGAGTGTAATAACTGGCAATGAATCATCAATCTCAGCCTGACGCTCAGCGGCAGCTTGGCGTACTTCGGCGACATGTGTTTTAAGACTACGCAAAACCTCCGTCACGCCGATCCCTGTTGTCGATGAAATTGCATGTAACTCAATGTCTTTACCAGCAACTGCGCGGATTGCTTCCATCTGCATCGTTACGATATCATCATCGAGTCCTTCGATTTTTGTCAGCGCTACAACTTGCGGGCGGGTTGCAAGAGAGGCATCGTATGCTGCTAGTTCCTTGCAGATGGTCGTATATGCCTCAGCGACATCGTTCGTATACGCGTCAATCAAATGCAGGAGTACTGCCGTGCGCTCAACGTGGCGAAGAAACTGGTCACCCAAGCCCTTGCCTTCGCTCGCGCCCTCAATCAAGCCCGGAATGTCTGCAACCAACAGTGATGTCCCGTCGACAGTTGCCACTCCTAAGTGTGGAATGAGCGTGGTAAATGGGTAATTAGCGATTTCAGGACGTGCATGGCTAACGACGCTTAAGAACGTCGATTTACCAGCGTTTGGTAGCCCAACCAACCCTACGTCAGCTAGCAGCTTAAGCTCTAACTTTAAATTAAACAGTTCACCTTCTTCACCAAGCTCAGCAACACGAGGCACCTGCCGAGTTGAGGAAACAAAATGAGCATTGCCAAAACCGCCTTTGCCGCCATGTGCTACGACAAACTCATCGCCATCAGCCGCCAGGTCGATCACTTGCTCGAGTGTGTCTTCGTTAATCACGAGCGTTCCAACAGGCACTTTAACGATCGTATCTATGCCGCCACGCCCATGTCGACGCCGTTTTGTGCCAGCACCACCATCAACAGCTTTGATTTCTTGTTTGTACCGAAAATCATCAAGCGTGTTGACGTTTCGGCTAGCGACAAATATGATATCGCCACCGCGACCACCATCTCCACCATCAGGGCCGCCTTTATCAACATAGATTTCATGTCGAAAACTAACAACACCGTTGCCACCGTTACCTGCTTTGACTGTAATTTTTGCGCTATCAACGAAACTCATATTTTTCTAGTATACAGCAAAACGCCAGAGACGAACAGTCCCTGGCGTTTTTGTCAAATATCTTATCTCGTTGTCTAACGATAGATATAGTTTGGATACTCAGATGCCGATACCCAGTCGCTACTTGCAACTCGGTTAAAACCGGCAAGACCATTCATATCAGAGTACTTGATCTGTGAGCCATCAGCCGAAACGGCTTCAACAATGGCAACGTGACCAAGACCACCACCGCGCTGTGCGATTGCACCAACTCGTGGCTCTGAACTCACTGTCCAACCGCTTGCTTTAGCATAGTATGCCCATGTGACTGCATTACCCCAGTTACGTGGTACAGAGATGCGCGAAGCGACATAGTACGTACAGTACCCTGGTACATAGCCATTGTCACCATAAACAGGCGTAAAGTTAGTTGCGTAGCTGCTTGTAGCAGATGTGCTTGTCGAGTAGTAGGTACTTCGTGGAGCAACATAACCAGGACGTTCGTTAACTGGAACAACACCACCAGGAATAACGATCTGCTGGCCAGGACGAAGCCCACTTAATTCAGCATCGTTAAAGCTAACGATACGATCTTTGCTGGCATTGTACTTTGAAGCAAGCGCATCAACAGTATCACCGTTCTTGACGGTATATACGACACCATCAATAGTTGGGATAACAAGATCTTTATCAATCTCTAGGTTGTCGCCTGTTAAGTTATTCGCCCAACGAAGCGTATCAGCAGAGATTTTGTGCGTTTGCGCAACTGAAGGGACGGTGTCGCCTTGCTTTACTTTATAGCTTTTAACACCATTTTTCTCAGTTGTTGCTACCATTTGTGGCTTTGAAGCAAATGCTTCATTAGACTGAGCGAGTTCAGTTCGGGCATTCAAACTAGTGCTTAGGTTAGCAACGTTTGCCTCAACACTGATGTCAGTCGTTTGAGCAATACTTGCAGCGAGGCTTGCAGCTGAGACTTGGTCAACTGAGCCTTCTTCTTGAGCAGCCGCTTGGGCGTTTGCAACGCCAAATACTCCGTTTGAGTCACCGGAGCCTTTGTAATTAATCGAGAGAATACTGACAATAAGGAGTGCGATCGATACATATGAAACTGCAGCGGTGATCGTATCGCGACGTTTAGAACGCTTCGAAATAGAAAGCGCCTTGTTACCTTGATTTCGTGAAGTTAAATGCTTCACTTTTGTAATGATACTAATATAATCTCCGTGCTACTGTGTTACCACAGAGCTGCTCCAGGCACAGCTTCGCATGCTACGTATGGACACGTAAACACACAGATAAAGGGTGAATCGACCTACGATTATTGCTAAATTGCTAATAATGAAGATTAATTAATGTTTATTTAAATTACTGTAGATCACCCTTATGGACTGGTCTTGGAGTAACATCTACGAACTTCTTAAAAAATAAGTTGCGCAAACGTTATGAAATAATAATACTAAACATTTACAAATATGTCAATATGTTTTCTAGTATAGAATATATTGCCAACAGGGGTGGCTCATCGAACAAATAGTCTATTGGCAGCCAATTTTACAATGTGCGGCAACATTTGCCTCATGTTCGGGCAATGTTTTGGCAAAATAGGTTGCCCCATCGTCTCCGGCGACAAAATATAGATCGTCAGTTTTTGTCGGCTCGGCAACTGCCTGAAGCGCCTGAAGCCGCATATTCGCAATTGGACCCGGTGGCAAGCCTGTCACAATCCTAGTGTTATAGGGCGATTGCAGGTTAGGTGTTGGCGTTACTCCGAGCAGTTTCGCTGCGTACATAAATGTAACATCTGACCCAAGCGGCATACCAGTGCTTAAGCGCTTCAGGAACACCTGAGCAACATGTGCTTGATCGGCGCTGTTGCTAACCTCTTTCTCGATAATCGAGCCGAGTGTTACCAATTGGTAACTATTGAGATTCTCAGCTTTGGCGGCTGTTAATAAGTTTGCGTCATTGAGCTTCTTATAAAATGTATCAAAAATTTGCGTCAACGCCGCCTCTGGGCCACTGTCAGGATCAAAACGGTAAGTGTCTGGGAAAATATACCCTTCAAGCGTCGCTTCGGCTGGTTTGTCCGCGAGTAGCGGGTGGGTGTAGTTCTTCTTAAAAGCGGCATCGACAGCGTCTTGGCGATATCCTGCGCTCACAAACTGCTTTTTGATTGCGTCGAGCGTTGTCCCTGGGGAAATCTGTAACTGCACTAAATCCACCTGACCTGATTCTAATTTTGCGATAATTGCCGAAGCACTATCAGCTGGCGATAATCGGTAGCTTCCCGCCTTGATACTTGCCGTTTTGCCGCTCAGTCGTAGAGCAACCCGAAAGCTCAGTGAATCACGAATTAACCCTTGCTGCTGTAAATTGCTGGCAATCGCGGTCGCTGAATCTCCAGCCTTAACGGTGAACAGTTTTGTCGTTGACTGCGCTGCAACTGGCTCAAGATTTCGCTGATAAAGCACAAACGTTGCACCGCTAGCGATAATGACTAATGCGGCAATACCGCCCACAATCCAAGGCCATCGTCGTCGCTGCCGTGGCGTCTTCATATGTTCATTCAAAGAATAGTGCGGCTCTTGGAGCCCCCCGTGCTTGTGGTTCATACGGTTAAAGTCTCTAAATAATCACTTAATATTAGTTCGGCTGCCTTTTTATCGACATCGGCTTTCGTGAAAGCTCGATGACCAACACCAAGGTACTGCTCGGCCTGGACGGATGTCAAACTTTCGTCTTGCCAGACAATTGGCACTTTAAGAGGTACTAAAAACTGGTTGACCCATCGCTCAACGGCACGAGTTTGCGCCGTCATTTCACCTGCTTGATTACGTGGCCTACCAACCACGACCGTTTCGGGCTGAGTACGAGCATACAGCGCAGTAAGAGCTTGTGGCAGCGAAGCATCGTTCGTTAAAGTGATAAGCCCTTCGGCAATACGGGGCGGAACAACAGCCCGTGCCACGCCGATGCGTCGTTCACCAACGTCGAAAGCAAGTAATACGATATCGCCAACCCTACTGATCATTCTTGACGACATCGAGAGTTATAGTAGTTTTGTCGGGGCTAGGTGCCATGGTAACCCAGAAAGGTGCAAAGGTAATATCAACTTTTTGAACGTTCGGCACTTGTTTGACAATCGATTCAATCTCGCCATAACGCTTTCCTGCCATCTGCTCTTTCAGCGCTTGTTGATCGATTTTTGAGCCAATATAGCCAGTGGTCGTGAGCCTGAATGAGGCACGGCCGCCATCAAGTGCTTGATAGTTAGCAACTTTAAATTCTTTACGCCCATTGTCATAAATGCTTTGTTTGCTTTTTTCGGTCATTGCAGCGGTTATGGCATTGTTGAGAACGGCATCAAGGTCGGTGTTCATTACGCCCAGCGCGGTGTATGTCGTCTCGACGGTGAGCTTACCCTTAGTGGCTTCGGCATCAACCGCTGGCGTAACGCTTGGGTCACTGGTTTGATTGGCAAAGCTCTCTTTGATGACAGTCATGCCTTTATCAAACTGCTTCGATAGTTCTGCGCGAGCGGCATTGTCGTCTGAATTTTTAATCTGCTGTTTTGCCTTATCGACATCAGCCTGCGACACAACCGTAATAGTCCGTTTCGTACCGCCGGTTACTGCTGTCGAGGTTGTAGCAGTAAGCTGGCCAGTGTGACCACTGACGTTTAGCGCCGTCCCGCTCGCGAGGTTGTAGTTTTCGCCAATATCCGAGGCTGTAATACCAACCGCTGCCGAAGCACCAGCACTTGTACAACCAGTCACAAAGCTGCCCGAGCCACCAGGAACGGTTACCGCAGCTTGGGTCGTGTAATTGAGGCCGTTAACACTTACTGGTGTGCCTGCGTCAATTGTCTGTGCAGTTGGCGTCTCACAGTTTTTGAATGTCACCTGGCCACTCGCTTTATCGCCGACATCTTTTTTGCCCGTGGCGTCAAAGTCTACTGAAGCAGTTTTTTTAAGTTCTTGACTGTCTGATTTTAATATGTTTTTACTTGCATCAGTCGTTGCGCTTGGATTAAGCGTGATGTTTTGATCAATGTTAGCCAATTCAGTCTTAGCAGTAATTGCTATTTTGGCGGTCGGCGCAATCGCGAATGCCCAATACAAGAAGATGCCGAGGACAACCACTAGCCCACCGATAATAAAGATTCGTTTACGAAACTTCATAAAGTCTGGTACGGCAAGGGCTTTAGCGTCTTTCTTGGCTTTCGCAGCTTCTTTGCGCGTTGGTGCAACAATTGGGGCTTCATCAACAGCGCTATTAGATGGTGCGGCCAGTGGAGGAGTAACGGCTGCATCACCCATGGCGTTCTGAATGTCACCAACGGGCATATCGCCACCATTCACGATCTCTTCTTGGTCATCAAGTGGTGCGCCAGTCGAGACGATCTCAGGTGGGCTTTGGAGATTCTTAGCCGTAGGAATAAGAACACCACCAGCAAGCGAGCGGAGCGAAGGATCGGAAGAAATGAGCACAACGTGTTTCTTTGATAAGGTCGCCGCTCGTTTGAGTAACTTCAAATTAACCGCACTTTGTAGCATGCCAGTTCGCTTTGGCGGTACAAGTGCGACAATATCACTATCAGCAGCTTTGACTTTGCCAATTATTGACGTGATGTCATCTTCTGTGTCGATGTATATTACTGTCTTTGCCATGTGCTGTCTATACGCTCAGGATACGATTAAACGTTTCTTTTATGCCTTCTGAAGGACGTGTCCCTATCATCGTATCATAGCCGACACGGAGTAGTCCCATAGCTGTTATATACGTATGGTCCGTAACTTTGCCGGTTTGATCAACAATGCCTGCTACTTGGTCGGGCTCAATGTGTTGTACCGTTGGGCGACGAGTAAATGGTAATTCTTTGTACCAATCTTGTTGCTCAAGAGCTTCGGTAAGCTTTACGAGGCTCGAACCACCACCACAAAGCAAGATGCGATTTGGTAAATGGTCGATTGCATCAAATTCACCTAGTGCCAGCTCAACACCACTCAGCCACACTTCAAGTGTTTTACCTAATGAGGCTTCGATTTTCTGTTTCGCAGCAGGCTTAAGGCTTGGATCATCAACAGCGAGTTTCAGTTTTTCTGCGTCTTCAAAACTGAGGTCAAGGTCACTGGCTATAGTGCGCGTAAAGCTGCGGCCACCGATGCCAAACATTTTCGTGCCTTCGACGCCACCATCATTAACAACTGCGATGTCAGTTGTGCCGCCACCAATATCCGCTAAAATTGCAGTAAATGAAGTGCTTGCATCGACACCTAGCACGCTCCGGCTAACCGCGAACGGCTCGGCCGCAACGGCAAGCAGCTCAAGATCAAGCTCGCTAGCGGTACGCTCTAGTGCGCCAATATGTACCATGGGCGCAAAAGCAGTGTAAATCTGAATCGACATATCACGACCTTGAAAACCAATTGGGTTACTCACTTTGTAGCCATCAATGTGGATGCTAACAATCGCTGAGTTAACTAATTTTACTTCGACGTCAGCGTTGCCAGTTTCCCAGGCAATTTGCTTTTGGGCTTTGGTTTGGGCGCGTTCTTGCACCTTTTCGATAATAAATTCCATTTCGCGCATGTCGAGTGCACGATCTGGCTGTGGTCGTTTGTACTTAATCGTATTAGTGAGGCCCTTGACGAGCTCGCCGGCAATGCCAATAACCACTTTCTTCGCCTGGAAGCCAGCTTGCTCTTCAGCTTCAGCCAGCGCGCGCTCACAGTTTTGCACCACAGCACCAATGTCAGCAATCGCGCCACCATGCATATCGCTCAGCTCTTGGTGTTGACGGCCAGTACCAACAATGGTGATATCGTCACCATCAATAGTGGCGACCAGCGCCTTCACATATTCGGTACCAATATCTAAAGCGACCAATGTTGCATCATCGTTTTCTTTAGAGTTGCGCTTCGGGATAGCTTTTTTAATTTTGTCGAGAATCATCTGAAATAGTATACATCATAGAGGTTATGCATACAAAGTAAATTGGCATGAAGACGCCCTGCTGGCTGCAGAGAATCTTCAGCGGATGCACCACGATTGGTGGGTGCGTGAAGATACTGCGGCCGCAGGGCCGTGGGACATCCGCAGAGCGCCAGGGCAAGCTACGCTTCTTGCTTGGCACGCCACTTCTTGTAGCGCTTGCTGTTGCGACCAGGGAGCTTGTAGCCGCTTCGCCCGGCATCCTCCTTGAGAGTGACGATGGTGGTGGTCGTGCGCGTCGGCTCGAAGGTGCTGTCGCTGGGTACCGCTTGAAGCACTTCTACCAATTCGCGGTTAGGGCAGACTTCGAGCAGCCATTCTGCCCACTGAATAGTCGCGTCTCGCTCCGCGACCACAGCCACACCAGATCGTCGTCTGCAGTTGCTCACGCGTGCTTCTATTTCCTGCTTGAGCAGGAACGCCTTGACCTCCGCGCGCGTAGCAGGCTTGCAGGCTACAAGCTTAGACGAGAAGCCGAACTTGAGCATATACAGCGTTCCATGCCTCGGCACGGCGGCCAATCGACGCCTGAGCGGCCTCATTGAGACCACGAAACAGAGCTCCCCTCTGTAAGCATGGTCACTGCTGGCAAACTCCGGACCAAGCGTCGTCAGATAACGCAAACCCTTTGCGTGCTCATTGAACGCCTCGGTCAAGATCTTGCCAGCCTCAACCGGGTTCAGAGATCCTGCCGTGTAGCTGATGTCGAACGACGAGGGTATGCTCACTCCCGTCGCCAACAACTGGCCAATGAATCTGAGCATTGCGGCACCTTCAGGCTTCATACTTCACCACTTCTGTCGGTTGGATGTTCCAAAACCTACTATACAATAACTATAGACTGCTTTACAAAGACTTAGACAAGCACCGCTTTAATGCGTCGCACCCCAGCCGAGCTCGCTTCTTCTTTGAGAATCTTGAATTTCTTACCATCTTCAAATAATTGCATCGTGTGGTCAACATGTGGGCCGCCGCAAATTTCAAAGCTAAATGGCTTTTCAGCATTATCGGCAATCATTTTGTACACTTTTACCGTTTCGCCGTAACGATCACCAAATTGGCCTAGTGCGCCTTTTTCTTCGATTGCGACCTTGGTTGGATACTCAGCATAACTGATTCTTAAATCGTGGCCGATTTGTTCATTAACAATCTTTTCAACTTGATCAAGCTGTTCACGGGTTACTTTCTCGGGATGCGAGAAGTCAAAGCGAAGGCGCTCTTCGGTAATATTACTGCCTCTTTGCACAACATGAGCACCGAGCACATCGCGCAGCGCCTGATACATCAGATGGGTTGCTGTGTGGTACTTTTTGTGAATAAGCGTCTGGCCACCAAGCCCGCCCTTAAACACGCCTTTTGTAGCCGTCTGGCTGCGCTCTCGTTGCTCTTTCATACATGCGTCAAATTCGGCACGCCAATTTTCTGACACAGTAATATTTTGTTTGAATGCTTCTTCAGTACTCAACTCTACTGGAAAGCCAAAGGTGTCATATAAGCGGAATAACGCTTCGCCATCAACCGACTTAAGTTTTTCAAGCTCTTTCAAGCCTTTGCGCAGAGTCTGACGGAAAACTTTTTCTTCTTTAATAAGCGTGGCGATGACGTCGTCTCGGCTCTTCGCTACTTCTGGATAATCATCAGCGTAAAGATCGGCAATCACTGGCACAATCTGTTCAAAGAAGTTCTGCTCAACACCAAGCTCAAAGGCAAAACGAATTGCACGACGAAGTAATCGGCGCATGACATAGCCCTGCTCTTTATTACTTGGAACGGTGCCGTCAACCGCCAGGAAAGTTGCGCCACGCAAATGATCAGTAATGACGCGCATTGAAGTGGTGTGCGAATCATACTTCTTGCCGCTAATACTTTGCAGTTTTTCAATAATCGGCCAAAGGAGGCTAATTTTATAAACATCGTGCGAACCAATAGCAGCAGCCGCAATGCGCTCAAGTCCACCACCGAAGTCGATATTCTTGCTCGGCAATTCGCTAAAGCCGTCTTCGGTACGTCGGTATGCCATAAAGACGCTGTTACCAATTTCCATAAATCGAGCCGAGTCATTGGCTGGGTGCGCCTTGCCCCACACAGCTTCGTCGTGTAGATGTTCGCCAAAATCGTAAAAAACCTCGCTGTCAGGACCGCATGGTTCGCCAACAGGGGTGTGCTCTTCATCGCCAGCACGACTCCACCAGTTTTCTTTACCATCATACAAAAAGATGCGACCGCCCTGCATGCCGTGCTTATCGCCGTCCTGAGCACTACCGAGCGCAACTACCGTTGCCTCAACGCCACGTGCTTTGAAAGCTTTTTGCCATGCGGCAATCGCTGCTTCGTCTCGTGGAATATTAAATGTTTCATTACCAATGTAACAACTCACATACACTTTGTTCGGGTCGAGCCCAACAACATCAAATAAAAACGTACTGAAGTATTCGATCTGTTCTGCTTTAAAATATTCACCAAGCGACCAGTTGCCAAGCATCTCAAAAAAGGTTGTGTGACTTGTATCTCCAACTTCATCAATGTCTTGAGCACGGATACAGGTTTGGCTGTCAACGAGCTTTGTTCCACTTGGGTGTTTTTCGCCAAGTAAATAAGGAATAAGTGGCTGCATGCCCGATCCCGTGAACAACGTTGTCGGGTCATTATGCAGCGCCAAACTAGCGCGTGAAATGACAGTATGCTCTCGTTCAGTAAAAAAAGCTAAATATTGTTTGCGAATGTCTTGTGCGTTCATATCAGCTACGAGTATACCAAGATACCTCTGTTAAAGAAACCCGCCGAGCTGAGGCACCATCCTACTTTGGCGTCACTTTTATGATTGCGTCGTCACCACCATTGTCGGTTGTCAGATAAAGATTACCGTCACCGCCCTGCACAGCACTTCTGAGGCGACCGAACTGGCCTTCGAAAAACACGTCGTCAGATAACAGTTTTTGCGACTCGTCATACGCCTGGATTCGTAACTCTTTGGCCTTCAGTACCGCCATTGCCATGCGCCCCTCCCAGCCTTTCCACTGTTGGCCTGTAAGAATCGTAGCCCCCGACGGCGCAATTGTTGGGTCACCAGATGTCCAGACGGGTACTAACGCGTCTGGATACAATGTCGTGTCCGTCATCGCTACGGCTTCGTTGTAGCCAGGAACGGGATTCCAGCCTGCATTTCCAGAAACAAGTTTATTGACTTCATCGTCTTTGGTTGAGCCATGCTCCACACTTAAGCCGGCAACTCCATTGACCGGTTTCGCAAACAAAGCAATACCTTGTACATTTCGATGGCCGTATGAGTAAATACGCGTATCAAATGGTAACTTTAAATTACCCTCGAGTGCTTTACCATTACGGTCAATTCGCAAGATTTTACCGCCAAGACTGCCTGGTGCCTGAGGATTGGTACCAATAGCCGCATCGCCTGTGCCAACCCATAACGTTCCAGCCGTATCCATGCGTGGACGACAGCCCGAATGACGACCAGTTGCATTGAGTGGCATTCCTGTTACTATTGCAGTTTTATCAGTAAAGCTCTTGCCGTCGTATTTCCAGCGTACTAAGCGCACATCATTATCAGTGGCCGACGCATAACAAGTAAATACATAGTTATTCTTCGCATAATCAATGTCAGCGACCATGCCCATAAGCCCTGCCTCGCCTTTTGCGGCAACGCCTGGTACTGAAAATACAATTTGTTTATTGCCACTACTGATCGATGATATCGTGCCGTCGCGCTCAGCCGCTAGCATAGCATTACCTGGTAAAAACGTAATATCCCAGGGATGGTCAAGACCGCTAATGACTTTTTCAACCGATAATGTCGGCGCCTCTTTGTTTGCCGCCACCGGCGTAGTGCTTGATGGTTGTTTTGGCGTCACCGTCACTGGCGCATACGCATATCGAGGACGCATAGTATAGATAATCGCACCCGCAAGCACTAGTAATCCTATTGCAAGTAAAACGGCAGTAATAACGCGACGTTTTTTATGGATGGTCATGCTTCTATACTACAGGACAAAGTAAGCTAGGCAACTACTCCACCACCAACCACAGTCTCGCCATCATACACCACCACTGACTGCCCTGGCGTCACCGCTCGCTCTTCATCGTGCAACACAAGCTGCGCAGTTTCACCCTCATCGCCTACCATCTTGAATGTTGCGACGATGAGCGTCGCACGATGACGTAACCGTACGCGATATTCTTTATCGATAATTGGCGCCTCATTAATCCAATGGACTTGCTGGAGCGCAACCCGATCATCCCACAGCGCAGTGTCATTGAGCTTCGCCGTTACGTAGACAATGTTTTTTATCATATCTTTGCGAGCAACATACAACGGGAGGCCGCCGCCCAGTCCAAGCCCGTGGCGCTGGCCAATCGTATAGAATATCGCCCCATCGTGCCGCCCAACAATCTTCCCGGTCTGTACGTCAATGATATCACCAGGCACTCCTTGGATATATTGGCTCAAAAAGTCGCGCATACTCACTTTACCAACAAAACAAATGCCTTGAGAATCTTTCTTAGTCGCAGTGTACAGACCTTTTTCGGTCGCGATTTCACGAATCCGCGGCTTCTCGTACTCGCCAAGTGGAAATAATGTATGGGCAAGTGCAGCTTCAGTCACACGATATAAAAAGTAGGTCTGATCTTTGTTGGTATCCGCCGCCATTTCAAGCCTGCCCGATTCACTACGAGCATAATGGCCCGTAGCAATTGCATCGGCACCATCAGCAAGTGCAGCCTCGAGAAAAAGTTTGAACTTTACTTCTTGATTGCACATAATATCTGGATTAGGCGTACGACCAGCGGCATACTCATTAACCATGTAGTCAACCACTTTTTGTTTGTATTCAGTTTCAAAATCGAACACTTTAAAAGGAATACCAAGTTGTACCGCAACTCGTTTTGCATCACTCAAATCTTCCGCCCAAGGACACTGCATGCCCGGTAGATCCTTCGTCCAGTTTTTCATGTAGACACCAGTGACATCGTAGCCCTGATCTTTAAGAAGTGCTGCTGCAACCGAGCTATCGACACCGCCGCTCATGCCTACGTAGACTTTTGTATTGTTATTTAATGTACCACTCATGGCATTTTACTTCGCGTTAACTCGGCAATCGTTTTTATCATTTCGCTCGCAACCAGATACCAGCTTGTCGGGTTTGTCCACCAAGTCGAAGGCCAGTATTTGTCAGTCGGCGTCGGGTGATTACGAACTGTGCCAATATCTATAAACGCGCGGTTAAAGACAATTGATGCCCGTTGTTGATGATATGGAGAGGTCACGACAATTATCGTCCGTAGGTTATGCTCTTTTGCAACAAGTGCAACCCCAAGCGCGTTGCCACTAGTATCTTGCGACAGATTGTCGGTCAAGATTGCACTTGCCGGGACACCGGCATCAATCGCGTGGCGGCGCATTGCAGCCGCATTTGATGGACCTCGCGGGTCAAGCGCTGCGCCTGAAACAATCAGTGTTTTAGCCCAGCCCGCTTGGTACAACTTGACCGCTTCATCAGTACGAGCTGATGTGTCACCTCCACTAATAGCCACAATGGCATCGGCCGGTGCGCACCCAGCGCTTGTTGGCTGATCACCGCACCCAGCCAAATCGTCAAGTGACACAAAACGATTCACGCCAAAAATAATGAGACCAAGAATAATCACCAAGCCGATAAGACTGCCAAGGAGTTTACTCATAGCGCTTTTACTGCCTTGCTACGGTTTGTGGTTGCCTGCACACACTCAATAATGTGCTGGGCAGCGTCAAGCACTTGTGCACGATGCAGCAGATGACTGAACGAACAACGAATACTTCCCTGCCTCAGTGACTCCGTCATGCCAATCGCTAACAATACCGCTGAAGCTGTTTGCTTATTAGCAGCACAAGCCGCACCGGTCGCCACCATAATTCCACGTTCATCAAGCATAAACAGCAATGTCTCGCCATCAACGTCTTTAAATGACATGTGCGATATATGCGGCACTCGTTGCCGAGCCGCAGTCAGTACCACATCGTCACCGAGAGCGGCACTAATTGTTTGTTCAAAAATATCGCGCAGCTCGGTAACCGTACGGAGTCGTTTTTCACGACTGTGCTGTACGATTCGCGCCGCCTCAGCAAAGCCAATAACACCCGCCACATTCTCTGTGCCGCTTCTCAGTCCGCGCTCTTGACCACCGCCACTTGTCTGAGGCTGTACTATAACGCCAGTTTTAACAAATAAAAGCCCAACTTGTTTTGGACCAAAAACTTTTGGCGCACTAAGCGTCAACAAATCAACGCCAAGACGACTCACATGCATATCGCAGTACGCTGCCGCCTGCGAGGCGTCACTATAAAAATAGAGTGGTAAGCTATTGCCATGTGCCTGTCGCGCTTGTCGTAGTTCTGCAATTACTTGACCGAGGCGCTTGATCGGCTGGAGCGTCCCAAGCATACCATCCGCATAAGCAATACACACGAGTACCGTATCTTCAGCAACAGCTGCACGTAGCGCCGACTCGCTCACCGCACCATGAGCATCAACGGCAATTATATCGTGCTTATGTTGTCGAGCCGTTTGCGCAACAGCCGCATGCTCGACCGCGCTCACCGCTATACGGCCTTCGGGATATGCCGACATAACGCCGTTAATGGCAAGGTTGGCAGATTCGGTTGCGCCGGCAGTCATAACTATTTCACTTGGTTTTGCACCAAGCCAAGCCGCAAGTGTACTCCGCGCATTCTCAAAATCTGCTCGCACCGACTTTGCTGCTTTGTATGCTGCTGATGGATTATAAAAACGGTCATTAAGATACGGCTGCATAGCCGTCGCAACCTGCGGGTCAACTGGCGTTGCCGCAGCATAATCAAGATAGACACTACCGTTCATGACTTCAGTATATCAGCGACTACTACTGTCGCCCTAGTACTTTTGCATTAGCTTAACGAGCGTCAGCAAGTTCAAGTGGACGCCCAGTCGCAGGGTCGCGTTGATAGACTTCTTCGGCCACTCGGTCATGATAAAGCTTCATGGCAGCCATAAGATTCTTGAGTTCGTCGCCTTCCATAACTTGGTATGGTTGGCCCGCTTGAATCTTAATAATGCCGTTAGAGTGTAGCTCGTAACGAGTGGTTTGCTCTTGGGTTTTGTGCGATGCTTGGTCGGTCCATTTTTCATACCAAATCCATGTGCGCTCGTCGAGACAAAAAAATTCACGTTGGTGGCCAGCAGGAATCTCACCAAAAAGCTGACGACCAATAACTGATTCTTTACGGAGCAAGTCACGCTCTGAATATTTTTTGCCTGCGCGCCGTTTGGCACGAGCAACTGATTCATCACCAATAAAAAGATTGGCTATTTGTTTGAAAATCATAATTGGGTACTCCCTTGTAGTACTGTGTTGGCGTAGACCCCCTGGTCTTGCTCTTCACCGAGTGTTGCAGTGCGGCTATCAGTTACTTCGTGGCGCCACTCAGAAACAATGTCGCGCGTCCAGTCGAATGCTAAAGGAATTTCTGGATGGCGGTCATTGGCAATATGACGCTCTACATCATGATCATCGCTCAGTACATCACCCGTTACTTGAATAGGTGCACCGTTACGTCCGCCAGTCAGCGTTAAGACGCGCGGTGCATCGGCCATAAAAACACGTGGCGGCAATGCGACACTTACTTCTGGTTGTCGGGTCAGTGGTGCTTCTGGCGTTACAGTAACAGTTGGACGCCCACTCAAATCCTCCGCTGCATAGCCGTGTGCGGCAAAACTGCCCATGCTGTTAGCAAATGCCTCAGCTTCGCGAATACCATCTTGAATATACATACCGTTATCAGGAGCGTTTGTTGCCATAGCAACACGCTCAAGTGGGAACATTTCTAATCGGTTATTTGACTCAAACACAGTAAAATTCTCCATGCATTAGTGGTTGCACGCTTATAATTTAACGGTTCAGTAGTTTATTTTAGTTAAATTGAAAAGAGTTGAGTCGCGTTGTTGCTGGTTGCCGCTGCTACTTCTTCCATAGGAACACCACGAACGGTGGCGTGAAAAAGCGCAACGTGCTTAACATACGCTGGCTCATTTACCTTACCACGAAGAGGAATAGGTGTCAAGTAGGGAGCGTCGGTTTCTATTAACAATTTATTGAGTGGAATTGCGGCAAACATTGCCTGCTGCGCTGGGTCTTTGGTAAACGTGCTGATACCGTTCACCCCTATAAAAAGGCCTTTTTTGATAGCTATATCAGCATTCTCGCGTGAGTCAGTGAAACTGTGCAGCACGCCTTTGATCGCTTTACTGCGTGAAAATTCGTCAAAAATCGGCCAAAAATCAGCAAAAGCCTCGCGAACATGAAAAATAAGGGGCAAATCTCGTTGCGCTGCCAGTGTAATGTGCCGGCGCAGCATGTCTTGTTGTGCTTTTCTTGCCTTTGCGTCCGAATGATAGAAGTAGTCAAGACCGCATTCGCCAATAGCAATGATTTTTTGAGTGTTTTGGCCAGCAAGCTGTTCAATGCCGCGCCACATCGCTGCAAGCTCTGTCCTGTCAACCTCTGTTGCGATATGTGGATGGAGCGCTATAGAAGCCTGAGCTCCAGGATGTGAGTTCGCAAACGCCACGGCGCGTCGACTACTATCGAGGTCGGTTCCGACGCATATCATGCGCGCGACCCCTTGGTCCTGCGCACGCTGATACGCACCCTCGCTATCCACATAATCGGCCTCGTGAATGTGACAGTGCGTATCAGTAAGAGGTGTCGGCCGTCCCATTACCTACCCATTATTAATTGGTGGTGTTGGTGGTACAGCCGGTGCGGTAACCGCAACGGGCTTCGCAGCGCGAGGATCTTGGGTGTGGTTGAATATCTTTGGAAACAGTGCAGCGGTTGGTTGAACGATATCAGCGCTAAAGCTTGTCTTGATGCTTTCGGCCGTTGCAGGCATGAACGGCGCGAGAAGCTCAGCAATATGGACGAGGCTGCCCGCAGCGTAGCTGAGTATCTCAGATAAATGTCCTGCCTCTGCTTCTCCGCCCTTGGCGACTTGCCAAGGTTTTACTTCTTCAAGATAGACATTGAGCTGACGAACCATGCTCCAAGCCTCGCCAAATGCATCGTTTAAGCGCAGCTCGACCATGGCTGCATGGTATGCCATCGTGTCGTGAACCGCTGGGTCAAGCACGCCAACCAAGCCATTTTGATAGCGAATAATCATACTTGAAACTCTTTGCACTAAATTACCAAGTTCATTACCAAGTTCATTGTTGTAGGCCGTTTCAAACTTTTCCCAGGTAAAGTCGCCATCATCGAGTGTTGGAATGTGTCGTAAAAAGAAATAGCGAAAAGCATCAACACCGTATTGTGTAGCAATTTCGATCGGGTCAACAACATTACCAACTGTTTTGCTCATCTTTGCGCCCGCGACATTGACAAAGCCATGTACTAAAAGCTTCCTTGGCAGTGGTGCGCCAATACCGATGAGCATGGCCGGCCAAATGGCAGCGTGAAAACGTAGGATATCTTTACCGACAACCTGCACGTCTGCTGGCCAAAATTGTCGATACAAATCACTGTCAGGGTACCCAAGAATACTGACGTAATTAATGAGTGCTTCAAACCACACATACATGACATGGCCATCATCACCAGGAACAGGAATACCCCAGCTAAGGTTTTTGCGTGGGCGCGAAATACTGATGTCATCGAGCCCATCTTTAATAAGATTGAGGATTTCTTTTTTACGGAATTCTGGCTCAATTTTAATCATATTCGATTCAAGCGCTAGCTTAACTTGCTCAGTAAAAGCACTGAGCTTGAAATAATAATTCTCTTCACTCAGCTGAACATATGGCTGATTGTGGTCTGGGCAGACGCCATTGTTCGCTGTTGCTTGCTTGTTGGTAACAAACGATTCACAGCCAACACAATACCAACCCTGATACGTACCCTTATAAATGTACGGCTCTAATTGACGCCATATCGTTTGCGCGGCAGCTTCGTGACGCTGTTCAGTTGTGCGGACAAAATCGGTATAACTAATGTTGAGTGCCGTGAGCATTTCGTGAAAAGCCGGCACCATCGAGTCGGTGTATTCTTGTGGCGTCTTGCCAGCTTCGGCTGCACGAGCGGCGATTTTGTTGCCATGCTCATCGCTGCCCACTTGAAAATAAACGTTATCACCAAGAGAACGGTGGTAGCGCGCTAAAGTGTCAGCCAACATGTAGTCCATAGCATTGCCAATGTGTGGTTTTGCGTTGACGTAAGGGATGGCGGTCGCGACGTAAAAATTCGTCTTTTTCTGCTCGTCCATGCTATGAACTCCTTTAATAGTATTAGGCTACCGAATAACTATGGTAGTATAGCAGGTTTCAACAGAGGTGACTATGCCGCTTGTGGCAAGACTTGACGTATCGCGCCTATCGCTGCGCCGCTCGACATTGTATATGAATGTGAGTGGTGTGGATGCGTTTTGAGATCCACATTAGCGCCATGGCGTGCAAGATGTGTCATCATCGCAAGGTTAGCATCTTCTGTACTTAATTCGCTTATCGATCCGCGCGTCAGGAGCACAGGCACCCCTTGCAATGCTTCAACCTGGTCGCTGCCACTGCCGATATCACTGAATGCTTCGCCCTGCGCCAAGGCGCTCATGTATCGGGCATTAGCGATGGCGCTCATAGCAGTGCGAGCGATCCAGATTTTTGGTGACTCACCAGAACGTCGGACGGGTTCAGGATTACTTTCAAGTGCATCAGGAACAAATAATTGCCCATTGGTCACGAAGGTTTGTATGAGGTGTCGCTTTGATTTCCATTTTTCATAATTCACTCCCTCTGCCAAAACAACGCCGCTGACTTTTGGCATATGTTCGCCCGAGAGCAACGCACCAAGCATACCCATTGATGTTGCGGCCGCTTGCGAACTACCGTACAGCACAAAATTAGGGTCGTTGATACCTTCGATTTCAAGTGCGGCGATAGCGGCAGCGATGCTCGCTTTGCCAATGCGTCCAAAACGACCAGCGCGTAGTTCTTCGAGCTGGCCGTTGTTCATATCGCCAGACCGCTCATGCCGCGACAAGTCACCAAGTGTCGTCTTTTCACCTGGTTCAAATATACGCTCGCGACGGATTGACTCAACCGATGGACTGCCGACAATAACAACCGTACGACCAAGTGCCGCTGCACAGAGCTGCGCTAGTGGCAGATTCTCTGGGCGACCTGGTTCATCACTGAAAGCGTTACCTGAGATAACCACTTCGTTGCCACGCCGAACAGCAGGGTGCGCAATAATAACAGGAAGGGTTTGCTCCCCTTCTGTAGCGTTCGCCTCTCCAGTTGGTGCATATCGCAATTCAGCGCGCGCACTATCTAAGTCAACAGCAGAGGCCACTTCTTTAAAATAACTAAAATCTGGCTGTATTGTTTCACCATGTCGCATAATCGACAAATTATAACATTATTTCGACATACGAGCAACTATAGCGAATCGTCCTGCCTTTTGGCGTTCACCATGCGTACGATAACGATAATGCGAAGGATATGCTGGGTGCGTCGCCGTATCAACATTTGTACATTCAATCTGAGCATTAGGAACTCCAGCACTAGTAAACTGCTCAACATTGTACGCCTGGAGGTCAACATAGATACCGTCATTTTTGCGCTTGATATATGGTTGCCATTCGGGCTCATCCTCAAGCGCGAAAGTGTGAAGCATATATGAATCGCCACCGATGGCTGGACCAATCCAAATCGATATATCGCTCGGGTTGCTATTAAATCGTTGTCTCATATAAGCAATTAGTTGTTTGGCAAGTCCAGCCATTGTGGCATGCCGGCCAAGATGCGCCAACCCAAGTACACGCGTACGACTATCGTAGAGAACAACGCCGCCACAATCCGCCAAGGGCAAGAATAGCGCGTGAGCCGGCTCCTCAGTAAACAATGCATCGGCAACTACTGGGTTATG
The DNA here is from genome assembly GCA_903821365.1 of uncultured bacterium. Lineage (GTDB taxonomy): Bacteria > Patescibacteriota > Saccharimonadia > Saccharimonadales > Saccharimonadaceae > CAIJKY01. The sequence continues at coordinate 41,407 of CAIJKY010000009.1, read as the reverse complement.
CAAATCGGCCATACCTTTACCACGATCGGCATCCGTTACAGTAGTGATGCGTCGATAATCAGTGGTTTCGTCATAGGCGATACGGACGAGCGTTGTATCATCAAGCTTGATTCCGAGACTCTTCAGCCAGTGACGTCGGTCGTTGACAACAGTCGCATCAGGCGCATGGCCAAAGCCCATAACACCGTCGGCGAGGCTTGAAGCTTGTGCCTGAACGGGTAAATGTTTAAAAATAGTTGGGCTCTCACCATCGATTGTCATGCTTTACTCCTTTTCGGGGCTTGGTACGGGTGTGCATCGAGCGCCTGGGGCGCCACTTTAAACAAGATAATGACTGCAAGTATCACTGCGAATCCGCACATGATGCTTGGAATACCCGCAATTGTATCTGGTTGAACAATATTGACAAGAGTAGTCGGCACTATAAAAGAGGCGTACCCTGCAGCGAGCCAGCGCAGCGCTGATCGACGAGCTGGGCTTGTTATGGTCTTCGCCATGCCCATGACGATTGCGACACTCGCCACTAGCCAGCCGTAATAATACATTGTGTACGGAATTAATGATGCTGGTGCTACCTGAAAAATAACATAATTGCCAAGACATTGATTACCTTGCATCCCATGCCCGACGAACATAAAGAAGACTGCGAAAGCGATGCCGGAACCATACGCCGCCATAAGCAATGGTCGATTTGTGCGTCGCGCAATCTGCATACCAAGATGTAAGCCAATTGGCGGCAAGAGCGTAATTGCGACATAGCCAATGCGCGCCCAGCCGAGACTACTCAAGCCTAACGCCCCTTCGCAGACCATGAACTCAGCCAGCTGAAATGTAGCCAATAAGACAAGTAGTGCCGTGGTCAAGCGAGCAGCAACCGACATACGATAGCGATACGCAACATAACAGGCTATCCCCAGCTCGATCACAAATGTCAGTATCATGATAGGTGGTGAAAAACAGTAGAGCCTGCCAGGTCGATACATAATGTCCTTTAGTGTACTTGTATTACAATGCTTTTGCCAGATAGCGAGTGAGCATATGCCACTGCTCTAGCGTTAACTCTTGTGCACGCACTTCCAATGCTATACCAAGTGTTTGTAGCATAGCATCGATGGTGCTCTTTTCGAGGTGAAGACCACCCGCAAGACTAGAACGCAACTTCTTGCGACGTTCAGCAAAACCAGCCTTAACGACACGGAAGAACAATTTTTGATCGATATCGGTGAACTTTGCTCCCGTGTAATCGAGCTTAACTACCTGAGAATCGACCTTCGGTGCTGGCTCAAATAGTTCACGACCAACAACTGCACCAAGCGATATATTAGCGTAGAACTGAGCCGACACTGATAGCAAGCTCATTGAACCAGGCTCAGCTGCAAGACGTTCGGCAACTTCCTTTTGCACCAACAAAGTCGCACTTTTTGGTGGGTGATTTGATTCGAGCAATAAGCGCACTATCTTGCTCGTAATATAATACGGTACGTTTGCAACCACCTTATAGCCTGCTGGCAAAGTTGAGAAATCGTAGTGCAAGATGTCGCCATGCATAACATTAAGATTCTTTGATGTCATGCTCAACTTTAAGCCACGCGCCAATGCCGCGTCAAATTCAAGCGCAGTTACTTGAGCACCGCGCTTAAGCAATACTCGGGTTAAAGGCCCTTTGCCTGGTCCTATTTCAAACACCGTATCGGCGGCCGTCACGTCAGCAAAATCAACGATGTGCTGCAATGCAGCGTCATCAAACAGCCAATGTTGGCCAAGAGATTTGTCGGGGAGTACAGCTTTTGACATAAGAACGATTACTAGAAACTATCGGTAGGCGTCCTGTAAGCCAAGGCTGCGGCTACATGATGGCCATGGTTGCCATCCGCGTCGAGCATATGTCTCTGCCGCTTTCGCATCTTGCACGGCAGCTGGTGCATCGCTTGGCACCGCATAACCACCATAGTTTGCCCAGGTGCTACGATCATACTGGTATGCGCCATAGTATCCATTGCCGCTATTACGATCGTACCTGCCACCCGCTTCACAACCACGAAGTCGTGCAAGTGCTGAGGCAAAATCAGCATCGAGGTTTGGACGTTTTGCACCGACAACCTGAACTTGTTTCTTTGGCGCTTCGGTGACAACGCTTTGAATCTCTTTACGACCAGTTTCTTGGCCATTTTTCAATGTCACTTCGTAAGTAACGAGCTTCTTGCCTGGCGTGCCAGCTTCGCGGATTTCTTTAAAGCTCGTCTCTTTATCTGCATCTTGAATTATTTCAGTATCAAACGCCACCGTTTGTTCCTCGGTCTTTGTTTGGACACCGTTGCGCCAGACATCAACGATGATATTTGGCGTCAACTTTGTATCAGCAGTAAGTGAGGTGCCATCATCTTTGCCAAGCACAATTCGCTTTTCTTTTAATAAACCGCCGACTGTTGTGGCATTTGTGCGAATAGTTGTCTGCGTGCCATAGAGCACAATAGTTACAGGAGTAGCGCGCTTAATCTCAAGCTTTAATCCTACGCTATCGTCGCCAACGAAATCATCAATACGCTGCATTGAAACACTATCTTCAGGGTACAGCTCGATTTTTGCACCAGTCACGATTGAACGTGCACTCTGGTATGGACTCATCACTTCGGTTCGCGTTGCGCCATCAATAATAGTTACCGGGCGGGCTCGGTAGACATTGACGGTATAAGCAGGAGCGGTGAGTTCGGTGGTTGCCGCTGGCTCAATTGAGTCAGATGGGCTAAGCGTGACGCCTGCACGCTGCAAGGCTTCACCAACAGATGCAGCATCAGTTGCGAACGTACGATCAGTGCCACGGTCATGGATAGTAACAACCCTTTGATTGGCCGCTACTGCAGGTTGCGAGAACAAGCCAGTAACTGCCAATGCAAGGCCAGCTACAGACATAAGCACACCCACGGAAATAAATAATTTTCGATGTATCATAAATGATGTAAGACGATCCTCTCACGGACGCTAGAAGCTAGTATATCAGAGTCGTAAAGAGGGCGGTAGGATTTATCCCCAGGAACAGGTGGTCAAACTAACGATGACCACTATCTCGATCATGCACGCTCAAGAGGCGCAAAGGCGATATTAAGCATCTTGGTGCCACGAGCAAAAGCAATGGTAGCATTCATGCCATCAAGCGTCTGCACTGTACCAACGCCAAATAGTTGATGTCGGACTTTATCTCCAGGCTTCAAGCCGCCATCATCTTCGGCCTCAAAGTAAGGCTCGCCATCCTCAGGCATGTTAGTTGGAGCAAATCCTTCAAACGGCGGAAAGGCTTGTGCAAGCGCAGCACCACCATCGATGTCACTCAAGAAGCGTGATGGTGGATTACGCTGCGTCATGCCAAACAGTAGCCGTGAGGCAGCACTTGTCATATATAATTCTTCTTTGGCGCGTGTCATGCCCACATAGCATAAGCGTCGCTCCTCTTCCATTTCGGATGGCTCATATAGTGCTCGAGAATGAGGGAAAATCCCCTCCTCCATGCCGATCATAAAGACTGCTGGGAACTCTAAACCTTTCGCAGCATGGAGCGTCATCATCGTGACCGCTGCGGCTCCTGCCTCTAGATTATCAAGGTCGGACACAAGCGCCACCTCTTCCAAAAAGCCTGCAAGCCCCATATCACTATATTCACGGGCGACCGACATAAGCTCTTCAACGTTTTCTTTGCGGCTTTCGGCCTGCGGCGTGCCATCATCAAGATAGTTCATAAAATTAATACGTGATATGAGTAATTCCAAGAGCTCTTGCAGTGGTAACGTTTCTATTTGAGGCTGTAATCGTAATAATGTCGCACCCAAATCCAAAAGCGCAAGCTTAGCTTTAGCGGTTAGCTTTGGGCACTCGTCAGCGCGAGCAAGGGCATCAACAATTGTTGCACCGCTCTCTGCTTGCCAATCTAAAAATCTACCCAACGATACCGCGCCAATGCCACGAGCCGGAACATTCGCCACCCGCAGAAAAGCTGCGCGGTCGCTTGACTGATACAGCAAGCGTAAATAGGCCATAACATCTTTGATTTCTTTGCGATCATAAAACCGTACACCACCGACAACGCGATATGGAACGCCATAACGGATAAACGCTTCTTCGATGCTGCGGCTTTGTGCGTTTGTTCGATAAAGCACTGCGTAGTCGCTGAGCTTACGCATTCCCGCTTCAACCGCCATCTTTATACGACTGACGATCACCTCACCTTCTTGCGTCTCCGAGCCCACAGGTACGATCTGCACCGGCTTACCACCGGCAGCATTGGTCCAAAGCTTTTTGTCGGAGCGATTATCATTTTTCGTGATAACACTGTGCGCCGCATCAAGAATTGCTTTTGTTGAACGATAATTCTGCTCAAGCTTGATAACTTGGGTTCCTGGAAAATCACGTTCAAAGCGAAGGATATTAGTAAAATCAGCCCCACGCCAACTGTAAATACTCTGCCAGTCATCACCGACAACGCAGATATTGTTGCGATCATTGACCAGTAAGCGCACCAACTGGTACTGGGCTGCATTTGTATCCTGATACTCATCGATCAATATATATTCAAAGCGGCGACGCCAGGCAATGCGCAGCTCGGGTGAGCTTTTCAGCAATCTCGCCGCGTCGGCAATCAAGTCATCGAAATCAAGCGCCGCAGCCAACTTCCGGGCTTTTTCATAGGCAGGATATATATCTGCGACCGCTTTTTGCAATGGCAAGTGCGCTGTTGCGCCATATTCTTCTGCGGTAACAAGTTCGTTTTTGGCGCTACTGATCATGCTCAATACGCTTCGTGGCGTAAACGTCTTTTCGCTGATATGCAGCTGCTTCATTGCTTCGCGCACGAGGCTCAATCTATCGGCATCGTCAAGAATAACAAAATTGCGTGGGATACCAATCTGTTCGCCGTCGTAGCGCAGCATACGCACACATATAGAGTGAAACGTACCCATCCATGGCATAAATGAGCGGTTTGAGCCATCTTGACCAACAAGTAAGCCGAGCCGTTCTCGCATCTCTTTTGCAGCTTTATTAGTAAATGTTACGGCGAGTATGCGTTCGGGGCCAACTGCTTTTTCTGAAACTAGATAAGCGATTCTATGCGTCAGTGTTTTTGTCTTACCAGAGCCAGCGCCTGCCAATATAAGTAACGGGCCGTCGCCATGAACGACCGCTTTTTGCTGCTCTTCGTTTAACCCTTCGAGTAGATAATGCACGCTATGTATTGTAGCACTTGAACGTCGCAAAATGCGGCGTTACGGCAATAAACTTCTGAGTGTGTCGCCGTAAAAATAGACCGCGACAGCAATTATAACAGCGATAACAAAGATAACGATAGCGATCATCATTGTTTTATCGATACGCTTTGAATGCTCTGCAGGCGCGCTATCTGACAGTGCAGCATGATACTCACTTGTATCAAATGGCGCGTGGCTACCAGGCGCAGGTGGTCGCTGAGCATCAACTTTGTATTGCTGGGCGATAGAAGTCGCACCAAGCGTAGCAGCACCGCTCGCTGCCGTGTGTATCGGTGGCGTCGTGGCACTACTTCCAAAAACTGGCTTGTCAGCAGTACCGTGTTCAGGCAAGCGGTGGTCAATATCTGCGTGCTCTTCGGCAACAGGCGCATCGACTGACGCAGTTTCATCTTTTGTTGGATCGGGCGCATCAGCCCAAAAATGGTGAGGTTCAGTTGCAGTTTCCGCTAGTTCATCAGCACTACGCAAACTCCCTAAAGGACGCTTTTCGACATGCGTATCTTCTAAAAATGGCGACACTGGCGCAGCATCCGGCACTGTATCTACAGCATTGTCGCTTGACTCAAGGTCATTGAGGCCAGCAAGTGCTGGAGTTTTTTCGTCTACATCTTCTTGCTTAGTGTCTTCCTGCACTGGTGCTGGTGCATCAATATCAAAACTGTTCTTCGATAGCGAGTCAAAACGAGCGAAGGTCTCACTTGGTGCTGGCGTATTCTGCGGAGTTTCAACCACCACGTCGCTTTGTATTGCTTGCGGCTCTTCAAGTTCAAGTCGGCTCAGCACCATGTCGTCGCTTGCAGGCTTCGGCGCACTAGGTAGAGTATCAACTGCTAATTCGTTGACAACAACAGGAGCAGTGACCGGCTCGGTAACTGGCTCGATTGTCGGTGCTTGGCGAGTTGTTGGCTTCGAAGCTTTAGTTGGTGCAACAATGTCAGCAAACGGACGGCCTGCAGCAGTACCGCGATTAATCGAGCGGCGTGGAGAAACGAGCGGCTTTGGCGATGGCTTGTCTGCCGGCGCAGGAGTGGTTACCGCTACTGTTTTGTTCGACGTTTCAACCAATGCTGGCGATGCCGAAGTCTCATCGCTTGAAGCGTCATCTTTTGGAGCGCTATCTGGCGTCAACACACTACTAATCGCTTTATCCAGTTCGTCGAAATCGAGATCTTTCATTTATTTCCACACCCTAATTGTTTTCGTGGTTACACGTGTTTTGTTTATGCTTATAGATACTGTACTACAAACGTCCATGGTTACTCAACTTTTCGCCGAAGCAATGATGTCGCCGAATACTTCAGGCTTGAGGCTTGCGCCGCCAACTAATAGACCATCAACATCAGGCAACGCCAGGTACTGTGTTGCATTTGCGCCATCGACGCTGCCGCCGTATAGCAATCGCAGATCAAGCGAGGCTTGTTTGCCAAATAAATCTTTTACTTGTTTACGGATGAGTTTCATCGCAGCTGCGACATCAGTAGTCTTGGCATTTTCGCCTGTACCAATTGCCCAAACAGGTTCGTAAGCAATAACGATGCGGTGCATTTCTTCAGAAGTAATATTAGCGAGTCCGGCCGTTACTTGATCATGGAGCGTAAACCCAGTGTCGCCATCGGCGCGTTCTTGGGCGGTCTCGCCGACACACAAAATAGGCTGCATTTGATTGCGTACGACTGCTTGGACCTTTAGCCTAATATCTTTATCGATCTCGCCGAAGGCATGACGACGTTCTGAGTGGCCAATGATGACATATTGCGTCAGGCCCCTTAGCATGTGCGCAGAGACTTCACCAGTATATGCGCCAAAATCACGCCAAAAACAATTTTGCGCAGCAAGCTTAAACTTTCGATGATGCTTTAACTGCAAGCTGACCGACTGTAGTGCAAGTGTTGTAGGAGCAACAACAACTTCAACACTTGATGGTATTTTTAGCTGTTCTTCAAGTTTGCGAATAAACATGCTTGATTCACCAATAGTGAAGTGCATTTTCCAATTTCCGACGATCAATGTTTTGTGAGTGTTCATAATGCTTACCCTTAGTGTACTGTATGGCTAGCTTTTTTGTCTATCGATGGATGCTTACTTTTGTTGAGTAAAGCCTCTATTCCTGGTAATTTTTCTCCCGATAACAGCTCAAGACTAGCGCCGCCACCAGTTGAGACATGCGTAAAGCTCGCGCCATGTTTTTTAGTGTCCCATTTAAGGACAAAGTCGGCCGTGTCGCCTCCACCAACGACACTTTCAAGTTTCAAACGGTTGTCTGCAAGCCACTGAGCAAGTGCAGCCGAGCCGTTTGCAAAAGCCGGTGCTTCAGCATAGCCAAGCGTGCCATTCCAGAGAACAGTTTTGCTGCCATCTAAGAAGCCTGGGAGGGCTGCGATACTGGCGTCCCCCAAGTCGACGATAATGTCATCGTCCGCAACCGCATCAAGCGTTTTTACGACACGTTTAGCCTGACTCATATCGTCGGTTATCTGCTTTGTCACTGCGACATCAACTGGTAAGAGCAATTTTTTATTTGAGCCCACACACATTTTGTGATCATGCTGATCACCACAAATAACTTCCATGATCCCATCAACGATTTTTGAGGCGTCTTCGTCAAATTTACTCGCACCGATTGGATAACCCGCCCAAGCCAAAAAGTTATTAGCCATTGCACCGCCGATGACTACCTTGTCGGCTTTTTTGACAAAATCCTGTACCAAGCCAATTTTATCCGATATCTTAGCTCCGCCAAGCACTACCGCGAACGGTCGAGCAGGATGATGAGCAACTTTATCAAGAATGGTACACTCTCGCTCGACAAGCAAACCCGCGACACTCGGCAAGTAGTGCGTCACCGCGTCTGTACTTGCATGAGCCCGATGCACGACACCAAACCCATCCTGAACAAAATAATCAGCAGTGCTGTCTCGAGCAAGCGCCCGCGCAAACTGCTCATCATTTGCCTCTTCTTCTGGATGGAAGCGCAAGTTTTCTAGCAACACAACGCTACCGTGTGGCAAGCTTTTGATCGTTTGCGTCACAGTGTCACCAATTGTCGCTGGCACAAAATGGACTGGCGCATGCAAGAAGTCAGCCAGGCGTTGCGCAATCGGCTCAAGCGATAATTCAGGCTTAGGAGCCCCATCGGGGCGGCCGAGATGTGCGCATATGACAACCGTACAATTTTGCTCACGAAGATATTGTATTGTCGGGAGCGACATCGCAATGCGATAATCATCGTGAATAGTAATTGTGTCGCCATTATGCGCAAGCGGTACGTTATAGTCAGCGCGGACCAGCACCGTTTTGCCATACAGCGGCGCATCGCGCACAGTCATCTTAGTAAACCCCATTGTTTGCCTCCCTAGATTGTTGCTTATTATAGCAGCGATTTGCTAGACGTATGTTCTCATTACAATACGCGGATACGTATCGTATCAGTCATGCCGACAACACCAGGCTGTCGACCAGAGACAAGCACAACTGTGTTCCCTGCCATCAAGAAGCCGGTTTTACATAGCTCTTCGGCGAGCGCCAAGCCAGCCTTTTCACCATCTTCACGCAAGAAGCTTTTGTTTGCGTAAAGAATTGCAAGCTGCTGAGCAACGCGCCGATCGCTTGTCACGCTAATAATCGGCATGCTTGGTCGATGCGTCGCGATACTTCGTGCCGTGACACCACTCTTTGTTTCAGCAATAATTGCTGCGGCGTCAATTTGCTGGGCAAGTGTAATAACTGCCGAACTAATAGCATCTTGCTTGTCGGCCTTGCCTTCCTGGAAATAAACCGGGCGTACTGGTGCACGATTTTGTGTGTACATAATCACTCGCTTCATCGCCTGTACTGTCTCGACGGGATAACGACCGGCCGCTGTTTCGTCCGAGAGCATCAAACAATCAGCACCGCTGATAACCGCTCCTGCAACATCGCTTACTTCGGCACGAGTCGGCGTTGGTGCTTCAACCATACTTGCCATCATTTGTGTCGCTACAATGCTAATGCGGCCATGCAGTTGGCAAAGGTTGATGATATCGCGCTGCACAATTGGGACAACTTCAGCGCCAGCCTCAACCGCTAAGTCACCGCGAGCAACCATGACGGCGTCAGCTGCGAGCACGATTTCTTCAAGATTTTCTGGCTCAATAGCGGATTTTGTCTCAACTTTAACGATGATTCGAGCCTCTGAACCGTTGTCGCGTAGGATACGACGCAAATGCTCTACCTCTGTGGCTCGTTGCACGAAACTCATTGCGACGTAATCGAAATCATTTTCAACACCGAAGATAATGTCTTGCATATCTTTGTCGGTTAATACATCGCCGCCAAAGTCAGTGTCCGGCACGTTAATGCCTTTTCGCTTCATCACGATACCGTCATTCTGGATTCGTACACGGACGCATTTTGCCGCAGGATCAACTGCTTCGACAGTTGATTTAACTTTGCCATCAAACATAAATAATGGCTCGCCAACCTTCATCTTTTGGCTAAGATCGTACTGAACTGCTAAGCGCTTCTCGGCCTCATTAGTTTCGGCCTCGTATATGAGACTCCAAACTTCGTCAATGTGAAGGTTAATCACGCCATCGATATCACCTAGGCGAATCTTTGGGCCTTGCAAGTCTTGAATGATTGCGACTGGTTTATTCATTTTTTCCGACGCTTTGCGAATCCAGGCAATTTGCTGCTTACGTTCTTCATAGTCGCCATGACTGAAGTTCAAACGAAACCCATTAACCCCCGAGCGAGCGAGCTGCTCAACAACATCAACATCATTTGTTGCAGGCCCAATTGTTGCGATAATTTTTGCACGCTTATAAATACGCGTTGCTTGCTGGCTTGCAGGTTGTTCCATGATGCTCGTCGTTCCTTAGATAGTGAGAATAATAATAGCTTTATTGTACACCGCTTGTTCGTCGCCCGTAAGTGTATTCGGGTACTTGATTATGGCCTATACTAAAGCGTATGAACTTAGCTATCGACTCTCGTATCCGCGTCGGCCTCTTTTACGGCGGTAGGTCTGCCGAACACGAAATTACAGTCCGCTCAATGCGCAATGTTTATGACGCTCTCGACACGAATCGCTACGCTCCCGTTTTGATCGCTATCAGCAAACAAGGTGTTTGGCATAGTAGCAATAAGTCGGAGTTATTTTCGCATGATGTTGTTCCCGAAACAGATGAATCAGTAGTTACGCTTGCGCCCGGCCAAGGCGGTCAGCTTTTTTATGTGGCTGGTTCGGCTAACGAAGAGCCGTTATCTATAGATATCGCTTTCCCTGTTCTCCACGGCCCTCAAGGCGAAGATGGTTCGATACAAGGTTTATATGAGCTTGCCGGCATTCCTTACGTTGGATCAGGTGTTTTGGGCTCTGCGGTTGGCATGGATAAAGATGTTATGAAGCGATTACTGCACGACGCCGGGCTGGATATTACACCACACCACACTTTCACTGCGTCTGACCGACCAAAAATCGATGCGACAAAGCTTTTCAACTCGCTTGGTGCAACATTGTTTGTAAAACCCGCCAGTATGGGTTCTTCGGTCGGCGTGAGCCGGGTGACAAATGAAACCGAGCTACACGCCGCCGTAGCACTTGCATTCCGTTATGATACGAAGATTATCGTTGAAGCAGGCGTCGATGGTATCGAAGTTGAATGTGCCGTACTCGGTAATATAGCCCCTCAAGCCTCGGTGCTTGGAAGTATCACTGCGGCAAGCGGTACGTTTTATAGCTACGACGCAAAATACGCCAGCACAACCGATGCAGTGACAACTATACCCGCAGCAGTGAGCGAGACGGTTGCAGCCACCGCAACTCAAATTGCCCTTGCTGCCTACGCTGCGTTAGAAGCGGAAGGCATGGCGCGCGTCGATATGTTTGTCACCGCTGACCAGAATATTGTCGTCAATGAAATAAATACTATTCCTGGCTTTACCTCAATCAGTATGTACCCGAAATTGTGGGAAGCCAGCGGCCTAAACTACAGCGACCTCATCACGCGCTTACTTGAACTGGCGGTGGAGCGTTTTCAACAGCACGCTACGACGAATGCTTAGTATGAGATGCTCGCTTCGGTTTTGTGCGTGGTTGCAATAAGAAGCCACCTTTCAGAACAACAGTATAGACAATCAAGACCCAGGCAGCGCTCACACACCAGCCAGCCAAAACATCGGTCGGATAGTGAACACCTAGGTACAATCGACTCATGCCTATTGAAAGGATATAGAGTGCACCGATACCTATTGCAAGCCAGCGATAGGCGGTGTGCCAAACAACAAGTATGATCGCGAGCGCAAGAGCGCTGCTAAGCATCGCGTGACCACTTGGAAAAGAATAGCCGCTCTCGGTAGCCAGTGCTGTCAGAATTGTTGGTCGCTGACGTTCAAAACCATGCTTCAATATAAAATTAATAATTCCAGCGCCGCCGACCGCTGCAGCCGCGAACACGGCCATCCGTCGACGATGCTGCGTCCATAGATACACAACTAAGCAGAGTATCGAAACCGACACCACAATAACACCACCGAGCTCAGTGAAAGCCGAAACGGCCGCATTGAGCGACGGCGTCGATTGGCTACGGAGCCATAACAGAATATCTGAATCAAAACGCAGCACTTCGCGTTCGCGGACTTCATTTGCAATCTTAGAAAATACAATCACCGGTGTCCAAAACAGCACCGCTGCCACAAACAAACGCCGCCAGCGAACAAGCGGAAGCGCTCCTTGCAACTCAGACCAAAGTGTTTTTACAGAATTCATTGCTCGTAGTATACCTGTTCGTTTAGTAACTGTGTAGATTTATATAATGCATCGACAAAACCATAAGCGTCTTTTATACTAAATATTACTTAGCTTAAAAATTTATGACACGTTTCGCGTACATCAATCCAGCTCGAAGTATCGGTATGAGAATTGGCATCTTGGCGATTAATCCTACCCAGCAGCTGGGCGACACACGAAATGCTGAACGCCAAACATCAGTTAACACCATTCTTAACGGCGTTTATCAATACTCTCTCGATAACAATGGCACCTTGCCATCAGGCATCACTACAACCGCTACAGAAATTTGCGCAACAGGTGCCGGCTCATGTACTGGTCTCGTCGACCTCAGTGTCGTTACCGCGAATGAAAAATACTTCACCTCAGTACCAAAAGACCCACAGTGTGCAACGACCTGTGCAACAAATGGCGCTGGCTACAAAATCGCCAAAACCGCTAACAACCGTGTGACTGTCAGCGCGCCTGCCGCAGAGCAAGGTAAAACTATTACAGTCACCCGTTAGCTTAGAGCCGATTAATAATCGTCGGCAAGTCTTCAGCAATCGTTTTATAGTGCGCGTAGGCAGCAACTGAATCAAGAGTATTCACGAGCGCCTGCGCGTCTATTATTGAGCGATGCAGAACATCCGTCGCGCTTTCAGACAATTGACGAGTTTCACGATAGTACGCATTCCATTCCATAGTTCCGCCAGCTCGTTGAAGTTTCGGCATTGCCTTCTCTGCTTCGGCAATATCGCGTGCGAGACCCCTTATCTGTATCGCAATTTCTGTAGATGGTGTAGTTACTGAAGCGTAGGCGTGCTTTATCGCAGCTTTTCGTAGAGCAATGTTTTGCTCTAGGCGAGACAAGACTCTATCAGCCTGACCGCGATAGTAATCGGCCGTAATGACCGGTGCTGCTATAAATAATGCGCCAAGTGAAATAGCAAGGAGACCACCTGTTATCACAGTTTGTGGAATTTTTTTCATTAATGCAGTATAACAATACTACGAAAAGCATGCTACTAATGCTTAGCGGCGGCGCTCAAAGGTTACGCGAATTTTTTCTGCGACAAGCTGTCGGCGCTGATACAAGTAAGCAACAATCAAACCGAGCGAGAGCACACTTGCGGCAATGCCGATAATCGTCGGCACAACCATGCCGTTCATAGCAACGTTGAGGGGTGTTTCGTAGATGATTGGGTCTTGCGCAGTCCCTCGTTCACGACCGGCCGTAACCGCTGCCTGACTTGGCGCCGTGCTTTGAGTGCCAGTATCTGCTGAAAACCTATCGGGTACGCTTGCGGCTGCAGACGGCGTGCTAGGTGCAATATTGGGCGTCGATGCTGACTGTTGCGGAGCTGGAGTCGTTGGAGTAGTCGGAGGGCTCGTTTGTGGCGGCGTAACGATTGGCACTGTTTCGGTAACTGGCGCTACTGGATCAAGCGTTGAAATAACGCCAGGTATGACCGTATCGGTCACGTTCGAAACAACAGGCGTTAGTTGTTGAACAACAGTAGGCTGTTCAGCCATGGCGGTCTCGCCGAAAGAAAAGACTACCGCAATGGTTAATACAATATAAGACAAAGGTGTAGTGTAGCGCATATAACTATATTATATAACTAATATTTTAATAAGTCAATTATTTGACCTACTTTATTATAGTACTTGCTTAAAGGACATCATCGTTGGGCTGAGTGAGTCCTTCATTATAAAGGTCAATCCGTTTGGCTTGAGAGGCGCAATAAATGCTAGCTGCCCCTCTCGAGTTTCACCTGGTTTTAGTTCACCTGCTATGAATGGCTTGGTGACCATATAGATTACAACCCCATAGATCTTGCCACTACCATCGACAAGACGCGACTGAACAGCGGGCGCAAGATCAATGGCTTGATTACTACCGTTGTGCACTTTGACGGTCACGGTAACATACTCGTTACCTGGACCTGCGTTAAAATACCCTTTTGTTGCACCGCTATGCTTGATGTTACTAATGGAGACATTAACCGGTAGTGGCGCTACTTTTTGACGTGCCGCAAAAACAGTAAGCGCCACGGTCATGCCAATTGCCAGGCCAATAATGCCAAACAGTATCGATGTGGCAAGCAAGCTTGGTTGCGCCCTGCTTGCTACCTTTTTATGGGCGACCATTACTGCAGTGGCCCTACGTAGAAGGTTTTGAGCACATCGTAGTCTTCGGGGGCATGTTGCATTTGTTGCCCAGCTGTACCTTTTGTGCCATCAAGGAATGGGCCGATGTCATTGCCGCAGCTGTCTGAGTTGAACACCTGCTCGCCACCTGGGTGCTGATTAACGTAACTCGAAATAATGTAATACCCTGTCTCATAGGTCACCCAGCAATCTGTTTGTGAGTTATGCGTTTTGACCTGCGCTGCGGTACACGCGCCACCAGCAGTTCCACAAGCTGCACCTGACGTGCCGCCAGTTCCAGTGCCTGTTCCGGTTCCCGTGCCAGTGCCGGTACCTGTCCCGGTACCAGTTCCCATGCCGCCACCGCCCATACCGCCGCCCGTGCCGCCACCCATTGAAGTTCCAAATTCCAGATATTTGCTACCCGATGCGCTTGTATCATTCATGACCATTGTTTTCATAGAATTGTCTGGTGTGGCATTTTCCGGTTCAAGGCTTGGTGCCGATGTAGCGGCCAACGTCAAAGTGATTATATACCCGACAATACCTACTGATATGCCGATTGCACCAGCAATGAAGAAGTTGCGCCTGCTGACATTGTCTAGTTTTTTTCCAACTTTTGCCATGCTCACCTCTAAAGAATTATGATTTGTTACTGCTATATCAATGCTAAGTGTGCAGTAGAGTAAAAAGATTGTCAATAAAGATAAGCACTACTTGCCGACCCCCTAAGAAAGTGATTATGTAATGGTATACTATTAGCGTAGGATACAAAAAACCAACACGTGAAACACGCCACTCAACATCGTAAGCATATACGCTTCTTATTTTATACTGCAATCTGCGCAGTACTTGCTGTCATACTCTACGGCTGGTGGATGGCAAGCGGCCATGACATAGCCGGTCCAAATGAGAGACTTATGTCTATCGGTAGACTATTTGGGTTACTTGCAGCATTCTGTGTCTTGCTTGAGTTAACACTTATGAGTCGCGCTCCGTTTATTGAACGCGACTTTGACTTACAAGATATTATTGATTTACATCGTTTAACCGGCTACGGAGTACTATTATCTATCAGCGCGCATGTCGTTTTCTTGACGATAAGCTACGCGGCCGGTAGTTTATCCTTGTGGGCTCAGTTTCTTGATTTCAACAATCACTACGAAGATATCTTAATGGCAACAATTGGAACAGGGGTTTTCTTTTTAGCAACAAGTCTCTCGGTGCGTATCATCCGCACGAACATTCGCTATGAGCTGTGGTACGTCGTACACTTGACGATTTATCTTGCGATTGTGCTTACTTTTCTTCATCAGATTCCGAATGGTAATGATTTTATTGGCTCGCCATGGTTTACGGCTTTTTGGTACGGGCTCTATGGTTTTGTCACGCTTATCTGGGCTTGGTATCGCGTGCTCCGGCCGTATTGGCTAGCGATCAAATACGACTTTCGTGTGTATGCCGTCGAGCGTGCTGCTGCCAATACATATTCGGTATTCTTGACTGGTCGCAATATTCAACGTTTTAAATTCCAACCGGGGCAATATGCAAACTGGCGCATTATGGCGCGTGGATTGTGGACCGAATCACACCCTTTTTCTATTTCTTCGCCAATCGATAACGGGTTGTTGCGCTTTACTGCCAAAGTCAGCGGCAGTTATACAGCAAAGCTCCGTGACCTGAAGCCAGGTGCTCGAGTGCTGGTTGATGGACCGCGAGGTAATTTTGGCGCTGATCGCGCTGAGCTTACGTCAAAAGCTGTTCTTATTGGCGGCGGCATCGGTGTGGCACCATTTCTCTCAACCGCGAACATGTTGCTCCGTCAACGCAAACAAGTAACGTTATTATACGCGGCAAAAACCATGAGTGACGTGGCTTTTATCAATGAGCTACGCGCCCTGCAGCCATTTGGCCTAACCATCCGACTTTACGTTAGTGAGTATAATATTCATATAACCCGGGAGGTGCTTGCTCAGTACGCCGTTGAGGACACCACTATTTATATTTGCGGGCCTGACGGTATGAGCAAAGCATTTCAAAAAACGCTAAAAGAGCTTGGATTTCCAAAACAGCGCGTTATTATCGAACGATTTGCGTACTAAAATTCTTCATAAAGCCCGCTGTCGCCATGAGCTCACCGTTTGCCTGGACAAATAGCGCTTCATAATCTGGTTGTTGTGCGATAAATCGAATTGCTTTGTCATTGCCCATTGCAATGCAAGCCGTGGCATAGACATCCGCGAGCACGATATCCGGACCGATGATCGAGACACTCGAACCATCATCAACAACCACCCCACGCTTTGGATCATAAATGTGCGCCCCGCGAACGTAATTGCCTGAAGTCGCGATAGCACCGCTTTTTATCGAAACCCTCCCGAGTATTCGTCGCGAGTCGCGTGGATCTTGTATGCCAACTCTCCACAGTTTTTCACCATTGCTGGCCATCATGACATCACCACCTGCATTAATGCTATAGCAGACGACATTGGCTGTGTGTAGAACTTTTGCTGCTCGTGCAATTGCCCAGCCTTTTACATAGCCTGTTGGATCAAAATTACCCGAATAGTAAGCCGAGAAATACCCTTCCGTTTGAGCCTGCAACTTCTCGCAGCTGCGCATAACTTCACGCATTTCTGGTGATACTTGCTCGTCAGTCAATGTGCCAGCTCTGTACTGGCATAGCTCGCTTGCTGGCAGATACATACTAAATTGTGCATCGACCTTATGCAGTGCCGCAAAAGCCTGTCCAATCACATCGCTTGTAGCATCAGCTTCAATACTGACTGGTATACCCATTACCGTCTCAACAATACGCAAGTAACGCGGCATCGCTTAGTTAGCTGCTTGATCAATTGCTGCTTGCAGTGACTGCTTGTAGCTATCCGATGTATATGTTGCGCCGCTGACATTATCGACATCCGCAGTTTGATAATCAAGCGCTTGCTGGCGTAGCTTTGGGATGGCGTCATTAGTGATTTGAATTGAGCGTGCCGAGGAAGGTGTCAGAACAATCATAGTGATGTCTGTCATTGCATCACCATTACTACTAAGCCGTACTTGCACCTTCTCATATTTATTAGTGATCAGCGCACCGTCAAACGAGCCGGTCTTGAATGGTTTTACCTCAGGTATTGGCGTGGGCTCTGGCGCAGGAGTGGGGTCTGGGGTTGGGCTTGTTGCGACCGGTGGCGCTTGCTCGGTGGGGGTAGTCGGCGTCGGTGCAGGTGCCGGCGTTTTAATCGGCTCATCGCCAGGATTCGTGCCGCTGAGTGGCGGATTTTTAGTAGGCGTCGTAGGGGTTTTCGGTGACGGTGCTTTAGGTTGGGAGGGTGTCGCGGCAATAGCATCAATTTTACTCGTACTTGGTGCAGTCGTCGCCGCTAACACTCCGAGGAGTGCAGCCACAAATAAGAAGACGAGTGTTTTGCGCATATGCTTATTATCGCATAACAGAGTTAATATCGAAAAAGACATCAGCGAACCGATGTCTTTTTCTCGCTATAGAGCTTAATTTTTAGGCTTTGTCACCAGCATCGCAAGCAACACCGTTCTTGTTGGAGTCAAGGTTGAGCTGATCGTTACCCGTAACCGCAATACCGCTTGGGAATTGCTTGCGCGCTTCCGTGCAGGTCATTGGCTTGTTGTTGGCAGCACGAGCTGAGAGACATTGGGTGCCGATCTGTCCATAACCAACTGCACAACCGCTTGATAGTACTCCAGTCGCCTTCGTGTTTGGCAAGACAGAGAGTGGATCAACTTGTTTCTGTGTGCCAGTAACGTCTGCGGCTGGCTTATCAACTGTTGTACCGTTCCCCTTTTCTTGTGAAGCGGCGCTGGCAAGACTGACTTGCTTTTGGGTTGCTGGGTTGGTGTTGGTTGTTGCACCAGCAGTGCTCACCGTCGCACCACCATGCTCATGGCTGGTCGCTTGTTGTTCAGAGTTAGCCGTTGCAAGTCCGTGTTGGTGAGCACCGGCTGCGACCGCCTGGGTCGCGATGCGACCGCCGAGTACGACTAATCCAGTAGCAAGTACGGCGAGGATCAATAGGCAGATAATACCTGAACGACTGGTGACAAAACGTTTTGTCGAAGCTGCAATAGTATGTGTAGAAAGATTCTTCATAGTTGTTTCCTTATTTCACCATTACCCATGAGGCAGTTGATGGAACGCCGTCTGAGTCAGTTACCGTTAGCATGTATGGGCCAGGAGGCAATAAGTTGCGGTTGCCTGTCACACTGACTGTTGCAACACCGTTCTGCACGACAACTGGTAGGTCAACCAAACGCATGTTCGAATCCATTTGGTGTGTCACCGACATTGGACGCATCAGCTGTGCCCATTTGATCGTCTTGCCTTGGGCGTTGACGTTGAATGAGAACTGTTGGCCATAGGTTGTTTGGGCAGGAACATTGGCAATAGTTGGGCGCGCAGTACGGAACATATAGCTTGGTTGGTAGACCGAGATACGCATTTCGAAGGTGCCGTCGCCAGGGTTTGAACCAAGCACTGCGATACGACCATCAGGTAATAGTACTGAAGATGAGTGGTAGTTACGGCCGATAGGGTCGGCTGGCACCGTTGCCCAGCTGTTAGTCAGTGGGTTATATATCGATGCAGTCAAAACGTTAGAGTTGTTGTCGCGGTTGAGCTGGCCACCGTTGCTCGTAAGAACAGTACGGTCAGGCAACGTCGTTGCGTTAACATACATCTTGCCCATGCCAGGCATGTCTGGAGCGGCTTCGTAGGTTGGTGTTGCTTGCTTAAGGTCGATGATATCAGTCAGGCTGATGGCTGGTGTATTGGTGTTGATATTACCACCACCAGTGATCAATACTTTTTGGTCTTGTGCTGGTGGCAACAACACTGAAGCTGATTGATCACGCATATCTTTTTGACGTAGGCCGGTAATATCAGCAATGGTCGCAGCGTTTGGATCATAGATTGAAGCACCAGTACCAGGCAGTCCGTTGCCAAAGACGTGGCCACCGCTGTAGAACATACGGCCGTCTTGCAGTAGGAACATGTGTGGATAAAGACCCCAGAATGAGTAGGTTTGTGCAACTTGATTGTTCGCGAGCCACTTACCACTTGCGTAGTCAAAGCGCTCAGTATTAACGGCACCGCTGGTGTCTTCTTTGAGACCACCTGCCATCCAGATATCACCACTGCCAAGCTCGGTGAGCGTTGGGTACCAGTGACCTTCATTGGCCATGTTCGTGGCAGTAAAAGTGTTAGTGTCAGGATCAAAAATCCATGAGTCACGAAGACCGCCGTAGTCCGCACCACCAACGATGGTTGGGTACGACTTTGTTCCACCTTGGATAAGCACACGACCATCAGGCAACGTTACGTGTCCAGCACAAAACATATCTTTTGGCACCGTAAGGTTTAAGAACGTGTTGGCAATTGGATCCCAGACAGAGGCCTTAAAGGTACCAGCTTTAAAGTCATCGGTGCTGTTGCCCGATCCGGCAATAAGTAATACTTTGCCGTTCTTAAGCAGTGTCGAGTGAATAGCACGTATTGGTAATTGGTAGTCAAGCGTTGTCCACTGACCTTGGCTTGCTGGCGTATTTACTGGTGGCGCAACAACAGTACCTTTTTTCACTGTTGAATAATCGTCAGTTGTAAGTGTGCCATTGCCATAAGTTGAGATACCCCAAGCAATTGCATCGACACCTGCAGGCACGACTGGCGTGTCAGTGGTGACTTGTGTCCAGTTTGCAGCAGCAGGTAGCGTCTGAATATCAGTCCAGTATCCCCAACCGTTTGCTGTGTGCGTAAATACCGTCACGCTATTGCTTGCAGTGGTTGCTTTGTACCATGTTGATAATGTGTAGACTGTACCAGGTTGTACGGCAGGAGCGTTGGCGTCTGCAGGAAGTAACTTGTAGTCACCTTGCGTACGGCCAGCGAGTGTTATCGAGTATGCACGAGTGCCGCCATGAACACCAGTAGTTGTTGCGGCAGCGGTTACCTTTGCATCACCCCAACCAGCAAGCATCCAACCGGTCGGTGTTGCGCCGCCAGCTTCAAGGTTGCCGTTGTAGGTAAGCTCAGTATTTTGAGCAGGAGGCGTGCCACCGGTTACCTGTGTGAATGTATAGTCATCGGTTACGAGTGTGCCGTTTGCGGCAAGTGAGATGCCGAATGAAATTTGATCAGTACCTTCAGGAACGACTGGAGTTGTAGCCGTAGCCTGTGTCCAAGCGTTTGCCGCCGCAAGACCGGTGAGATCGGTCCAGTACGTCCAGCCTGCTGCTGAATGACGGAATACGGTCAAAGCGTTTTTCGTAGCTGTTGACTTGTACCAAACACCTAGTTTATAGGTAGAACCTGGCGTCACTGCGGGCGCACAGTTGTCATTTTGATCCATCAGAAGTTTGCGGTCACCACCATTGTAGTTAGTGACGGTGAGTGACTGCGCGGCGTTGCCCGTATGTGCAGCATTCGTAATGCCCCACGTTGCGGTGTTGTCGCCCCACCCTGCTTGAGTGAAACAGTTTGGCACTCCACCCGTTGTTTGTTCAAGGCTTGGGTTAGTAATAATGGCCGGTGCAGCGTTTGCTGCAGGCACTATAAGCTGCGTCACAAAAGTTGACGCTAGCAAGACGGCTGCAAACAAGTTGCCAAAGCGCGATAGCTGCCGTTTATAATAAAAAGATTGCGATGTCATACACTTCACTCCACTCATCTCACGAGTTTTATTGATAGTGTTATTTATACAGTATATTAGCTAAAAAGTCAATAGTTATTTATAATTAACTTAAGCTTTATCACTCCTGATACTACGACTCGGTGCGCTATGGGCTTTAACTGTATCTGTAGATTCTTGCAAAACGATTGACGCGAGTGCTTCGATCAGTAAAGGAGCGGTGTTCGGCAATTCGATTCGATTATATTCAAACCCAAATTCCGCACACTGTTCACCGCCCGCAATATCAAGATCATAGAGGATTTCTAAATGATCGGCCAAAAATTGCAATGGCACAATCAAGATGCCTTTTTCATTCGGTTGCTCGCGACGAATATCGGCTAGTACGTCGACAATGTCAGGTTTTAGCCATGGTTCTGGCGTGTGGCCGGCGCTTTGATAGGCCTGATGCCATATAAGATTGGGCTGGCCAAGCTTTGCAACCACTGCTTCAGTGGTTGCTTTTAACTGGTCGAGATACGAACGATCACGGTCAACGACACGCTCCGGCAAGCTGTGCGTCGTAAACAGCACAGTTGGTGCCATACCGTAGCGTTTTGTTAACTCTGCAAGCTTAGCGCTTGTTCTCTCGGCAAGTAGCTGAATAAAGTGGGGCTCGAGCGGCCATGATTCCACAATGTGTGCCGTTGACTCATCATAGCCCTGTGCATTTATTGCCTCGGCCCAAGCAACACCGTACCCACTCATAATGAGCGGTGAGAATTGAGGCGCCAACATGATACCAATAATTCGCTCGGCGCCTGCTTGGCGTAATTCGGCCAATGAATCTGCGATAAATGGTGCCGAATGCAGCATTCCAACACGAACAACATACTGAATGTTAGCTGCTTTTTTGCCATTAAGTAATTCTTGCGTTAATCGTGCTTGCTCACGCGTAATTGCAATCAATGGAGATTGGCCGACCAGTGCATAACGGTTTTCAAAATCTTCGACAAGGCCTTGCGGTACGCCATTCGGATAGACATGGTCCATATACGCCTGCACGTTTTCGGCCGTTGTTGCCGAGCCATAAGTCATCAATAGAACACCGACAATACTAGTTGTCATGGACATACTCCACTAATGCTTTAAGCCGAGTGTCATCAGTTTCAGGTTGAACACCGTGGCCAAAATTAAATATGTAGCCTTTTTTCTCTGGCATCGACTGCAACAATGCGTCAACTCGGCGATACAATAACGCCTCATTGCCAAGCAGTAACATTGGGTCAAGGTTGCCTTGCACAGCTTTATCAGCTGGCACAATTGCGCGAGCGCGTGCCATATCAGCCCGCCAGTCGATACCGATCACATCAGCATTGACGCTTGCGAACTCTTGCAACAGACCGCTTGTATCAGTGCCGAAGTGAATAAGTGGTACATTTTCTTTGCGTAATTCATCAAAAATGTAAGTCATGTGAGGGAGAACAAACTCACGATAGTCACTAGCAGCAAGGCAGCCGACCCAGCTGTCAAACAGCTGCAAAGCTTGGGCGCCGGCAACAACTTGTTGGTGAAGGTACAGCACCGAGGCTTCGGCAAGCAACTTCATTAACCTGTGCCAAGCTTCAGGCTGCTCGTACATGAAGCGCTTTGTTTTAAGCCATTGGCGCGTTGGCTTGCCTTCGATCATGTAGCTTGCAAGCGTGAATGGCGCACCCGAAAAGCCGATTAACGGCACCTTGAGATCTTGGCGAAGCAGCCGAATCGTTTGCTGTAAAAAATCAACACTCTGTGGTTCAAACGGACGGAGCGCATCAATGTCGGTAGGTACATTGATTGGGTCGTCGATAACCGGCCCGACTGAATCGACAATTTTCACATCCATACCCATAGCAATCGGAAGCAACATAATGTCAGCAAAAAGAATCGCGGCATCAACGCCAAGACGCTCAATCGGCTCAAGACTGACCTGCGCGGCAAGCTCTGGCGTTTGCGTCAGCGTCAAGACATCGTACTTCTTTCGTAGCGCGCGATAGCCGGGCAGCGAGCGGCCAGCTTGACGCATAAACCAGACAGGCGTGTATTCGGTAACTTCATTTCGACAGGCTCGCAAAAATGTATCGTTCATTGGTATCCTTTCGGGCTCAGAGCCAAGCCGCTAGTTTTTTTGCATCCATATAAAGACAGGTGTATATTGGCGTGTCGCGCAGCGTATAGCGTCGCGCCTCCGTCTTGCGCAACTCGATCACCAAGTCTTGAAAATGTTCGAGCGACTCCGCCTCGTATGATACGACAAATTCATCATCGTCAACACCATACGAGTAAAGCAGGCATTGGCGAATTTTTGGATATTGCAGTCCAACCCGTATATGCCCGCCCATCAATTGCCGTCGCGCGTCATATTCAAGCAGGTGCCAATCAATCGTCTTGGTAAACGGATAGACGATAAAGTACGGCAAGCGCTCAGTATAGTTTTGAATAACTTGCTGAGGTTCACCTGTGCGCCCACTGTACTGTGATGGACGGACAATGCCAAAGCGAGTTGCCGTGAGTGCCAGCCATGGACCGATTGATGTACGATACAGCTCGCCCAAAAGAGCCGGGGTGTACTCGGGCGTTTTCGCTTGTACCCATAACATAAAAACACTATCTGTTTGAAAACTACGCGTCGCATAAGTGTATATAATTGCTTGGTCGTGCGAGGTGCACCATTCAGCAAAAGCATCACGTACTTGCGATTGAGCAGTCTTGGGTTGCTGATAAAAGTCTGATGTAAGATCAAAGAAAAGATAATGATGATACGGGTGTAGCAGCGGATCCATAAGCGGTATTATAGCAGTCTCTGGCGGATGTCTTGCAGCAAGCCTTCGAGCGACGGTGAATTTGGATCAACAATGTCTTGATAACCGTTAGCGCGTAGCGTTTTCACAACGCTTTCACCCATAACGTACATTGGTGCAGATTTAGCGTTTTTTAGCGAAGCGGTTCGCGCCATAAAGCCTTGAACCGCTGAAGGGCTGGCACATACAACACAGCCCACTTGGCCATCTGCAACTAAGCGCGCATACGTAGGGTCTGGCGTTGTAATCAATTTGGTCGTGTATACCGCTCGCTCATCGACAATGAAACCGCGAGCACGCAAATCAGTTGGTAAGTCTTCGAGCGCGATCGATGTCCGTAGTAACAAAACCTTTGCGCCAGCCTCAGCGGGGAATCCTGCAGCAAGACCTTTTGATGAAGTGTGCTCAGGAATGTAAGCAACGTCCGCACCGATTTTTTCAAGCGCTTTTGCTGTTGATGCGCCGATAACCGCGACCTTAGGAAGTGACGTAACTGCAAAATTATGTTTTGCCGCTAGTGCTGCGAACGCGCGAACTCCATTCGCACTCGTAAAGACAACCCAGTCATGCATTTTAATAGCCTTTATGACCGCTACTTCATCTGCGTCAGAGTTAAGCGGCTCTATAGCGATGCATGGCAATTCATACACCTTGAGGCCGACAGCCTCAAATAGAGGTCGCCACTGTCGGTTACCTGCTTGGTCGCGAGTTAATACAACATATTTCGCATCGGACCTATGGTTGGCAAGCGTCGTTTTTAATTGACTGGCTAACGTCTCGGCAAGCTGGATTGCCTGATCAACATTGCCCGTGACCTCACGACTTGCGGTATGCTGTGCATCTTCAGATCCAACCATGCCCACAATTGTAACTTGGTCTTTTATTACTTTAGCCAAGCAGCCAACCGGACGTTTGCAACCGCCATCGGCAATCTGTGAAAATGCCTGCTCGATGGCAACCGTTTGTTGTAGTGTGTCATTGGATATAGCCTCAACTAATGACGCGAGCTGTTTATTATCCTTCTTAAACTGCACAGCGATAACACCCTGCCCAATAGCAGGAGTGCACTCATCGGCAGTGAATTTTTGGCTGATACGATCCTGCAATCCAAGCCGCACGAGTCCTGCTGCCGCGATGACGATGGCGTCGTACTCGGCTGTCGCAAGCTTTGCTAACCGCGTATTGATATTGCCACGAATACTTTTTACGTATAAATCTGGGCGAAGCTGGAGCAGCGCCGCTTTGCGACGGATGCTGTCGGTACCAACAACCGCATGCTTCGGTAACTCAGCAATTGTTTGCTGATGTTGACTTACCAAAACATCATAAGGGTCTTCCCTGTCGAGCACCGGAAGTGTGCAGAGCTCGGCGTGATTTTCTGGCGCAACGTCCTTAAGACTATGGACGGCGATATCGATCGTACCGCTCATGAGCGCTTGTTCGATCTCGGCAGTGAACCAGGTTTTGCCGACCGTTGTCATCGGTATTGGAGCATCATTGACGTCGCCTTTTGTGCTAATGACTTTAACAGTTATTGCAGCTTTAGGTGCAATTTTATGGAGTGCTTCCACGACAAATCGAGTTTGAGCCAATGCCAGTTGACTCCCGCGTGTTCCTATTATCAGCGTGCGACTATACATAAAATATATCGTAGCATATGGATCAAGCACTGGCGCAGATCAAAATGCATATATATTCGAAAACAACAACATTCAGCATCACGTAAATCTGCTATGATAACTTTACATTAATAAAGGATTATATTGTGAAACTACGCTCTCTCCGGAAATCGCGACTCACGCTCTCCATAGCATTATCGGTTATGGTTTTGGCAGTCAGTGCCTTTGCAGTCGGTACGGCAAATCGCGCAAATGCAGCAACCGTCAACATTGGTACGACAACCGCGCTCCCTAACGCGACAAGCCAAGCGGTCGGTTATAAAGGTGGAACACAATTCCCCGTTACTCAGACCGGCACCATTAGCTCTGTAAATATTTATCTTGATGGTAAAGCTGGCACAAGCGGTAGTCAAACCATCCAAATGGCTGTTTATTCAGATAATAACAATAGCCCAGCAACCCTATTAGGAAAAACAAGCACACAATCGGTTGCCGCTAAGTCGGCAGCTAAATGGGTTAATCTTCCGCTTGCAAGCACGCTGAATGTCACCGCAGGCACAAAGATCTGGCTCGTGTCATTCTCGCCAAAGGGTTCAAACGTTATCCGCATATTTGGTGACTCAAACTCAAGCTTCACTTCGATGTACAACGTTAACTCTGGCTCAACACCGTCATCGACCTTTGGCAATGGCACGCGCTACACTGGTCAGCAATCATACTATAGCGTCGAAACGGTTGCAGATGTGCCGACGACGCCACCAACAACGCCACCTACCACCCCTCCGACAACTCCTCCAGCGGGTACGGCAATGGCAACCTGGCAAACAGCGGTTACTAATAACGCAACCGCTCCAGCAAAATGGGTAGCCGTTGGCGAATCACTCACCGAAGGCCAAGGCGCAAGCACACTTGCAAAACGATGGCTTAACTTAACTCGTGATCAACTACGCAGTAACTATACTCCAGCAGGCGCGACCGCAGGTGAAAACTACATTCCCGCCGTCTACCGTGTGTATGCACCAGACTCACTGTGGAGCAAACCATACACGGCATCAAGCGGTACATTAACACCAGCATATTGGCCAGCCAACCTTGGCTACCGCGCACTCGATTTTGGCTCAAACGCAAGTGCGACCTATCCTGTTACCGGTGACTCAGTTGACATCTGGTATACAGCTGGCTCTGGCGGCGCTACCTTCACTTATAAAGTCGACAACGGTACCGCTGTCAGCGTTAATACGAACAGCAGCACGTACACACCAGGCGCACGTGTACAAAATGTCTCACTTGGTACCGCTGGCAATCACACCATCACTATCAAAAAGACGACAAGTGGAACATTCACCCTTGGCGGCTTCAGCGTCTTCAACGGCGACCGTAATCGTGGCATTCAAGTATATGACGCAAGCTACTCTGGTGCGACTGCAGCAGTGTACCTAGCCGATCTTGCCGGATTCCACAATACACTGGCAGCAGTATCTCCGCAGCTCGTCACTATTGAGCTTGGCGGTAACGATTACGAAGACCAGACTAATCCAGCAACCTTCAAGTCACAGATGCAACAGCTTGTTTCAGACATCAAGACATTACCATCTGCGCCGTCGATCGAGCTGATCATTCCATACGAATGCTACAACCCTCAAGCCTCGACAGTAGCGTACAAATACTCTGCATATGTTCAACAGCTTAAAGATATTGCAGCAGCAGATCCTAACAGCGTAACCACACTCGACCTTAGTAGTTTATTCCCTAAGGGCGACACAAGTGGCACAGGCTACTATCGAACTGATGGCATTCACCCCAACGATGCCGGCCAAGCTGTCATTGCCAATCTCGTGTACGGTACAGTTAAGCTTCCGTAAGTAACAACTTTCGTAGCAGTACACTAACTTTAAACAGGCGCCCTACAGTGAGCGCCTGTTTTTATTAAGAAGATGTTATTGACATCTGAGTTGTCTATGTCACACTAGTTAATAAGCACGAGCAATATATTTGCAACTTACAATAAAAATCAATTATGCCCCACACCAACACAATTAGTTCACACCCAAAGCCTCGGCAGCGAAACTTCTATGCAGCATTAATTATTGCCGCATCAGTCGGTATTGCCGGCTTCTTACTGTCACTTTCAATGGCAGCGACTGGTGACGCACGATCAATTGAGCCAGAAAATGGCAGTGGTGACGCACGCATAGAAACTGATCAAACCGCATCAAACAGTAAATATCTTCTGTTTGGCGTCATAGACAGCACCGGTGGTGGCACTGGGACAACCCCTCCCGCAACAGGCGGCGGCTCAACACCGGTTGCTTCGGCGGCACCTGGTATTTCAAAAGGCATGGTTGAAGATAGTAACGCTCAATTTAGCCAAGACGCAACCGATATGCAAAATGCTGGCGTCAAGTGGATGCGTGGCTGGATGGCTTGCGGCAATACTAGCGAAGCTGTTGAAGTCGCCAAGACACTGCAAGCGCACGGCATCACATTCTTGCCGACATACAACTGCGACATAAATATGAGCATTAGCACTTTTCAACAGACCCTCGCAGCTGACATGGATGCATTAAAACCGTATGGTGTTCACGTTTGGGAGATTGGTAATGAGATGGATGGTGGCTGGACACCAGAAAATAACTACTGTAACAATAATGCTACGCCTGGTGACATGGTCTGTGCACAAGCGGCATATTTAGAGTTTCAAAAAGCTGCATATTCAACAATTCATACCAACGATCCGCAGGGCGCCCTTATTTATGGCGGCCTTTCGAACTGGTCAACCAACATTGGACCATGGCTTGCGGAAATGAAGAAAAGTCAGGCGTGGCAATGGATGGACGGCATGGGCTATCACCCATATGGTAGCACAGTCGATGTCACCATGGCATCAATGGACGATCTTAAAACTGCTATGTCGGCAGATCCAGCTTGGGCCAGTAAACCGATCTGGATTACTGAAGTTGGTTGTTGGAGTAGTGGCCTAGGCGCCAGCCAGCAATCACCGTGCTCACCGCAATCTGAAGAAGGTAAAGCCTCTTACATTGTCGGCCTTATGGATGCCATGAAAGCTTGGAATAAAGGAACAACCTTCGAAATTCGCTCGCCAATATGTTGGTACATTCTGCACGAAAACAGTGACACACCGGGCTACGGCCTTTTGACGACTGGCTCACGTACTCTATTGCCTGCATATACTGCTTATAAAAACTACGCAGGTTTTTAAAATAACCGCTCGATGATTACTTTGCAAATACCAACTGTTGCATCTTTACTTGTCTACTATCTGTCTAGGCTCAAAACGCTGAATTAGCAGTAGTCTATCTCGTATTCTGAAGTGGAAACCATGATGCTCGCCACTGCTGCATCTTCGCCACTTCTAAGGAGTGCGTTATGATAGTTTTTTGGGCAATACTTTTTACTTCTTGGTGCTTGGCGTTTGTTGATGCCGCACGAGACATTGCGATCGCAGATTGATGATGCTTAATCATTAAATCAAGAAATGTGCGATCAAAATCATCACCTGTTTTCCCCGCAAAAGCTTTACTGACTGCGGTCATGCCCATCGTGCTATGTTCCATCATCGTCGCGCTCATCGACGATTGATATCCCCAACTTTTTTGTAGACCTTTCATATATTCGACTACTTGCTCCTGAGTAGTGACTATTTGGCCTCCGAGCGTAGCTATTTCCAATCGTTTCGCTTGTGAAACCGTGAGGTTCGCCATGTCAACCGCACTCTTGTAATGTTCAATCATATCTTCAAGGTATTTTTTGTCAAACGCCTCCCCACGTATCCCGCTGTATTGCTTCTCAAGCAGTATCATCTCTTTGGTGTTTGAGTCAGACATGACGATGTCGCTTTTTGGCGTAGCCACTGGCTCAACATAGTTTGCCCTATAGGCGAGCGTATAGGCAAACAATCCAAGTGCCAATGTCGCTCCAGCTATAACACATACTCTTAGGAGTCTCATCTTGACTTTTCACTTGCTCGCAGCACGAGGTCAATCTACCTTTTCTGGCTTGCCAGCATCTTTATGTATATCAATCGACTGGATTGCATAACCGGGAGTACTAACGCTCACATTGATACGCATTTGATTTGGCGATGTATGATAAAGACTATATTTATTCTCGGCATAATGTCCGGCTTGACCAGTATTATCAAAGTGAATACTTTTACTTTCTCCCGCTGCAAGTACAAAGTTCGTCAACTTTGAGTAATAGGCGTCTGTTTGATTGGTTGTAATGTCTTTTATAGTATAAAATACTTCAAAATTACTTTGTACCTTACCGCTAGTATTCTTGATTTTTATTTCAATGTGATCATTTACCACCTTGCCGCTCGCATCCACATTATTCTCCGCTATCCCAGAAACGATCTCAAATCCTTTTTGCGTGGCCGTGTTGACGATAGGATTACCGGATGTGATGGGGAGTACGGACTGCTGGCTTTTACTTGCCGCAGACGGCTGCGAATCTACTGCAGTCTTGGTTCCTTTAACTTGAGTGATAATAATTACAGCCATTGCGATAAACACCACGACAACTGCGATAATTAATAGCTTTTTACGATTCATGCTCTATCCTCCTCTTTCGATTATAATTTTGCGTCGCAAACTCCAAAGAAACACACCCGAAGCAACGCCCAGGCCACCCACGAGCCAGGCCAGGTCGCCCGCCCTGTCCTTAACTATAAAGCCCATGGTCTTGCCGTTATAGATGTCTTTGATGCCAGTAACGGCAAAGACAAATCGCTCATAATGCTTCTCGACTGATATTTCTTCGATACCATTACGCACCGCCTCATACCCCGCAAAGTGCGCGAGTATTGACTTTTCTTGGGCTTTCTGGACCTGGAGGGCATTAAACAACCCGCCAGGAACTTGGTTATCTGGATCCATGGTGTCACCTATCTGTGGGGCAATCATAACGATTATTAGCCAGAATCCAATACCAACCATAAATCCTCGAAGCGGTACTTTGCTCAACTGCGCTGCGGCAGCACCAAGACAGTAGAAAATTGTTAGAAAAGCGATTGCCGCTAGTGACGCGACTCCTAGTCTCATGAGATCTACGGTTTGCAACCATAAGCCGCTCACTGCTCCAATCGAGACATAGGCGACAATATTCATTGATACTATTAGAATAGTCAACATCGCGACCGTACCCAAGATCTTAGCACTAAATATCTGCCAAGTCGAGATCGGCCGACTCATAAGTATCCGCATTGTCTTGCTTGATCGTTCACGTACAACCCCAGCATAGCCGATCGCTATGGCGATAAGCGTGCCGACAATTTCAATATATTCGATTGAGCCACGCAATAACTGCAAGGGATGCAGAGGCGAGGGAGGGAGACGAGCAACACCCGCCGCTTGAGCGGCCTGCACATATGCGTTGTAATCCGCAACTTGCGCCTTGAAAACATAAGAAGCAACGAGTACCGATATGGCAGTTGTGAGTGTGAAGATTGCGATAAGCGCCAACAATATCTTACTACGTAGCACTGTGATGACTTCATGTCGTGCAAGCGTAAATATATTATTCATAGGAACCGCCTTCATAGGTGCTCATGGCTCCTGCGGCCTTCACTGTAAGAACATATAGTGCTGTTATCGCCGCCGTTATCGGCACGGCAAAGCGTAGCGCATCAAGGAGGTTCGACGAAGATACTCCAAGCAGGCCGCCCGCTATATGTTTATATGATTCAGCAAACGACATAAACGAAAACCAGCTAGTGAATTGGAAGAATTGACTGTTTTGGTAGGCGATGGCTTGCGAGACAGGATTGAGCGAGGCAACTGGGCTGACGCCAGAGACTATTTGCGGAAGAATAAAGGTCACCATTACCCATACTCCTATCGCAGATAACGTAGCGACGAGCCTGCTCGACAATAGCATAGCCGAGATCATACCAACAAGCACAAAGAATAGTAAGTACATAAAAGACGCAAAATAGAATATGATCAAGGCAACATATTCGGCAACAGAACTTGTATGGCCAATGATAATTGCAAGCGATATACAACTGACAAGCAAGCATACGCCAAGCACTCCTCCTAAAATACCGCTTGCGGCTAACAATTTGCCCCTAACGTACACCGCTCGATTGATTGGTCGCGAAAATAGTATTTTTGCAACTCCCGCGCTCCGATCTGCGGCAACAGCATCATTGCCAATAATGATCGCAATTAATGCGCCAACAAGCGGAATGTAGATCATCATATTCTTGATTAAAGATAGGCTGGACGCGCTAGCAAAAGGATTAGGAGGTATAGCCTTGCCACTTGCTTGAAGCTCAGAGGCAGTGATGTTGTAGACTGAAATTATTGTTTGATGAGACAAAAGCCCAATAACACCTGACGCAATCGTCATGCCTATCAAAATAGTTGCAAATGCAACAAAAGATCGGTTGCGTAAGGCCAGTTGCATGTAGTGGCGTGCAATAATAACATGCATATTATTTTGACTGGTTCTCGTAGCTAAGGTATATGTCTTCTAGCAAGGCACGTGCAGGGAATTTATGTGTGAGGTCATCGAGTGATCCACTATAAAGAAGTTTTCCATAGCGTAGAATACCTATATTAGTACATACTTTTGACACTTCTGAAAGTAGGTGAGTGTTCATAAAAATTGTCATGCCATAGTCAGTTTTTAACCTCAATATTGTTGCTCGCAATAATAATACCCCTTCTGGGTCAAGGCCCGATGTCGGCTCATCAAGAAACAACACTTTTGGCTGGTGAACAATTGCTTGAGCCAAGCCGATGCGTTGACGCATACCCTTAGAAAATGTACCAAGTCGCCTGTCCGCTAACCCCTCGCAGTCGAGAAATTTAAGGGTTTTAGCCACGGCTTGTTCTGCGTTTACAACACCAGAAAGTTTTGCGAAAAATATCAGATTCTCCCTGGCGGTTAAGGTATCGTACAGAAATACTGATTCTGGCACATAACCGATAATACGTCGCACTGCAAAACTATTCTGCACAACATCTTCACCGAAAATTTTGACACTGCCACTACTCGGTTTTAATAATGTTGTCATTATGTTAACTGCCGTGGTTTTGCCTGCGCCATTGTGCCCCAAGAAGCCAAACACTTCTCCAGGCATGACAGAGAGATTAACCGTTTTTAGAACCTCTGTATCTTTATACCGATGCGTCAGGTCATGTATCAAAATAGCTGGTTGAGTTTTTTTACTGTTCATGCGCTTATTGTATGGTAATTGAAATGAGAGAATCATGATAAAACATAATTTCGGTGCACTGGAGAACATTTGCTATAGTTAAGAAATGAAACTCTTCAGTCAAATACAACGCCATCCGCTTGTGTCGATCATTGCAATTGTCATCTTGATTGCCATTTCATTCGCATCATACACGATACTTAGATCAACAAAACCAACCGCGCTCAGCGATGTCGCGCATCTCACATCTGGAATCCGATATTGCAACGATAATAATCCAGCTCGTACATTTGACTTATATCGACCAAAAAACGTGGGAGACAAGCCCCTCCCTTTGATCGTCTATATTCACGGCGGTGGCTGGCGGTGGGGTGACGAGAACAACCATTTACTCAATACCTACGCTCCACGTTTTATCGCAAAAGGCTTTGCAGTGGCCACACTCGATTACCGGCTCAATCCCAAGAACCCTTATCCAGATCAGAACAATGACATTGCTTGTGCTTTGGCATACATTGACACCAATGCGAATGCCTTGAAGATTGATATCAACAAAACAATTTACTTTGGCGATAGCGCCGGCGGACAATTAGCTGCCTTTGCGGCGCTTAATATACCTTTTGCAAATTATGATTATGAGGCACCACTTGGGGTTATTGACTTCTACGGAGTCTCAGATTTTTCAACAATCGTCGATGGCGTCAACGCCGACCTAAATGCCCGTCGTTATCTTGGGTCAAAATATAATAAGACTGCTATCGCCGCTAGCCCGACGACCTACATTACCAAAAAAGCTCCGCGTTTTCTTTTTTTCCACGGCACCAGCGACAAAGTCGTACCAATTGCACAATCCCGTTCATTCTATGATTCGCTCACCAAGATAGGTGTCGATGCTGAATATATATCAATTAGCGGTGCCGGTCATGCCTTTGCTGGACCCGAGTTGCCACAAGCGCAGAACAAGCTCATAAGTGATAATATTAATACATTCTTAGATGAGCTTGTTGTCAAATAATTAAATTAATGTTTTCTCACACTATTCTTATGTGAGATATTCTATAGTTACTCTATCAATATAACAACAGCGAGGATTCTCTACAGCAATCATGGTCAATTTTTTAATAATATTTGCCGCACAATATCTACTATTTGCATCTCTCGGTGCTGCAATAGTCTTCTGGGTCAAATTATCTAGAAAAGAAAAGATAGTTTATGGCCAGCTTATAGTAACTGCGGGCATTATTGCGCTCATAGTCGCTGCTATTGCCAGCAGACTTTACTATGACCCTCGGCCATTTACGCAGCCTGGCGTCTCAGCTCTGATTCCTCATGCCGTAGACAATGGCTTCCCATCCGACCATACGTTACTCGCTGCAACCATCGCTTTTGTGACAGTCTTATTTTCTAAGAAACTAGGCGTTTTTCTACTAGTCAACTTGTTTCTGATCGGTGTCGCCAGAGTGGCAGCACAGGTACATTCTCCTATAGACATTGTCGGAGCGGCTGCTATTGCAGGAGTGGCCGTCATGGGAGCGCGTATCATTATTGAGCGCTACCCATTAACAAAAGTGCCCTCAACCGCTTCAAGAAAAATCTGAGGTGAGTTGGTTCAAGCCACACTCGTTACTTGATATATTCTTCGAAGGTGGCCTGGTTCTCAAAGGAGTGTCAGCTGCTTTCGAACTGAGCGCCGGCATCTTATTGCTGTTTCTGTCATCTGACCAAATTAAAAACTTCGCTCTACTGGTGACGCAGAAAGAACTGTTCGAAGACCCATACGATCTACTCGCCGCCTTGGTCAACTCCGCTGCCAGCGGTCTGGCTAACGGCCATGGGTTTGCAGTCGTGTTTCTGCTCACGCACGCAATAATTAAGTTCATAATCGTCTTTGGATTGTTGCGCAATAAGCGCTGGGCGTATCCATTTTCATTTATCACCCTTGGCCTAATGCTTTCATATCAGTTTTACGATTTGTACATGAAACTCACCTACGGCATGTTCTTTATGACTTTATTTGGTTTATTCATCTTGTGGCTCATATGGTTAGAGTATAAAAAACGCATCAAACAAACGGTGAGGCCATAATAAATAGCATGGGGATGACACCCCTGTGCATTTAAAAAAGAGCGCCCTAAGGCGCTCTTTTTTAAAATACTTTGCGTTATTTTGCTTGACCACCAGTATCTGGTGTGTCATTTGCTTCTGGGGTGTCTGCACCCTGACTGTTTCCACCACCTTGTTCGACGTTAGTATTGCCGCCAGCAGGCGTAGAGACAACCTTGCCACTATTGGCATCGACCGCCAACTCTTTACCAGCAACGCTCACCATATAGACAATCGTGCCATTCTCGTCCTCTTTTTGCACAGAAGTAGCCGTACCGTTCGCTGAGGCCTCGGCAATCTTCTTAGCCTGGTCACTTGTCAACTTCACTGGCACTGCCTGCACTGAAGCATCAGACGCGCCACTGCTGGACTCTCCTGACTTTTCTGCGACTTGACTCGTCGGCGATGAGCTTGCTTGGGTCGCGGCGTTTGCTTGCGGGACAAGCGCAAACCCAACGACACCTACGCTCACAGCTATAGGTAAGGCTAGCATGCTTATTTTTGCAGATTTCTTAAGACTGTAATTCATTATATTATTCTCCTTTATAGAGTGGGTTGTATTAGTCATTGTGGTGTCTAGCTTGATTTACCTCCTTACATTATCGTGTTTATATTTTCATTATAGTGCCGCCCCCATGAGACTAGCGTGAGTATTTAGCTATAAGTCTCTCATATAATTATCATGTGATATATGTATACTGTGAGTATGCAAATACTTCTAGCAGAAGATAATGCTCGCCTAGCCGACGTGACCCGACGCTCACTTATTGACGATGGGTATCTTGTCGATATCGCCACCACTGGCCAAGCGACGATTGATAAGTTTGAGATCAATGAGTATGATGCAGTCATATTGGATATCATGATGCCCGAAATCGATGGCTTGACAGTCTGCAAAATGATACGAAAAGCCGACACAGACATACCAATCATTATGCTCACCGCCCTTGATGATACCGATGACAAAATAAAGGGTCTCGATAGCGGTGCCGATGACTATTTAGTAAAACCTTTTTCGTTCAATGAGTTGAATGCACGTATCCGAGCCTTGCTACGGCGAGGGAAAAAGGCCGACCCAGTTACCTTGCAGGTGGGAATGGCCATGTTTGATACCACTAAAAAGCTGGCTACCTACAATGGGAAACCCCTTGATTTAACAGCAAAAGAAGTCGCACTATACCACTATCTGCTCACGCACCATGGAAGGATAGTCTCTAAATCCGAGCTGCTTGAGCACGTCTGGGACATGAATTATCAAGGAATGTCGAATGTTGTCGAAACATACGTACGGTATCTGCGTAAAAAAATCCGCGAGACAGGTGAAGACCAAGAAATCATTAAAACCGTGCGCGGTCTCGGCTACATGATTGAGTAGGCCATGTGGAGACGCGCGACAATACACCTCACCATCAAATATACCTTGTTATTCCTAGGGTTTCTTTGGCTGTTCAGCGCCGGGTTGTACGTTTCGGTTCATGAATCACTTGGCCAGAATTTTGTCGAGCAGGTACAAAGCCAGGTTGAGCAGAGTAGTGGCCTCGAAAGCCCCGAGAAGCGCGAGCAAGCCGCAAAAGTTGCTGCTGACGTTGCTATCGACCGATTCAGGAACATCATTATTGGCGTCAATGGCGTCGCGGTTTTTGTTGTACCATTTGGCGCATACCTTATTACTCGGCGAACACTGCGCCCACTCATCGAGTCACAAGAACGGCAAAAACAGTTTGTCGCCAATGCCTCGCATGAATTACGTACACCATTGGCAATTTTAAACGGTGAACTAGAGCTGGCGTTAAGGCGCTCGCGTAATGTTGAATACTACCAGAACACTCTCGCCGCCAGCAAAGCCGAAGTGGAGCGTATGATCCAACTCGCAAATCAATTATTGATCCTCAATCAGGTTGATAGTCAAAAGGCCAGCCAACGGCTGACTCTAGAAAAAATAGACTTAGTCGATACGTTACGACAAGTCTGCGAAAGGTATCGGAGCAGCGCGGCTTCTAGAGGTATATATTTGTCACTAGACATCGGAGCCGACGCAGCCATAATTAATGGCAACGGCCGTCTTGTCGAAACGGCACTTAACAATGTCGTACAAAATGCAGTGAAGTACTCTCCCGACGGAAGTCCAGTTAATGTCATGCTTAGAAAAAGACAAGATAGATCGCTGCATGTAGTGGTTGAGAATATGAGCAACACCATGACGGAACAAGAAGCAAAAAAGATTTTTGAACGCTTTTACCAATCTCGACTCGCAAGTAGTCATGATGGTTTCGGGCTTGGCCTCGCAATAGCTCGGAGCATCCTTGATCTACATAAAGGTGATATTAACGCTAAAATTATAGATGGCAAAGTATCTGTCGTGCTAGATTTCAGGCGCGCCTGAAATCTTTGTAAGTCCTCCCGCGCGCCTATCACGCTCTACTTACTAAGGTTCTAACACTGTGACTGGTGCGATTATCTTCGCGATCCTGTTAGCACTAACTTTCCCCGCCTGGCATTTGAAAGAAAAGAACCTGTAGGTTTGCCTCGGAACGGCAGCGAATGGCTTATTAGCTGCGAAGTTTGGCGTGGGCTATCTACTACTTACCCTTGGCACTTAGAACAAATCGCTAAGCGATTCAAGTACTCCACTCCAATGCTTTTTCATCGCTTCACGCTGAGCCGCATCCATTAAACGTTCGTGGTGAATACTAATGGTTGTTTTGTCATTGGCAGCTATAAAACGTAGCTGCAGCGTTGAGGCCTCATCCCATCCACGCGGCTGCCATCGAAGCCGCAAAAGCTTACCATCTTCGATGCTGACTACATGGCCAACTATCCCTTCACTTGTTGCAAACTGTGCATCTTTTTTAAAGCGAACATCAGGATCATCGCCAAACCAATAGCCTAAGCCTGGCTGGGTCATCATTACTTCCCATGCCCGAGTTGCATCAACTGCAAACGTCCGACGAACACCAATTTCCCAGCCTTGATCTTTTGTTTTACCTGTAGTGTTTTGCGTTTCCATATTTACGCCTCAACCGCCGCGACAGCTTCAATCTCTACCAGCGCCTGTGGGTTGGCGAGGCCTGCCACCATCAAAACCGTGATGGTCGTTGGATGCATGCCCCAAATCGCCTGCGCAGCGGCAAACGCTGGGCGCATGTCGTGTCCTTGCACAACGTAGATGCCAAGCTTTACTGTATTCTCTTGGGTCGCGCCTGCAGCTTTTAACACTTCAAGCACATTTTTGAGTGCTTGCTCGGACTGCGCGCCAAGATCTTCGCCGGCCATCGTGCCGTCCATACGGACACCGTTTTGGCCACCGACGTAAATCATTTTGGCTGGACCATCGATAACGGCTGCCTGCGAAAAAGCTGGATTTTTGTAGAGTGTATCCAGGTTGAGATGAGTGATATTCATACATCCATGCTAGCACATTGCTTTTTATAATGTAACCGTATAATATAGTTACATTATGAAAAGTTTAATGGATACTAATGCCCAGAAACCCTGGCACCTGCGGATGCTTTTTGTATCTGGCCGCATCAGTCTCGATCTCGCACACACTGGTGGCCCTGGGCCATATCAAAAATTTGAGCGACTGCATACGGCCGATGATCTATCGGCGTGGTTAGCAACTAGCCCATTGCTCCTCAATGACTGCATAGTCACATCCACCGATCTTAAACGCGCATATGCGCTTCGCTGGGCAATATGGAAAGCAACCAATGCTCGGCGTATCGGTGAGGTGCCGGCACGAGAGGACATTCAGCTACTTAATGACTTTGCCTTGGTAGCGCCACTTACACCTTCATTAGATCTTAATGCCAAAGAAGTAACCTGGCGTCACCCAGCAACTGCAAAAGCCGCACTATCCACCATCGCGCGCGACGCCATCGATGTGCTAGCACACCACTCGACCAAGCCAGTGCAACAATGCAATAATCCTTCCTGTCCGTTGCTTTTTGTTGATGATTCCCACGCCGGCAAACGCCGATGGTGTTCAATGGAGCGCTGTGGGACTATTATGAAGGTTGCAAAATATCGTAGTAATAAACGTGGAGGTAGTAATGAATACTCTTGACGATGGACCTTTTTATCATGGGACAAAAGCCGACCTACGCGTTGGAGATTTGTTAACACCAGGCTTTAAATCAAATTACAGGCCAGAAATTATCATGAATCACATATACTTTACTGCTTTGCCAAATGGTGCGGGAATGGCCGCAGAGCTATCAAAAGGCAGTGGCCATCCACGCGTTTATATCGTTGAACCAACCGGAAGTTTTGAGAACGATCCAAATGTAACGGACAAAAAGTTTCCTGGCAATCCTACCCGCTCATATCGCAGTACGGCGCCACTGAAGATTATTGGCGAAGTTGATGATTGGGAAAGATTAACGCCGGAGCAGCTTCAGGCTTGGCGGGATATATTGGCGAATGCCAAGGGAGAGATTATTAACTAACCTCATACTATTTTGACAGATATTCTACCAGTCCATAACCTTGCCATCATGGTTATACATACTGCCAGACTCAAGCTCATCAATACGTTCGTATAAGTTCTTAATGTCCCTTGCCGATTCTGCAGGCTCCAACGCGGCATCATCGCCACCCATGCGCGTCTTAACCCAGCCAGGGTGAACGCTGATAGATTGTACAGTCGGTTCGTTGATCGCAAAAGCAGAAACAGCCATGCCTAATGCGGCTTTACTCGCGCTATATGGCCACCACTCTGCATTGTAATCATTGAGCAAAGCGTGCGTGCCCATCCTTGACGAGATTGCGATCATCGCAGGCTTGTCTGCTCTTTTTAACGCATTTGTTACGTGTAGCGATACGCTCATTGGCGCAACGACATTCGTTACAAAAACTTGAGTCGCTGAACTTACATCGACTTTCACCATCAGATTGTCGTCGCCGCCCGCCATACCAGCGTTATTAATGAGCAGATCAATTGCGACCTGCGCGGCGTCGAGCTCTGCTGCAAACTTTGCAACCGCAGCTTCATCCGTTATGTCTATTTTAATAACTTTGATGTGGTCG
Source organism: uncultured bacterium (assembly GCA_903821365.1). Taxonomy (GTDB): domain Bacteria; phylum Patescibacteriota; class Saccharimonadia; order Saccharimonadales; family Saccharimonadaceae; genus CAIJKY01. The sequence continues at coordinate 1,839 of CAIJKY010000009.1, read as the reverse complement.
TTTAACGCATCCTGCGGAAAATCGCCGCGACATAGCGCATATACGATGCAATCTTGAGCAAACAGTTTGGTAAGTTCTAGGCCAATGCCACGGTTGGCGCCGGTGATGATGATGTTTTTCATAGTTTAACTATAGACTATAGGACGCTATTGTTAAGCGTATCTTTATTGGTCATCCATTTAAGGTAAGCGGGACGTTATATGGATAATCATACACAGACTCGATCAACGGCTTAAAGATCTATTACTTCTAAGGGAGATCAATTAATTGCTCGTATTTCTTATCAATATTTATCTCTACAGTTTTGCCATAAACTTTAATTTTAATCTCTTTGTCTTTACCGTAATCACCAAAAAATATAAGGTAATGATAGACTTCTCCAGGCTTCCATTTGCCTTCTTCGTCGTATATAGCTACCATGAATGGAAGAAGCCAATGATCATCAAACTCACGATTCTTTAGCTTACTTGCCGCTGGCTCGTTTTCCGGGGTAGTAATTAAGCGGCTCAAAATAAATATAAATGCAAGATGTAACTTAGCTTTTGGATAGTATTCTAAAAAGAGCGCCGACTCTCTGAGGGCATATTTAAATAAGCGAAGATTAATCTGACCATCATAGCCGATTCTCTTCATGCCATAATCGCCCGCCAGAATAGAAGAAATGCGTGTCAATTGCTTTATTGCGTATTCATCGTTTATTTTCAAGTTCTTGTAATACTTCTCAAAATCATAGCCTGATACCTGAGGATAGAAGTAAATAGTTGTATCGTAAAGCTTCATCGCTCTATCTATTGACCTGATTCCTCTTGAGACACTTTTAGTATCAAAGGCATACCGCGATTGCGGCACAATAACAACAATTGGATTGATGAAATTATTGTTATTTAAGAAAGTGCGCAAGGTCTCCAGAAATACCATGCCGTCCTCGCCCGCTCGATCAGCATCGTCTACCACTATCACTACAGGACGATCAGCGGTACTGAATGCACTCTTTAGGCGTTCTTCGAACTGGAATACTCGTGTCATCTTATTTGATCTCTTTAAGCGTCTTGACCATGAGAGCATCGTTGTCAGTCCCAAAAAACCTAGACCCGAGATCAAAAGCGGAAGTGCATATTTCAACCAGGCCACTAAAAAAGCATCTTCTTTATACACCTCCCACACTAATCTGCTTGCCAGCGTAATTACTATAATTCCTACAACAATAAGAATTCCAATCCACTTCTCGTAATTACTAGGAGCGCCCCCATCGACCTCGTCCGCTATTTTGCTTAAGGATTTTTTTGTAAAATAAGCAACCGTTTCGACTGTGAAGTTATCCCAAAGTTCATTTCTATTCGAGTAGCGCCATGTTTCAAAAGTCAACCACTCATAGTCAGTTTGTTTCTGTACGCAATCAAGTATTAAAGACTTTCCAGCCCCAAAGGGTGCTACATAAGCAATAATGGAGTTGCGGTCACTCTCAGCAAAAGCTTCCAGTGCTGAATTTAACCTTTTGACCTCAGACTCTACACCTATAAGATCTTGTGCCTCAGAACCTTCAGTAAGAAGCCTCCAGTCACCAAAATTATTCTTAAAGCTCATTGTTTCGTTGTCTCTCTCGTCCTTGGTAGTGCTTCAACTTTTTATATTCACTTCGTTTTTTATTGAACATTCTAATAGTCTCAACTCTTGTATCGAAGCCTCACCCTCAATTGTACTAACAAACTCTTCTTGCTTTACTTTGATAGGTTTAATATTGCTCATAAATTTATTGTATGCCATATGAGAAAAATAAACCGCAGAACTCTGCATAAGGAGTGATAGTTTTTAAACAAAAAGCTTCGGACTTTGCCGAAG